>CACZWF010000066.1 GCA_902784785.1 uncultured Bacteroidia bacterium
TACTCTTCCATCACTTTGTTGAGCGCCGTATAGACATCGCGGTGTCCGCAACCCGGGCAAAGTTGGGGCGGACGGGCGGCCAGAATATCACTGGCAGGCAGACCGGCGGGCATTTCCACGCCCAGCGCGGCCGCCACATTGTCGGGAGTCAGTTCGCCGGTACGGGGCAACTCCCCTGTCAGACGGCCACAGACCGTACATTTATCGGAGAGTTGGGCGTGCAGCAATTCTTCCACGACCGGTTGGCCGTCTTCGACCACCAGCACTTTCCCACCCTGCTCGTCCAGGGCTTTCAACTGAGCCGCCGGCAAGGGATACTGGGACACTTTCAGCACACGGGCGGACTTGCCGCTGCGCTGCAGGGCCTCCATCACATAGTTCCAAGCGATACCGCAGGCCACAATCTGCATCGGAGAATCCGAACCCGTCTCCACCAATTTGTTGTAGGAAGACTTTTCAGCGGCTTCCACCAACGCGCTCTGCTTGTCAATCAACTTGACATACTGACGACGCGCGATGCCCGGCAGCAACACCCAGCCTTTGTCCTCGGAAGGATTCAAGGCATTGGGAGCCGCCGCTTCGGAAGCGACGGCGACGGCGGCCCGGGAATGGGCCAGACGCGTGACCATACGCATCACGACCGGCAGACCCATTTTCTCGGAAAGGGCGAAAGCGTCGGACATCATATCGTAGACTTCCTGCTGGGTGGAGGGCTCGAAAACGGGCACCATCGCAAACTTCGCATAGAAGCGCGAGTCCTGCTCATTCTGGGAAGAATGCATCGAAGGGTCATCCGCCGCCACGACGACGATACCGCCGTTGACACCGGTCACAGCCGAGTTGACAAACGCATCCGCGCAGACATTCATTCCCACGTGTTTCATACAAACGAGCGCCCGTTTGCCCGCGTAGGACATACCGAGCGCCGCTTCCATCGCGGTCTTCTCATTGGTGCACCAACGGCTGTGGATGCCGCGTTCACGGGCCACAGGATGAGCCTGAATGAACTCCGTAATCTCCGTGGAAGGGGTTCCGGGATAGGCGTACACACCGGACAGACCGGCATCGATGGCGCCCAGCGCCAACGCCTCATCACCGAGTAAAAGTTTCTTCTCCATTATTTCTTTCAAATCATTTTAACATAAAATCGTCCGCATCGCTGAGCACCGGGAATTTCGCGGCGGCCGCGCGCAAAGCTTCGGGAGTAATCTCTCCGCTGACAAAACCTTCGGTTTCATCGGGAACCTGAGCCATCGGCTGGCCCAGCCAATCCAGCAGGACGCTTCCGCCGCTGTAATGCAAGGCGGGGTCGTCGCCCACCCGGTTGACCGCCGCCACATAGCATTGGTTCTCGATGGAGCGGGCCCGCAGCAGGGTATCCCAGGGATAACGGCGCACCGCCGGCCAGGATGCCACGCAAAGCAAGACATCATAATCGCCCCGGTTACGCAAGAATACAGGGAAACGCAGGTCGTAGCAGACGGAAAGCAGAAAACGCACGCCTCGCCAAGAGACGATGACGCGCTCGCTGCCCGCCGTGAATTTTTTGTCCTCACCGCCGAAGGTAAAGAGATGACGCTTGTTGTAGGAAGCGACCTCCCCTTCCGGCGTGACGAAGGCAAAATGATTGTAGTAGCGTCCGTCCCGTTCCAAAGCCAGACTGCCGGCTACGGCGCAATCGTAGCGGACGGCCATCTCCCGCATCCAATCGAGGCTTTCCGTCCCCTTTTCCGCAATGCCGGCCGGTGCGGTCGCAAAACCCGTGGAAAACATTTCGGGCAGGACCACCAGGTCGCTTTTCGGAAGACGCGTAAAAACCTGCGAAAGCCGGTCCCGGTTGGTTTGGGGATCGGCCCACGCGATGTCGCTTTGGATAAGTGATATGTTCATTGGAAGCGATGAGATTGGTATTTCATATTATAGAAACACACACCAGTTATGGGTGTCCTCCTCGAGTCCGTCCTGGATGCCCCGGATGCGGTTGTAGAGTTTCTCGCTGACCGGACCGCAATGCTCGGGAGAACCGAAACGGTAGGTCTTGGTAACGGTATCGCCTTCGAGGGTCGGCTTGTCATCCAACGAACAAATCGGGGTGATCACCACCGCCGTACCGCAGGCGTTCACCTCCTCGAATTCCGCGAGTTCTTCCACAGGCACAATGCGTTTTTCGACTTTCAAACCGAAATCCTGGGCCACCGCCTGCAAGGTCTTGTTGGTGATGGAAGGAAGCACGGAGTCGGAAAGCGGGGTCACGTAGGTATTCCCCTTGATGGCCAAGAAGTTAGAAGAACCGAATTCATCGATCTTGGTATGGGTGGCGGGGTCGAGGAACAACAGTTCACGATATCCCAGTTTGTGGGCGAGGTTGTACGGATGCAAAGAGGTGGCGTAGTTGGCCGCAATCTTGTAACTGCCGGTTCCGTGGGGAGCGGCGCGGTCGTAGTTGCGGGAAAGCACCGCCGTACCGGGGGTCAGACCCTTGGCGCCGGAATAGGTGCCCACGGGGGCGCCGAGCACGGCGAAAGTCACCTCGGTGGAGGAAGCGATACCTAACTGGGGATTGCAACCGACCAACACGGGACGCAGGTACATCGAAGCGTTGTGGCCGTAAGGAGGGAGGAAATCCAAGTTCTCCTTTACGCACATCAGGCACATTTCGAGGAACATTTCCTCGCTCGGGGCCGCCATATCCAAGTGAGCCGCGCTGCGCTGGATGCGCTTGGCGTTCTCATCCGGACGGAACAAACGGACCTTGCCGTCCACGCCGCGGAAGGCCTTCAAACCCTCGAAGCAGGCGTTGGCATAGTGGAATACGCCGGCGAAGGCGCTGAAATGGAAATCAAAATCCTTGGTGGCCACAGGGGCGGACCACTGTCCGTCCTTGTAAGTACTCACGATAATGACATTCGCTTTCCGATATCTGAAAGCCAAATCGTCCCAATTTAACTCTGCCATAATATCTAATTTTAATCAATTCTTAATGAATGCCTCAGAAGCGGCCATTAAATATTCGCGGCCACCCAGTCGCCCACTTCGGACGTGCTGTATTTCTTGCCGTCTCCGGCGAGGTCCTCGGTCACGATACCCTTGTCGATGGAAAGCGCGACGGCCTTGCGGATGGCCTTGCCTTCTTCCATCAGACCGAAAGCGTATTCGAACATCATCGCAGCGGACAGGATGGTCGCCAGCGGGTTGGCGATGTTCTTGCCGGCGGCCTGGGGATAGGAACCGTGAATCGGCTCGTACACACCCGTGTGCTCGCCGATGGAAGCGGAAGCCAACAGACCCATCGAACCGCTCACGCAGCTCGCCTCGTCGGTCAGGATGTCGCCGAAGGTGTTTTCGGTCACGAGAACGTCGAAGAACTTGGGACCGGTGATGAGTTTCATCGCAGCGTTGTCCACATACATATAGTCGGTGGTCACATCGGGATACTGCGGAGCCATTTCCTGGGCGATCTGTCGCCACAGGCGGGAAGACTCCAGCACATTGGCTTTGTCCACGACCGTCAGATGTTTGCGACGGCGGCGGGCGTATTCATATCCGAGTTTGAGGATGCGTTCCACCTCATAGCGATGATACAGGTTGGTGTCGAAGGCGGTGTCACCGTTGTCGCGGCGGCCTTTCTCGCCGAAATACATACCGCCCGTCAATTCACGCAGGCAGAGGAAATCGGCGCCGTCCACGAGTTCTTCCTTGAGCGGGCTCTTGTGAACCAGGCTCTTGAAGGTCTCCACGGGACGCAGGTTGGCATACAAACCCAATTTCTTGCGCATCGCCAGCAGACCCTGTTCGGGACGCACCTTGGCGGTGGGGTCGTTGTCGTAACGGGGATCGCCCACGGCGCCGAAAAGCACCGCATCGCTTTCCATACAGACCTTGTGGGTCTCCTCGGGATAGGCGTCACCATATTTATCAATCGCGCACGCGCCTACGTACGCAAAGCTGTATTCGATCTCGTGACCGAACTTCTTGGCCACGGCGTCCACCACTTTGACGGCCTGCTCGACCACCTCGGGGCCGATGCCGTCACCCGGCAATTTTGCAATTTTGAGTTTCATATGTCTATCTATTTATCATTTTTTACCTTACTTAATAATATTATCCATAATATTAAGCATCTTGACGGTGGCTTTGATGGCCGCTTCCGTCTGGTCGGAGTCGATGCCGCGCGTCTTGAAGTGCCCGTTCTCCGTATTCCAGGTGATGGTCGTCTGCACCAATGCGTCGCTACGGCCTCCCGGAGGAATGCTGACCTGGTAGTCGGCAAGCACGGGATGCGTCATTCCGAGAGACTCGTAGATATGCCAGAGCGCCTTCATAAAAGCGTCGTACTGACCGTCGCCGGGCGCCGTCGACTCATATTCCTTGCCGTGAATTTTAATCTTGACACTCGCCACAGGTTTCATTCCCTTGGCCAGTTGCAAAGAATAATTGACGACGTGGATATTGTCTTTTTTCGCGCCGGTGTCGCCCTTGAGCACATCCGCGATGATGAACGGAAGGTCCTCCGCCGTCACCGTCTCCTTTTTGTCGCCGAGTTCCACCACACGCTGGGTGACCAGTGGGTGACCAGTTTGACCTGTTCGGGGGTCAGGCTGATGCCCAGTTTGTCGAGATTCTTGACGATGTTGGCCTTGCCGCTGGTCTTGCCGAGGGCGTAGGTCCGTTCGCTGCCGAAACGCTGGGGCAGCAGGGCGTTCGCGTAAAGATTGCCCTTGTTGTCCCCGTCCGCGTGTACACCGCTGCTCTGGGTGAAGACATTCTCCCCCACCACCGGCTTGTTGCCCGGGATGCGGATGCCGGAAATGCTCGCCACATAGTTGCTGACGTGGATGAGTTGCTTCTCATCAATGTTCGTACGCTCGTCCGTCTGGTCGTGGATGGCAGCCACCACGCTCGCCAACGGGGCGTTGCCGCAGCGCTCGCCGAGACCGTTGACCGTCGTATGCACGGCGTTCATTCCCGCGCCGACCGCCGCCAACGTATTGGCGACCGACAAATCGTAGTCGTTGTGGGCGTGGAAATCAAAATGCAGGGACGGATAACGCTTGCGCATCTGGGCGCAAAGTTCCGCCGTCTTCCACGGGTTGAGCACGCCGAGGGTGTCGGGCAACATAAAGCGGACGATGCCGCTGTCTTTCAAGGCATCCACCATCGCGAACACATAGTCCGGCGAATTGACGATGCCGTTGGACCAGTCCTCGAGATAGAGGTTGCAGCGAATCCCTTTGGCGGCAGCCTTGGCGATGACACGCTTGATATCCTCGAAATGTTGCGCCGGGGTCTTGCGGAGTTGGGTCTCCAAATGACGCAGGGAGCCCTTGGCGAGGATATTCATCACTTTTCCGCCACAGGAAGAAATCCAGTCGACGGAAATGCCGTCATCCACGAATCCGAGGGCTTCGACACGGTCCAGATAACCTTTCGAAGCGGCCCAGGCGCAGATTTGCGCGAAGGCCTTTTCTTCCCCTTTGGAAACGCGGGCGGAAGCCACCTCGATGCGGTCGACGTGCAACTCTTCCAGCAGGAGTCCCGCAATGGCCAGTTTCTCACTGACATTGAACGAAACACCCGCCGTCTGTTCCCCGTCCCGCAGGGTGGTATCCATCAATTCTATCATCGGCTCTGTTCGTATTTTTCAATCTTGTCTTTCTGCTCCAGGAGATAATCGATATCGTCCAGGGCGTTCATCAGACAATATTTTTTATAGGCGTTGAGTTCGAAATGCTCGCTGCGGCCGGTGGCCAGGTTGGTCACGGTCTGGGCGGGCACATCCACCTTCACCTTCGTCTGCGCATCCTTGGCAATCGACGCGAAAAGTTCGGCAAGGAACTCCTCGCTCACCACCACGGGCAGCACGAAGTTGTTCAACTCGTTGTTCTTGTGGATATCCGCGAAGAAACTGGAAATCACCACGCGGAAACCATAACCGGCGATGGCCCAGGCCGCGTGTTCGCGGGAAGAGCCGCTGCCGAAATTCTTGCCGGCGACGAGGATGCAACCGCTGTAACGGGGGTCGTTGAGCACGAAATCCTTCTTGGGCGTGCCGTCGGCGTTGTAACGCCAGTCACGGAAAAGGTTGTCGCCGAAGAACTTCTCATCCCGCGTCACCGCTTTCAAGAAACGGGCGGGAATAATCTGGTCCGTATCCACATTCTCCAAAGGGAGAGGAACACAAGTGCTTTCTATGATATCAAATTTCTGTTTCATAGCGCCAAGGATTTACAACAAGGTTCTCGGATCGGTGATGACTCCCGTGACCGCGGCAGCCGCCGCCGTAAGCGGGCTGGCGAGCAAGGTGCGGGAACCGGGTCCCTGACGGCCTTCGAAGTTGCGGTTGCTGGTGGAGACGGCATATTTCCCGGCAGGAATCTTGTCGTCGTTCATCGCCAGACAGGCGGAACAACCGGGCTGGCGGACGGCAAAACCGGCCTCTTCCAACACTTTGTCCAACCCTTCGTCTTCAATCTGTTGCTTGACCATCCAAGAGCCGGGCACGAGCCAGGCAGTAATGTTCGCGGCTTTCTTGCGGCCTTTCACGATAGAAGCGAAGGCGCGGAAGTCCTCGATACGGCCGTTGGTGCAGGCGCCCAGGAAGACATAATCCACCGGGTGGCCCAGCAATTTCTGACCGGCTTCGAAGCCCATATAGTTCATCGCTTTCTGGAAACCGGGGCGTTGCTCCGCCGGAATGCTGTCAAGAGCGGGGATGTTGGCGTCGATGGCCATACCCATACCAGGGTTAGTCCCGTAGGTAATCATCGGCTTGACATCGGCCGCGTCAAAAACCAGTTCCTTGTCGAAAACGGCATCTTCGCCGCTCTTCAGGGTCTTCCAATAGGCAACCGCCTTGTCCCAGGCTTCTCCCTTCGGCGCATATTCGCGGCCCTTGAGGTAGGCAAAAGTCGTCTCGTCGGGGGCGACGAAACCGCCGCGCGCGCCCATCTCGATCGAGAGGTTGCACAGGGTCAGACGGCCTTCCATCGAAAGGCTGCGGACCGCGCTGCCGCGATACTCGACAAAATAACCCGTCGCGCCGCTGGTGGTGAGTTTGCTCATCAGATAGAGGGCCAGGTCTTTGGCAGTCACGCCTTTGCCCAACTCCCCTTCCACGCGGATGCTCATTGATTTGGGCTTCTGCTGAAGGATGCACTGGCTGGCCAGCACCATTTCCACTTCGCTCGTTCCGATACCGAATGCAACGGCGCCCATCGCCCCGTGAGTGGAGGTGTGGGAGTCACCGCACACGATGGTCATACCGGGCAGGGAAAGTCCCTTCTCGGGTCCGACGACGTGGATGATGCCGTTGTTTTTGTCCATCATTCCATAGTGCGTCAGACCGAATTCTTCGGCGTTGCGTTTGAGCGCGTCCACCTGGGATTTGGACACAGGGTCCTCGATGGGTTTGTCCTGGTCGTGGGTGGGCGTGTTGTGGTCCGGCATACAGAAAATCTTCTCCGGACGCAGGGGTTTGATACCCCGGGCACGCAAACCGTCGAAAGCCTGCGGAGAAGTCACTTCGTGGCAGTACAAACGGTCGATATACAACTGGGTGGGCCCGTCCTCAATCAACGAGACGACGTGCGCATCCCAGATTTTATCAAACAAAGTATTCATTTTTCTTTAGTTGAATTTGTTGATGCAGTCTATGTAGGCTTCCACCGAACCCGTCACGATGTCCGTGTTGGCACCGAAACCATAATAGACCTTGCCCCCGTGCTCCACCTGCAAGTGGACCTTGGCCGTGTCATCCGAACCTTTGGTGATGTTCTGGATGGTGAACTCCTTGATGGTCATCTTGCGTTTGATGATAGTCTTGAGGGCGTTGATGGCGGCATCCACCGGTCCGTTGCCCTGGGCGGCCGCCTCGAATTTCTCTCCGGCGATGTCCAGGCCGATGCAGGCGGTAGGACGGATGCCCTTGCCGCTGGTAACCTGCAGGTAGTCGAGCTTGACGTGGGCGTTGCCCGTACGCTCGGCACCGGCGAGCACGAGGATGTCGTCGTCGGTCACCTGTTTCTTCTTGTCGGCCAGGCGCAGGAATTCCTGATAAATCTGGTCGAGTTTCTGGGCATCGGGCTTGATACCCAGCACTTCCAGCCGGTATTTGAGGGCCGCGTGACCGCTGCGGGCCGTCAGCACGATGCTGTTGTCATCGATACCGACGTCCTTGGGGTCGATGATTTCGTAGGTCTGCGCGTTCTTGAGCACGCCGTCCTGGTGAATGCCGGAGGAGTGCGCAAACGCGTTGCGGCCCACGATGGCCTTGTTGGCCTGCACGGGCATATTCATCAGCCCGGAAACCATTCGGCTGGTAGAGAAAATTTTCTTGGTGTTGATGTCCGTCACCAGATCCACATCCTTGTGGCTGCGAATAATCATCGCGATTTCTTCCAAAGCGGTGTTGCCGGCCCGCTCCCCTACGCCGTTGATGGTCACTTCGCACTGGCGGGCGCCGTTGAGCAGACCCGACATCGTGTTGGCGGTGGCCATACCGAGGTCGTTGTGGCAGTGGGTGGAAAGAATCGAATCCCCCATATCGACGTGGTCGATGAGGTACTTGATTTTCGCGCCATATTCCGAAGGCAGGCAGTAGCCGGTCGTGTCCGGAATGTTCACGACGGTCGCACCCGCCTTGACGACGGCCTGCACCACTTGAGCGAGGTACTCGTTCTCGGTGCGGCCGGCATCTTCGGCATAAAATTCCACATCATCCACGAACCTGCGGGCGTACTTGACGGCCGCCACGGCCCGTTCGATGATTTCCTCACGGGTGGAATTGAATTTATACTTGATGTGGGAATCCGAGGTTCCGATACCCGTGTGAATCCTTTTGTGCTTGGCATATTTCAAGGCTTCGGCGGCCGCGTCTATATCCTTTTCTACCGCACGCGTGAGCGCGCAGATGACGGGCCAGGTGACAGCCTTGGAAATCTCCACGACCGAATTGAAATCACCGGGGCTGGAAACGGGGAATCCCGCTTCGATGACATCGACGCCGAGCTCTTCCAGCGCCTTGGCCACCTGGATTTTCTCAACGGTGTTGAGTTGACATCCGGGCACCTGTTCGCCGTCGCGCAGCGTCGTGTCGAAAAAATATACTTTGTTTTTGTCCATTTTGATTATTTATCGTTTTCAGGTCTGAGTTTACGAACTTCCGCACCGGCGCGCCACATTTCACTTTCACGCAGGGCTTTTAGTTCGGCCTCGAGACCTTGGCGATAGTCAGGCTTGCTATTGGCGTCGATGGAAATCTGCGCCTCATTGCCGCTCTTGACGCTCGCATAGAGTTTTTGGACGACGGGTTTGATCGCATCATGGAAGGGACCCATCCAGTCCAAAGCACCACGCTGGGCGGTGGTGGAGCAGTTGGCGTACATCCAGTCCATACCTTTCTCGCCGAAGAGGGGGCCGAGGGATTGGGTCAGTTCCTCAACGGTCTCGTTGAAGGCCTCGGAAGGGGTATGTCCGTTCTCACGGAGCACTTCGTACTGGGCCAGGAGCAGACCTTGGATAGCACCCATCAGGGAGCCGCGCTCGCCGGTCAGGTCGGAAACAGCCTCACGCTGGAAGGTCGTCTCGAAGAGGTAACCGGAACCGATGCCGATACCGAGGGCCAAAGTCTTGTCGAGGGCCTTGCCGGAGTAGTCCTGATAGACGGCGAAGGAGGAGTTGATACCGCGGCCTTCGAGGAAGAGACGACGGACGGAAGTACCGGAGCCTTTGGGGGCCACCATGATCACATCGATGTCCTTGGGAGGAACGCAACCGGTGCGGTCGCTCCAGGTGATGGCGAAACCGTGGGAGAAATAGAGGGTCTTGCCGGCGGTGAGGTGTTTCTTCATCGTAGGCCAGACGCTCATCACGGCCGCGTCAGACAGCAGGCACATAATGAGGGTACCTTTTTCGCAGGCTTCTTCGATGCCGAAGAGGTCTTTGCCGGGGGTCCAACCATCGGCGACGGCTTTGTCGAAGGTCTTGCCGGGACGCTGGCCCACGATGACCTTGAAACCGTTGTCACGGAGGTTCTGCGCCTGGCCGGGGCCCTGCACACCATAACCGATGACCGCGATGGTCTCATCTTTCAACACTTCTTTCGCTTTTGCGAGGGGATACTCTTCACGGGTGACGACAGTCTCAATCACACCGCCAAAATTAATTTTTGCCATAATTGTTAAAATTTTATGAGTTATTTGATTTGTTGTCTTTTATTGTCAGTCCTTTTATTTACAGAGGGCCTCCCTTTCTTTGATATAATCCGAGACATCCTTGAGCTCCTTGTTGAAGTCCTCGTTGTCCACATAGCAGAAGGCTTTGATCACATCCACTTTCTTTTCCAGATTCAGGATAATGGAACGGACCTTGACCTCGGAGGTCGTCGTCTTGACGACGAACTTATGCACACCGGGGATACCGGAAGGAAACACCCGCAGGGCGTCGATATTGATGCTGCGGCGGGTGAACAGACCGGCCACAGTGCTGAGCAAGCCCACCTGATTCTCAGTGTAGGCCGTGATGATATAGTGTTTTTCTTTTTCCATACTATCTATTATTATAGAACAACTCTCCCTCTCGGTAGCATCATTTATACCATTCTTTGGCGTTCAACATAATGTCGCTGACGGGTTTTCCGGGAGGAACCATCGGGAACACCATATTGGCTTCGGTGATGTGCACGTCGAGGATGAACGGCTTGTCGTCCGCGAACATACGCTCGACGGCGGGACGCAGGTCCTCGCGTTTTTCCACGAGCACGCGCTCGATGCCGTATGCCTGGGCGATTTTCTCGAAATCGGGGTTGATCATACGGGTGGCGGAGTAACGCTCCTTGAAGAAGAGTTCCTGCCACTGACGCACGTTGCCCAGCCAGTTGTTGTTGAGCAGAACCAGTTTCACACCCAGTTGCTCCTGCATGATGGTGCCGAGTTCCTGAATGGTCATCTGGAAACCGCCGTCACCCACGAAGAGGCAGACTTTGCGGTCGGGAGCCGCCACTTTGGCGCCGATGGTCGCGGGAATACCGAAGCCCATCGTGCCGAGGCCGCCGGAGGAAATGAAACTGCGGCTGCGTTTGAAACGGGAGTAGCGGGCGCCGAGCATCTGGTTCTGTCCCACGTCGGTGAGGATGATGGCATCCTGTCCGCACACCTCCGCCACCGTGGCGACCACTTCGCCGGGGTTGATGGTGTCGGCCGTACCCTTGGTCTCAGGAATGATGACTTTCTGCAGTTCGACCTCGTTGCAGTGCTTGTCGCTGTTGAGCCAGGCCTTGCGGTCTTTGCGGGCCATTTTGGCGACGATACGGGAAAGCGCGTCTTTGGCGTCGGCCACGATGCCGAGGTCCACAGGCACGTTCTTGCCGAGTTCGCTGGGGTCGATGTCGATATGGATGACCTTCGCGTCTTTGCAATACGTGTCCAATTTGCCGGTCACGCGGTCGTCAAAACGCATACCGACGGCCAGAATCAAATCGGCCTGCTGGGACATCACATTGGAGGCGATGCTTCCGTGCATACCGAGCATTCCTTTGAAATGGGGGTTGTCGGAAGCCAGGGCGCTCAAACCGAGCAGCGTGCTGCCGGCGGGAATGTCCCCCTTCTCCAACAACGCGGCCAGTTCTTTTTCGGCGCCGGACTGGAGGATGCCTTGTCCATACACCACGAAGGGACGGACGCTGGCATCCAACATTTTGACGGCTTCGTCAATTTTGCTTTCATCCACGACGGGTTTGGAAATATAACTGCGGATGAAATTGCATTTCTCGTACTTGAATTCCGCCTTGCCGACCTGCGCGTCTTTGGTGAAGTCCAAAACGACGGGGCCGGGACGACCGGTGGAGGCGATGAAATACGCTCTGGACACAGCCCAGGCGATATCTTCCGTCTTGCGGATCTGGTAGCTCCACTTGGTGATCGGGTTGGTCATTCCGATGAGGTCGGTCTCCTGGAACGCGTCGGTGCCGAGGAGGGTGCTGCTGACCTGACCGGCGATGACGACAACGGGGGTGGAGTCCACCATCGCGTCGGCGACACCGGTGAGCACATTGGTCGCGCCGGGACCGGAAGTCACGATGACCGTACCGGGGAAACCTTTGGTGCGGGCATAGCCTTGGGCCGCGTGAATGGCGCCCTGCTCGTGACGGACCAGGATGTGGCGTAATTTATCTTTGTAATCGTACAATTTATCGTACACCGGCATAATGGAACCGCCGGGATAGCCGAAGATGGTGTCCACCCCTTCAGCCATCAATGTTTCCAGCAGAATCTGGGAACCTGTCATTTGCTCTTGCTTCATTATCTCTTTCAAAACTTTTCTTTGTTCAATTCTCTCTCGCCGCTGTCGCTCTCTTTCCTTTCCGGCTTAGTCTTCACGGCTTAGTCTTCGACGATACGGATACCTCCCTTGTCGGCGCTGCTGACCATCGCGGCGTAAGCCTTGAGGGCCTTGGAAACTTCGCGCTGACGCACAGGCGGGGTGAAGGCTTTCTTGCCACGGGCCATTTCCTCTTCCCTTCTCTGGGCCAACTGCTCATCGCTGAGGTGGACGCAAATCTTGCGGGACGGAATGTCAATCTCGATGATGTCGCCGTCGCGCACCAGGCCGATGTTGCCGCCGGCCGCCGCTTCGGGAGAAATGTGTCCGATGCTCAGACCGGAGGTGCCGCCGCTGAAACGGCCGTCGGTAATGAGCGCGCATTCCTTACCGAGATGCATCGATTTGATGTAGGAGGTCGGATAAAGCATTTCCTGCATACCCGGGCCGCCTTTCGGGCCTTCATAGTTGATGACCACGACATCGCCGCTCTTGATTTGGCCGCCCAGAATGCCGTCGCAGGCCGCTTCCTGGGAATCGAAGACCTTGGCCGGACCTTCGAAGTGCCAGATGCTCTCGTCCACGCCGGCGGTCTTGATGACGCAGCCGTCGAGGGCGATATTGCCGAAAAGTACGCCTAAGCCGCCATCCTTGGTGTACGCGTTCTCGAGAGAACGGATACAACCTTCCTTGCGGTCGGTGTCCAAGTTGTCGGCATAGGTCTCCTGACTTCCAAGTACATTAGAAAAACGGTTGGCCGGGGCGCTCTTGTAGGTTTTCAGCGCCTCGTCACAGACCTTCGGGCTGGTGATGCCCCATTGTTCGATTTCTTCGGCGAGGGTCATCCCGTCCACGCGTTTGAGGGAGGTGTCCACCAGACCGCCTTTGGCCAGTTCGGCCAGAATGGACACGATACCGCCGGCGCGGCCCACATCCTGAATATGGAATTTCTGGGTGTTGGGGGCCACTTTGCAGATGCAGGGCACCTTGCGGGCAAGACGGTCGATATCGGCCATCTTGAAGTCCACGCCGCCTTCGCCGGCCACGGCCAGCAGGTGCAGCACGGTGTTGGTGGAGCCGCCCATCGCGATATCGAGCGTCATCGCGTTCAGGAAGGCCTGACGGGTGGCGATGCTGCGGGGAAGGACGCTCTCGTCTCCGTCGCGGGTTTTCGACAATCT
Organism: uncultured Bacteroidia bacterium; assembly: GCA_902784785.1. Classification (GTDB taxonomy): domain Bacteria; phylum Bacteroidota; class Bacteroidia; order Bacteroidales; family UBA932; genus Cryptobacteroides. Next base: position 13,497 of record CACZWF010000066.1, read on the forward strand.
GGCGGGCGGCCTTCTTGAAGAGTTCCTTGCGAAGGACGTGGGTGGCCAGAATGGTGCCGTTGCCGGGTAGGGAAAGGCCGATGGCTTCGGTCAGGCAGTTCATCGAGTTGGCGGTGAACATACCGGAGCAGCTGCCACAGGAGGGGCAAGCGTGTTCTTCGACCTGCGCCACTTCCTCGTCGGAGAGGGTGGGGTCAGCGGACTTGATCATCGCGTCGATGAGGTCAAGTTTGGCTTTGCCGAGCACGCCGGCTTCCATCGGACCGCCGGAAACGAAGATGGTGGGGATGTTCAGACGCATCGCGGCGATGAGCATACCCGGGGTCACTTTGTCACAGTTGCTGATGCAGACGAGGGCATCGGCTTTGTGGGCATTGACCATATATTCGACGCTGTCGGCGATAATGTCGCGGGAGGGCAGGGAGTAGAGCATCCCGTCGTGGCCCATCGCGATACCGTCGTCAACGGCGATGGTGTCAAATTCAGCAGCGTAGCAACCGAGTTTTTCAATTTCGGCTTTGACAATCTGGCCGGCTTCGTGCAGGTGGGTGTGACCGGGCACGAACTGGGTGAAAGAGTTCGCAATCGCGATGACGGGTTTGCCCATCTGTTCGCGTTTCATTCCATTGGCAATCCACAAAGCGCGGGCTCCCGCCATTCTGCGGCCCTCGAGCGTAACACTGCTTCTTAACTGATTCTTCATCGTATCTATCTGTTTATCAATGGATTTACCGCCATTTAACCAATTTTGGAAAATCCGAACTACAAAGATACGAGCAAGTTGAGAGAAAAACAAATTTTATTTGCTTTTTCCGAGACGCAGCCGTATCTATCCGCGAAGCGGAAACATACGAATTTATTCCCGAAAAGGCAACATTAATTACGTGTGTACACGCGAGGCCTGCACGCTTACGACGCTGCGGACGACGACGGGTTCGAGAGGGATGCCCGGTCGGGGCCGGGCATGACAGGCAAAGTGCGTACGGAGGGACAAGGTGATGTCCCTCCGTACGCGGAAAAGTTAAAGTCGATTAGAGATAGAGGACGGCGCGGGTATATGCGGTCTCTGTTTTTAGTTTCGTTTCCGTGGAAAGACCACCGCTGACCACCTTATAGACATTGACATTTTTCTCCCCGGTTTCCTCCGTACTCCAAAAGTATTGATTCGTGGGGAAAGTGGTCCCGCCGCTGGCGCTGAGCGAAGCATTTACGATTTTGAAATTCGTCTTTATCTCCGCCCATTCAGCCTCTCCGGGCAGGAACCAGCCCGTTGTCTTGCTTCCTTCGCCGCTAAATTTCGGAACTCCGTCAGAATAGTTGTTGATTTCCAGTACCGGATGAACCTTAAAGAGCTCTTCTTTGTTTAGATGGGCAGAATAAAAAGCCAGCAACAGATGCGTCACAAAACCGCATTTATTATAGGTGGTAAAATCGCCGTGGCTCGTATTTCCGCCAGATTTATCGGTATAGCCATCAACCATTGATTTTTGGCTGAAGGCCAAATAACGGCTTAGTTGGGATTGATAGATGCCATCTTTAGTATCCTGTGTAATGGAAACCATCTCACCCTGGTTTTGCCATTTGATGGCAGAAGAGGAGTAATTCTTTCTGAGCACTAAACAATGGGTGTGAGCCAACCCTATCCCCGGCAAATCACTTGCATAAAAACTGCGATATTGATAGAGATTGTCTTCACAATCCTTATTCGTGCAATTCTTAAGAACCGAACAGCCCAGAGTAGGCGTCTGTGTAGAGGCAATCACGCCGATATAAAAAGAACTCCAATAGGATAGAATCCCCCTCGGGACATTGGCCCGACGACCGTTAGCGTCGACATAAATGTTCTTATCGCTTCCAACATACCTCAAACCACAATCTGAAACTGTAAAGATGTCCGCATAATAGACATAGTCTCCGACTTTGACATCATTTGCATCATAGTCAAAGATAAAGACATTAAAAGATAACGACGCATCATGATTTTTTTGCGAACGGACTGTAACCATTGTGGAAGACGGACTGCTCGTGTTGGGCATCTTCAGGACAATATCGCGTCCATCCCGGCTCACGCTCACTTTGGAGTCTTTGGGCAAAACCACCTCGATATCGTCATATGCGCCTGTCGGTTGCACGCTGTATCTAAACGTCCTTTCATCTCCCTTTTTCGTAATCAATTCATTATCCGCATTCAAAAAGTTGGAAGTTGCAATGGAAACACTCTTCACCAGTGGCTGGATTATTACGGTTACCTCATCCGTTAAATCGGAATGGCCGTCCACCGTAACCCTCACCTTCGCCGTGGCGGAAGTGACTCCCGAGCCCAGCGTCTGGGTCGTGAGTTTGCCGCTATCAGCATCAATACTGACATAGGAAGCGCCTTCAACTACAGACCATTTGACCTTTGCGGACAAAGTAGATCCTAAATCGGACATCACAACTGCGCTGAACGTAAAAGAATCCCCCTCCAATATTCTCAAGGTCTTGACGGTAAAATGAGAGTCGGTGGTGATAATCTCCACGGAAGCAGGCTCCGCCGGTTTTTCCGTCACGGTCACTTCACAGGACACCGGTTCGCCCAGGAGGGTTTTCGGGGAAAGCGTCAAGGTCGCGTTACCCTCCGCTTTCGGTTCAATCGAAACACCATCTTCCTCAATCGTACATTCGATGATACCTTGCGGTTTGACGCTCGCGACAACGTCATTGAGCATCGAGACTGCAGGAGGAACGCCGCCGATTGAAACCGCGCTTACCTCAACGGGGATTTTCATCGGTTTTGAGGCATTGACAGCTATCGAAACCTTTTGATAGGCCTCATTTACAGAAATTTGCAGGATATCATATACCTTGGCCGCAGGCTTTGTATTGGTGTCCGAGTCTTTCTTGCAAGAGAAAGCGAAGAGCGCGCACAAGAGCGCAAGGAAGATAGAAATACGTTTCATAGTCAAATATTTATCCGCAAATATATTTCTTTTTTACGGGAAAACAAAATGAGGCAGGAATCTTCGGGGGAAACCTACTTCAGAAATACGAAAAATACGGCAAGGATAAGGCAGATAAAAGCGGCCAGGTGGTTCCATTGGAAGGCCTGTCCGCGGAAGAGGAACATAATAACAATCGTAAAGACGGTTAAGGAAATAACTTCCTGAATCACTTTCAATTGCAGCAGGTTGAAAGGTCCTCCGTTGCCTTCGAATCCGATGCGGTTGGCAGGAATCATCACCAGATATTCGAGCAATGCGATGCCCCAGGAGAACAGAATAATGAGAATCAGCGGCCAACCCGTCGTCACTCCCATCTCATCCAATTTCAGATGCCCGTACCAGGCAAAAGTCATAAAAACATTGGACACAATCAACAGCAAAACCGTCAACAATGCGCTATTCATAGGTCAGAATTTTTTCAATCTCGGATAATCGTCAAAGCAGGCCGGCTACTGCACTTTCGCGTCACAATAACAGCAGCGAATGACGCCGTCCGCGCCTTTTTTGAACATCGGGGCCAGGGTCTCGTGGTTGCAGATGCACTTGCGGTTGCGGCAGATCAAAGAGGGGTCTTCAATGAGGCCTTTGCGCAGAGGCATCGCGTGTCCGGGGTTGTCCTTCCATTCCAACAGTTTGGTGATGAGGGCCATCCGCACGAACTTTCCGTTTTCCACCTGACGGAAATAGGCAGCGCGATGGTCGGAATCCACTTCGGGAAGAATCTCGTTCACACGGGGAAGCGGGTGCAACACGGCCATTTTCTGCTTGGCGAGTTTCATTTTTTCTTTGTCCAGCACGAAACTGTCCTTGACCCGGTCGAACTCGTCTTCATCCAGGAAACGCTCTTTTTGCACGCGGGTCATATAGAGCACATCCAGTTCGCCGATCGCCTCTTCGATGGTGTTCACCTCTTTGAAAGTCAGGCTCGGACAGTCGCTCACGTCCTGTTTGATATAGT
>CACZWF010000067.1 GCA_902784785.1 uncultured Bacteroidia bacterium
CCCTCGAAAGCGCAGTGGTTCATCTCGGCAACGACACCCAGCAAGCCCGGTTCATAAATGTCATACAGGCAAATGTTGGGAGTGAGGTGCAACATCAAGGCAGTCTGGGCCATATTGGACCCGATCATTCCGCCGGCTCCTACAATCAGTAGCTTTTCTTTGGTCAGAAATTTCATATCAAAAGAATTATTAAAATTTACAATTTTTACATCGGTCGCCCAATGCGGATGCAAAGTTAGCAAAAAATTTGTTTTTCTCTCCGCTTATTCGTACTTTTGCAACCGATTACAAAACAAAAGATGGAACCTCCGAGTCCAATAGGCACGATAAGTATGACGGATAGTCGATCTGACGACCCGTTATCGTGCATTTTCCCTTATCAGACGCAGGCTGACGCCCCCAGTTCGGAGCGCCGGGCGGCTTGTTGTTTCCGCGCAGGCGGGAATGCCGCGGTTCTTTCTTAAAGCGATCTTTATGGCACTGTATTTTAAAAAGACACTCGACAACAAAGCAGAAGTTTCGGTCTGGCAGATCACCGAGAGCGAAGAAGAATTGAAAGCGCTCGTATCCGTGCCGACCGATGAAATGGAAGAAATCCAACTGATTCAAAGCGAATCTTTGCGCAAGCAGAAACTGGCGGTGCGCGCCCTCCTCAATGAAGTGTTTGAGGAAAAAATGTATCTGAGTCATCACGACAACGGCCAGCCCTACCTGGAAGGCTGCATCACCAACATCAGCATCACCCACACCGAGAAGTACGTGGCCATCATCACCCACGACGAGCTCGACCTGGGAATCGACTGCGAAAGTCTGGACCGCGACTTCTCCGCCGTGGAGAAGAAAGCCCTCAGCGAAGAGGAAATCGAAGACCTCGACGACGAGCGGAAAAACGAGCAGCTCGCCATCTATTGGTGCGCCAAGGAGGCTATATATAAAAGGATGTCCATCGGCAATGTCGACTTCGCCGAACAGATCGAACTCGAGAAGTTCCGCCCCAAGGGCGAAGGCGAGCTCGAAGCCACCTTTATCCACAAGGACGGACACGAAGAAGAATTCGAGTTGGAATATACCACTTTCGACCGCCACGTACTGGTCTGGCTGGTGGGCTAAATTTTATCTTGTAAAAATTACAAATGTTTTAAAGGCTGTTAATCAACAAATTAACAGCCTTTTCTAAAATTTGTTAATAACTTCTTGCAAATCCGTTGTAAAAGATAAAACAATTCGCTTAACTTTGCCTTCGTGAATTCACCGAGAGGTCAATTCCGTTTACCAGCTAAATAATATTAACCATACATTTCCGGTCGTTAAATAGGGGGCCGGAAGTGAAAAAAACTCACTAACAGCGTATGATAAAGACAGTACTAAAACGTGACGGCCGCGAGGTGGCATTTGACAGTCAGAAGATTGTCGCCGCCGTTATGAAGGCTATGGCCGTGACCGAAGCCGGGGAAGACATCGTCCTCGCCGCCAAGATCGCCGATGCGGTCACCAAGAACAACAAAGAAGTAATGAGCGTGGAGGAAATCCAGGACTGCGTGGAAATGGAGCTGATGAAATCCCCCCGCAAGGAGGTGGCCAAGAAATACATCGCCTACCGCAACCAGCGCAGCATGGCCCGCAACGCCAAGAGCAATGAGATCTTCCAGGAGATCATCGACGCCCAGGCCACGGACATCACGCGCGAGAATGCGAATATGAACGCGGACACGCCCGCGGGTATGATGATGAAGTTCGCGTCGGAAGCCACCAAGTCCTATGTGGACAACTGCCTGCTGTCGGAAGACGTACGCGAAGCCGTCGTGAACGGATACATCCACATCCACGACAAGGACTATTACCCTACCAAGAGCCTTACCTGCATCCAGCACCCGCTCGACAAGATTCTCGAGTGCGGTCTGAAAGCCGGCCACGGCGAGTCCCGTCCCGCGAAACGCATCGAGACGGCTTCCGTGCTCGCTTGTATTTCCATGGAAACGGTACAGAACGAAATGCACGGTGGTCAGGCCATCCCCGCCTTCGACTACTATCTGGCCCCCTATGTCCGCAAGACCTTCCAGGAGGAGATCAAGAAACTGTCCGATCTCTATGGCAAGGACTACTCCTACCTCAACGATGTCAAGTTGGACGACTACATCCGTCGCGACCTCGTCGGCATGCAAGGTGAGGAGCGCATCATCCAACACGCGGTCAACCAGACCGTGATGCGCGTCCACCAGTCGATGGAAGCCTTCGTGCACAACATGAACACGATTCACTCCCGTGGTGGCAACCAGATTGTGTTCTCCTCCATCAACTATGGTACGGACACCTCCGCCGAAGGTCGTTGCATCATCCGCGAGATCCTTAACACGACCTACGAGGGCGTGGGCAACGGCAGCACCGCCATCTTCCCCATCCAGATCTGGAAGAAGAAAAAAGGCGTCAGCTACCTCCCGACCGACCCCAACTACGACCTCTACAAGTTCGCATGCAAAGTGACGGCCCGCCGTTTCTTCCCCAACTTCCTCAACCTTGACGCCTCCTACAACCAGGACGAGGCCTGGAAAGCGGACGATCCCAAGCGCTATGAGCACGAGGTCGCCACGATGGGCTGCCGCACCCGCGTGTACGGCAACAAGTTCGGTCCGAAGACCTCCATCGGCCGAGGCAACCTGAGCTTCACCACCGTCAACATCGTGCGCCTGGCCATCGAGTGCATGAACGAGCCGGACCAGAGCAAACGCATCGCCAACTTCTTCCAGCGTCTGGACTGGGCCCTCGACATCGCCGCCAAGCAGCTCAACGAGCGCTTTGAATTCCAGAAGACGGCCGTCAAGAAGCAATTCCCCTTGTTGATGAGCGGCCTGTGGCTGGGCAGCGAGAAACTTGCCCCCGAAGAGAGCGTGGAGAAAGTCCTCAACCAGGGTACCCTTTCCATCGGTTTCATCGGCCTGGCCGAGTGTCTGATCGCCCTTATCGGCAAGCACCACGGCGAGAGCGAAGAGGCCCAGGAACTCGGTCTGCGCATCGTGTCCCACATGGCGGACAAGATCAACGGCTTCGCCGAGACCTTCCAGCACAACTTCACCTTCCTGGCCACCCCGGCTGAAGGCCTCGCCGGACGTTTCACCAAGATGGACCGCAAGAAATTCGGCCGCATCCCGGGCATCACCGACAAGGACTACTACACCAACTCTTCCCACGTGCCCGTGTACTACCACTGCACCCCCGAGCACAAGGCCAAGATCGAAGGTCCGTACAACAAGTACGAGAACGCCGGCCACATCTTCTATGTGGAAATCGACGGCGACGCCACCCACAACCCCGAGGCGATTATGGCTATCGTGGACCTGATGGACAAGTACGACATCGGCTACGGCTCCGTCAACCACAACCGCAACCGCTGCCTCGACTGCGGCTATGAGGATGCGGAAGAGGGTCTGACCGAATGCCCGCAGTGCAAGAGCAAGAACATCGACACGCTCCAGCGCATCACGGGTTACCTCGTCGGTACGACCAACCGTTGGAACAGCGGCAAGCTCGCCGAGCTCCACGATCGCATCGTGCATAAGTAATAGAAGCACATAGCCTTCACGTGGAGGCAAAAAGTTTGCGGGACCCGAAAAAGGGCCCCGCAATTCTTTTTACCTCCGCTCCCTCAACGCCCACACACGCTCGGGCCTTTGCCCCCAAAAGGGCGCTCATGCTCACCCCTTACGCACTAGGCATAATTATTTTTCGTCGTGGCATCCCTTCCGCCGTTTCTCGCTTCCTTCCGGGGGACTTTTCGGCTCGAACACCCACCACGAGAAGTTCGTCAAATAATGTTGTGGAGTACCCTCTGCCAGAGAGGCCTGTGAGGCACATCCATCACGCAATACCCCTTCGCGAAGCCCCATTGCGTGACGAGGTGCTGTTCTACGCGCCTGTAGAGCCTCCTGAATCACAACATTGTTTGAGGAAGAAGGGAAGGATGCGTGGAACGGAAGAAAGTTATCCTTGGCCGGGCGAGTACGGGCCCGCAAGGGGTGTTGCCCGGCGCAGCCCGGACAGGAGATTACTTCCCTTTTACAACGCAATGTCCCCTTAATAATCACAGTAGCGGCCGGAGCGGACCTGAGGTCCGCCGCTTTGCCCCCTTTACGGCCACCGCGCCCAACAGGTCGCGGACATAGGCCGAAAAGGTTTCAAAGCGCGAGAGGCTTTCACGCGAGGGGAAAAGTTTTTCGAGCCCCGAAAAAAGGGCTCTCGAAAAATCTTTCCACCCTCGCTCCCTCAACGCTTACGCTCTCTCGCTTACTACGCATTGGTTGATTATTCTTGGAGGCAACGTACGGATAGGCCGCCTGCGCGGTCGCCGCCGGCGCCCGACGGCTCGACATCGCCATCGCTGTAGAGGTGGAGGTAGTACGCGGAGTAGTCATAGGGCGTACAGGACCACCAGACGCCGCTGAGGCCGACATAGTAGAGGCCGCCACCGCCGCTGAACAGATAACCTGCAGCAGGATACCAGATGGTGTCAGCACTGCCGAACTTGCCGGAGAAGTTCATACCTTTATTGGTGGAGTCCCAATTATGGGTGAAAGAACTGCTGCTATTGAGAGCTTTTGACCATACTCCGTTGCTTCCACCATCGGGAACACGCCAGCCGGGAGGACAGGGGTCATAGATGGTCTTGCTGGATTGCCACCTTGTGTTGTCTGTTGAGGAACTACCGGTGTAATACCAGTCGTAATTGCTGGTATTTCTTGTAATGAAAGTGGTAGGATGAGCGACGGCGTAAGCAACCTTGCCGGTGCTGCTGTTCGAAGAAACGGGAGACGGCCAAGTGTTGAGCGTGGATTTCGCCTTGGTGCCGGACGAGATACTGCTACTACCCAGGAACGGGTCTTTCCTGCCCCACTGGTACAGCAATCCGAGCGCGCCGACATTGCCGGGCGTGGCGGAGGTTGCCCCGAGGTTGCGGTCCATCATCTTGCCGGCGCTGTTGTAATACTCCTGGGCGGTGCTTGCGGGATTGTAACCAGCGCACACCCAGATGTGCCACGACCAGAGAATGGTTCCGCTGGCATCCTTCGCGGCGATGACTGCATTGCCGTTTTTCAAGGTCGAAGGCATGGAGAAGCGGATACAGCCCGGATGGGAGCCGGCGACGGGGACATACGAGGCGTTGGTAACGACTTCTCCGACGGACGGGGTGACATCCGTCCCCAAAGATTCCCACAGCACCTCGACGGAGGTGACATCTCCAACCGACTCAGACGAATTACCTTTCACGGCATCGAAGAAATAAGTATTCGAGGCAGGGACGACATAGCAGTTGGCCGTACCGGACTGGGCCAGATTGACTCCATTCAACACCTGCACCGTACAGCTCGCAGTAAAGCCACCTTCCTCGGTCGTGACCGTGATGGTCGCCGTACCCTCCTTGACGGCCGTCACTTTGCCGCTCTGATCAACCGTCGCCACAGATGGATCTGAAGAGGACCAGCTGACATTTTGGTTGCTGGCAGTAGCCGGGATGAAAGTGGGGACCAGGGGCTTGTTTCCCCCTTTTGCCAACACCAAGGTCTCGTCCGGCAGACTCACTCCCGTCACGGGCACTATCTTGAGACAACGGACAGAGAAGCCGTAGGCGCGGCTGCTGTAGCCCGACGGGTAGACATTGCCATTGATGTTGAGGCTGTACGCGTGGCTGCCATCGGGCGTACAGGACCACCAATTGCCGCTGAGACCGACATCGTAGAAGCTGCCACCGCCGAAGTAACGATAACCCGCAGCAGGATACCAAATCGTGTCGGCGCTGCCGAACTTGCCGGAGAAGTTCATTCCTCTGTTCGTGGAGTCCCAGGTATGGGAGAAAGAACTGCTGGTATTTGCCGCGTTGGACCAGACGCCACTTGACCCGCCAGCGGGGACTTTCCAGCCCGGAGGACAGGGGTCGTAGATGGTCTTGGCGGACTGCCACAGCGTGTTGTCTCTGGAGGAATACACCCAGTCGTAGTTTGTACCGCTTACTCCCTTGATGAAAGTGGTAGGGTTCTTCACGGCATACTCAATCGTTCCATTGCTACTGTCTGAATTGACAGGAGAGGGCCAAGTGCTGAGCGTTGATTTCGCCTTTGTACTTGACGAGATACTGCTGCTGCTCAGGAACGGGTCTTTCCGGCCCCACTCGTACAGCAGGCCGAGGGCGCCGACATTGCCAGGTTCTGCGGAGGTAGCGCCGAGATTGCGGTCCATCATCGTGCCGGCGTCATTAAAATAGACTTGTCCGGTAGCGACAGGGTCAAAGTCCTTGCACACCCAGATGTGCCACGACCAGAGAATGGTTCCGCTGGCATCCTTCGCGGCGATGACTGCATTGCCGTTCTTCAGGGTTGAGGGCGTCTCAAACACCACATAACCGTCCCGGTAGTTTACGCAGGAGATAAGTTCGCAGGCGGCGAGGGCAGTGGCCGTACCGAAGGACTCCCAGAGCAGTTCGGCCTTCGCGGGCGTGCCGTCCAGCGGCTCCGAGCCGTTGCCCTTGACATCTCCCCGGAACTTATACTTGCCGGTGCTGGCTACCACGTAGCAGTTGGCGCTCTCCTGCGCGGAGAGGTCTGTCGTCTGCCCGTCAGGAAGCGGGAGACGGTGATACAACGGGAAGTAGGACGTCGAGTAGTGGCTGCTTCCTGATAGGATTTGCAGGACGGCATTGTAGCTGTCATTGCCCGAGTAGAAGAAATCCGTACTGAGACCTGTCGTGGAGGCGGTCACGCACAGGATGTCCCCGTCCGCCGTCACCTGGGAGACGGGCAGGGTCACGAAAGACAGCGCCTTCGTCTGCGTTTGGACGGCCTTCAGGGTGAAGGCGCTGAGCGGAGCCTCAGCCAACTGCGCGACGATACCCGAAGGAAACACCTCAAAGCAGAAGGTGCTGCTGCCAGCTTGGCAGGCAACGCTTCCATCCGAGTAGTCAGGGATGACGACCACAGACTGGATCTGCCCCAGCAATTTTTCCAATTCCGCCAGACGGGCTTCTACATCCGTCAGGCGAGCGTTGAGGGTGCTGACGGCCGTCTCGAGGGAGGTTACCCTGGACTTGAGGCTGGTGATTTCCGTATTGAATTCAGCTATCTTCGTGTCGATGCTGGTGTTCACAGCAGCAATCTGCGTGGCAATCTCGCCTTCCAATTTGCCTTCGGAAGTGCTGATGGCAGTGGCGATGGCAGCCGTGTAGGCCGTCGTGAGTTCCGTCTTCGCATCCTTGAGGCCCTGGATGAGCGCCGCGATGACGGCCTTGTTGTCGGCGATGGCCTGCGTGCTCTGCGCGGAGACCTTGTTCAGCGAGTCGAGCACGGCGGCGTTTGCGGTGATTCTTCCGTTCAGGTCGCTTTCCTTCGCGGCGATCAACTCATCGAAGTAGGTCTTCTGGCTATTGAGCTGGGATGTGAGCGTGCTTTGGAGCGTTGTCAGCTTTGCCTCCGTCTGGGCGATTGTATAATACCCCGTCAGCTGTTCGTTCACCCAGCCTTTCAGCGAAGTCTCGCTGTTGCTGATAGCGTTGGCTATGGCCGTCGTGTAGGCGGCGGTGATTTCGCCCTTGGCGGTGGAGATGGCGCTGGTGTAGGCCGTGGTGAGTTCCGTCACCTTCGTGGCGAGTTCGCCTTCCAGCGTGCTGACCGCAGCGACGATGTCCGTGCCGATCTTCGCATTGAGGCGGGTTTCAAGTTCTGTTATCGAAGCATTCAGCGAGGTAATGGATGTCTTGATGGCAGTTATCTCTTCCGTCGTAGCCTGATACTGCTCCAGCGTGGAGAAGGTGGCGCTCGCCCAGTCCTTCGTACCCTGGTTGAGCGTGTTCACATAGGTGCTAAGCGTATCTATCCGCTTGTCCAAGGCAACGTCCTTTGCCTGGAGCGCTGATATCGCGGTGTTAATCTGCGTTATCTGCCCTTCGATGGCGGTCCTGGCCGAAGTGAGTTCCGCCAGCACGGCAGCCTTCTCGTTGGAAATCTCCGTTCTCAGGTCTTCCTTGGCCTGGCCAAGCGCCTCGTTGGTGGCGTCGAGCGCGGTCTGCAGGTTCGCGGCTGTGGTCTGGAGCGTCTTGATATACCCGTCCAACTGCTCGTCCGTCTCTTCCAAGTCCTTGAGCGAACGCTTGATCTTGTCAATCTGCATTTCGAGGTCCGCGATGGACTCGGTCTCTATGCGCTCGATCAGCGACTCAATCGCCCGGATTTCCTTCGCACAGGAGGAAAAAAGAAGGGCGGAAGAAAGCAACAAGACAAACCCTGCGGAAAGCACGGCTCCCGCACACTTCTTGATAATAGTTCTTTTCATATCTATTGATAATTACTTGAAAATTATGTCCCTACTTTTCGGCCCAGTTATCGCTGCGGAAGCAGGGAACCGGAATGCCGAAGGTATTCTCCAGGTTTCCGTCCGAATAGTTGTGGAAATTGTAACGGACCGCCTTGGGA
>CACZWF010000068.1 GCA_902784785.1 uncultured Bacteroidia bacterium
CACAGACCTAAGGCGAGGATGATCAGCGTCTCGTCATTCAAATGTTTTTTTACTTTGCGCAGCAGCGTCGGAATAACCAATATGCCGAAGATGAACCATACGGCGAGCGTAATGGCGAGAACAATCACTTTGTTGAGGAGTTCAGCCCCTTCGAACTGATGACGGATGGCGATGCTGGAAAGCAATACCATCAGCACCACCGCCACCACATCTTCCACAATCAGAATACTGGTCGCACCCTTGACGAAACGCTCCTTGCTCAGACCTGCCTCGTCGATGACCTTCATCACAATGGTTGTACTGGACATACAGAGCATACCTGCCAAGAACAGGGAGTTGATCATATCCAATTCGGCAAACTGGCCCACACCGAAGCCAAAGGCCATCATACCCAAGATGATGGTCAATGAGCCGATGGCCGCCACTTTACCGCTGCTGAGGAGATTCTTGATGCGGAACTCCAGACCGATGCAGAACAACACGAACAACACGCCGATGTCGCCCCAAGCCTTTACATTATCCGCATTCACAATCGACTTACCATACAGATACGGACCTACCAGCACTCCTGCGACGATATATCCGAGTACCACCGGCTGCTTCAAAAATTTGAAGATGATACTGACCACCGCAGCCGTGATCATCAAAACATATAAATCCTGTACCATATTATAAGTATTAAGTTTTTAAGTCATTTCCTACCGACTTACCGACGCCAGTCGTAAAAGGCTTCGGGAAGTTGGTGGAGGTTGTAACGGGAGGCCATCGCTTCGCCGTAGGCGCCCGCGGAGCGGATGGCGATGAAATCGCCGCGATGGCATTTGTCAAGTTCGGCCGCCTTGAGGAAGACATCGGAGCTTTCGCACACGGGACCGACCACATCATAGACTTCTTCGGGTTCGTTGGAAGAAAGGTTCTCGATGCGGTGATAGGCTTTATAGAGGGCCGGACGAATCAGTTCGGTCATACTGCCGTCCACGATGGCGAACTGGCGGGAAGTCCCCTGCTTGACATAGAGCACACGGCAGATCAGCGAGCCGCAAGGAGCGACGACGCTGCGGCCCAGTTCAAAATGGACGGGCGTACCCGGTTTGACGGCCAGATGCTTCTTGAAGGTGGCGAAATAGGTGGCGAAGTCCGCGATGGGGAAATGGTTGGGATGCTCGTACTGGATGCCCAGTCCGCCGCCCACATTGATATCCCCTACCGGCAGGCCGTGACGGGACAGACGCTCGGAAAGTTCGTTCACGCGGTTGCACAGGGCGACAAAATCGTCCATCTCCAGAATCTGGGAACCGATATGGAAATGCAGTCCTTTGAAGACGATATGCTCCAACTCCAGCGCCCGGCGTATGACATCTTCCAGCATATCATAGTTGATGCCGAACTTGTTTTCCGCCAGACCAGTGGTGATATTGGCGTGGGTGTGCGCCCCGATGTTGGGGTTCACGCGCAAGCTGACGGAGGCCTTCACCCCCTTGGCGGAGGCCAGGCTGTCCAACACTTCCAATTCCGGAAGGGATTCGACATTGAAACGGCCGATGCCCGCGTCAAGACCCAGGTTGATTTCCCAATCGGCCTTGCCGACACCCGCGAAAACGATGCTCGCAGGGGCGAATCCGGCATCGAGAGCGGCCTGCACCTCTCCCCCGCTCACGCAGTCCGCGCCCAGTCCGGCCGCGGCGATCTGTTTGAGAATCTGGGGATTGAAATTGGCCTTCACGGCGTAGTGCATCCGATAATCGGGATAACGCGACAACTGGGCGCGCAATTCGTCCAGCGTCCGCGCCAGCAAGCCCATATCATAATAGTAGAACGGCGTCTTCAGCGACGCGAAACTATCTACTGGAAATCTACCTTTTATCATACTGTATGTAATACTCTATTACTCTATGGCTTCACTTTCATCGCCTGTGCCACCCTCGGCATCATAACCGACGCAAGAGCGAGAGAAGAGGGAACTTGTTTCCTCTTCCGAGCGAGAAGGAGGAAAAGGCGAAGCCTTAACGGGAGGGGCCCACGAAGTGGGAGGGGTCGCAAAGCGACGGCAGGGAAAGTGAACGCCATAGAGTCTAAAACAATTTTGCGCTCAGCGCCTGCAACGCGCGTTTCTTATCCTCGTTCTTGATCAGGAAAGAGATATTGTAATTGCTTCCGCCGAAGGAAATCATACGCACGGGAATATCCCGCATCGCATCCACGGCGCGCGCCTCGAAACCGACATTCTCCCAGGACATATCTCCCACCACCGAGACAATGCACATGCCGCTGTCGACGGTCACCGTGCCATAAGCCTTGAGGTCGGCGACAATCTCCACCAGATGGGCCGTATTGTCAATGGACATCGTGACACCCACCTCGGAGGTGCAAATCATATCGATGGACGTGCGGTAGCTCTCGAAAATCTCAAACACCTTGCGCAGGAAGCCGTAGGCCAGCAACATACGGGAAGAATGAATCGTGACCGCCGTGATGTTCTCCTTGGCGGCGACCGCCTTGATTTCACCGGGGTCCTCGCGGTTGTCGATGGTCGTACCGGGGGCTTCCGGCTCCATCGTATTGAGCAACTTGACAGGGATGTTGGCAAACTTGGCCGGTTGGATACAGGTCGGGTGCAGAATTTTGGCGCCGAAATAGCCCAACTCGGCCGCTTCCTCAAAGTGCAGGTGACGCACCGGACGGGTGCCTTCCACGACACGGGGATCGTTGTTGTGCATACCGTCGATATCCGTCCAAATCTGAATCTCGTCCGCTTTGATGGCCGCTCCGATGAGGGAAGCGGTATAGTCGGAACCGCCGCGCTGGAGGTTGTCCACCTCGTCTTTGGCGTTGCGGCAGATGAAACCCTGGGTCAGGTAGATCTGCGCGCCGGGGTTCTTGTCCAGAATGGCGTTGAGTTTCTCCCGGATATAGTTCTGGTCCGGCTCGCCGTTCGCGTCGATGCGCATAAAATCGAGGGCGGACAACAACTTCACATTCACTCCCTGCTCTTCCAGATAGAAGGCCACCATGTGGGTGGACATCAACTCACCCTGCGCCAGAATCAGTTTCTCCTCAACCGGGGTGAACAACTGCTTGGTGAAGGAAGCCAGATAGGAAAAAGTGCCGAGCAGATAGTCCAGTGCTTTCTTCTTGAACGCTTCGGTGGCATACAGTTCTTCGACGTGCTGGCGGTATTTTTTCTCCAGACGGCCGATGATTTCAAGGGCGCCGTCCGTGTTTTTGCTGTAAAGGTAGCCGGAAATCTCCACCAGGCTGTTGGTCGTGCCCGACATAGCGGACAAAACGACAAAATTGGGTTCGGGACCAAGAATCAGTTTGGTCACATTCTTCATTCTTTCAGCGGAACCCACCGAGGTGCCGCCAAACTTCATTACTTTCATAATGCGTTTATTTTATGCGATAAAATAGCGGTTAATTGTTCTCCTTCAATCAAAAAGCCGTCGTGGCCGTAGATGCTGGTCAGTTCGTTGTAAGAAGCGTGGCTGAGCAGACGGGCGGTCTGCAGGGCCTGCTTGGGCGGGAACAGCGTGTCCGAATCGATGCTGATGACCATACAGTCGGCTTTGATGCGTTTGAGGGCGTTGGCAACGCCTCCCCTGCCGCGGCCGATGTTCTGGCTGTCGAAGCAGTAGGTCAAATACCAGTAGCAATAGGCGTCGAAACGATTGACCAGTTTGTAACCCTGATGCTGCTGATAGGTGCAGGCGCGGTTGGCGAAAAGCACATCCTCGTCGGTCTCCTGCTGCCGGATGTTGTAGCAATCGTAGTTGCGGTAGGAAATCAGCGCGATGCTGCGGGCGCAACTCAGGCCGGCGGCGCCGCCCTTGAGGGACTTGGCCTCGCGGAAGGTCGGGTCGGCTTCGAGGGCCATACGCTGGGACTCGTTGAACGCGACGAGGTAGGGCATCGCCCGGGTGGCGGTGGCCAGGAAGATGGCGTTTTTCACCACATCCGGCTCCATAATCACCCATTCGAGGGTCTGGAATCCGCCCAGCGAGGGACCGATCATCAGGTCGATTTTCTCAATACCCAAATGTTTGCGTACCAAAATGTTGGCTCTCACCAAATCCCGTACGGTCGTCTTGGGGAAATCGAAAAAGAAAGGTTTTCCGGTGCGCGGATTGATGCTGGCGGGGCAAGTCGTGCCATACGGAGAACACAAGATGTTCACACAGACGATATAGAATTTGTCCGGGTCGAACAGCTTGCCCTTGCCCACCATCACCGGCCACCACTCTTCGGGGTCCGAGTTGCCCGTCAACGCGTGGCACACCCAGATCACCTTTTCCCCCGGAGTGTATTCGCGGGGCGAAGTGTGATAGACAATGTCGAGCGAGTCCAGAAATCCTCCCGCCTCAAACTCAAAGGGCTTGTCGATTTTGATGGAATGTTTCTGCATACTTACTCAGACGGATGAGGTCGGGATCCACGCCCGCGGCGCGCAGTTGCTCATCGGACAACTGACGGTGCGTATGGGCGGCGGGGTGCAGGATGCAAGTGTGGCAGTCCGCCACGTGGGTCTCGATGGTCACGAGACGGAGAGAATCCATGAAGTGGCTGGCGAACGCGCGGTCTCCCTTGAGGGCGAAAGCCATCACGCCGCAGGTGCCGCCGGGCATATATTTCTGTGCCAGGGCATATTGAGCGTCGCTTTCCAAGCCCGGGAATTTCACCCATTTCACATCCGGGCAGGAAGCCAGGAAGCGGGCCACCTGCAAGGCGCTGCCGCAGTGACGGGCCATACGCACGTGGAGGGTTTGCAGTCCGAGGTTCAGGTAGAAGGCGTTCTGCGGGCTCTGAATGCCGCCGAGGTCCCGCATCAAGTGCGTGCAAACCTTGGTGATATAAGCGGCGCGGCCGAAAGCCTTCGTATAGACGAGTCCGTGATAACTCTCATCGGGTTTGCACAGACCGGGGAATTTGTCGGCATACTGGTCCCAAGGGAAATTACCGCTGTCCACGATGGCTCCGCCCACTGCGGCTCCGTGACCGTCCATATACTTGGTGGTGGAGTGCGTCACAATGTCGGCTCCCCACTCGATGGGACGGAGGTTGACCGGAGTCGGGAAGGTGTTGTCCACGATGAGGGGCACCCCGTGCTTGTGGGCGATACGGGCGAATTTCTCCACATCCAGCACATCCACGGTGGGGTTGGTCAAGGTCTCGCCGAAGAGCAGTTTCGTGTTGGGCTTGAACGCGGCGGAGATTTCCTCTTCGGAAGCGTTCTGGTCGACGAAAGTGATGTCGATGCCCATTTTCCGCAAGGTCCAGTTGATGAGGTTGAAGGTGCCGCCGTACAGGCTCACCGCGCTCACCATATGGTCACCGGCTTCGCAGATATTGAAAATGGCGAAGAAATTGGCGTTCTGACCGCAGGAAAGCAGTTGCGCGCCCACACCGCCTTCCAACGCGGCCAGTTTGGCGGCCACGGTGTCCACGGTCGGGTTGGCCAGACGGGAATAGAAATAGCCCGATTCTTCCAAATCGAACAGACGACCCATCTGCTCGCTGGTCTCATACTTGAAGGTGGTACTCTGAACAATAGGGACTTGACGAGACTCCCCTTTGCCGGGCTTGTAGCCGGCCTGCACACACAAAGTGCCTATTTTCTGTTTCTTATCCATTGTTACTGATTCTTCTAATTCCATTGAAAACAACAGAGTCCGCCGGACTCGAGGATCTGCTTCGCCTTGGCCGCGTCATCGGTGCGGAACACCATCACGGGTTTCTCCTTGAACAGGAAGGTGTAGAGGTAGGCCAGGCTCAGGCCTTCACGGGCGAAGAGCGACACCATATCGGCGGCCGCGCCCGGGGTGTTGGCCAGTTCGACGGCGCAGACATCCGACAAAGCGGCGGCGATACCGGCGTCCATCAAGGCTTTGCGGGCCTCGGCGGGACGGTCGCAGATGATGCGGCAGATGCCGTAATCCGTCGTGTCGGCAATGCTGATGGCGTAAAGTTGGATTTTCGCCTGCTTGAGGACATCCAGAACCGCGCTCAAAATACCGGTGCGGTTCTCCATAAAAACGGAAAGTTGCTGTATCATACGAGTTTTCGGTTATCGGTTACAATTTTGGCCTTGCCCTCGAAGCGCTCCAAAGAGCCGGGCATCTTGATTTGAACGACGGAAGAAATGCTCAACACGCTCTTGAGCCGGTCGGCCACCTTTTTTTCGAGGGCCGTGATGGGCGAAAGGGTGTCGAAGCCTTCCGAGAGATAGTCCGGACGGGCCTCCACCTGAACGGTGAGGATGTCGAGGTTGTCTTTGCGGTCCACGATGAGGCGGTAGTAGGGCGCGCACTCGGGAATTTCCAGCAGAACGCTCTCCACCTGGGACGGGAACACATTGATACCGCGGATGATGAGCATATCGTCGCTGCGGCCCTTGATGGCGGACATACGCACGAAGGTGCGGCCGCAAGGGCAGTCGCCCGGGAGCAAGGAGCACAGGTCGCGGGTGCGGTAACGCAGCACGGGCATACCCGTCTTGGTCAGGGTGGTGAAGACGAGTTCCCCATCCGTTCCCCTTTCGAGGGGTTCGAGGGTGACCGGGTTGATGATTTCGGGATAGAAATGGTCCTCGTTGATATGGGAACCGTCCTGGCACTCGCACTCATAACTGACGCAGGGGCCCATAATCTCGCTCAATCCGTAAATGTTATAGCCTTTCAGGCCCAGACGAGCCTGAATCTCCTGCCGCATATTCTCGGTCCAAGGCTCTGCGCCGAAAGCGCCCACACGCAACTTCAGGTCTTCTTTTTTGATTCCCATCTGCTCAATGACTTCGGCCAGATGAAGCGCGTAGGAAGGGGTGCAGGCCAGACCGGTGACGCCCAGGTCCTTGATGAGTTTGGCGTGTTTCTGCGTGCCGCCGGTGGAGGTCGGAACGACCGTCGCGCCGAGGTTCTCCACGCCGTAGTGTACGCCCAGACCGCCGGTGAAGAGGCCGTAGCCGTAAGCGACGGAGAAAATGTCGCTGCGCTGGACACCGTAGGCCGTCAGACAACGGGACATACATTCGCTCCAGACATCGATATCCTTGCGGGTGTAGCCCACGATGGTGGGGTTGCCCGTGGTGCCGGTGGAGGCGTGGATGCGGATAATCTCGCTCTGGGGCGCGGCCTGCAGACCGAAGGGATAGTTGTCCCGCAAGTCTTGTTTGGTCGTAAAAGGCAGTTTGACAATGTCATCGATGGTCTGGATATCTCCCGGTTCGATGCCCATTTCCTGCATTTTATGACGATAGAAAGGAACATTGTGATAGACATAGTCCACCACTTTGTGCAAGCGTTTGCCCTGGAGCTCTCTTTTCTGCTCCTCGGGCATACATTCTTTGATGGGATTCCAAATCATCGTTTTATTTTGTTAAATGGTCTTTTTCAAAAGCCGCCATCCTCTCTTCCAACACAGGGTACAATTCCTCCCGCATCCGGCTCACGCAAGCGCGCACACCCTCCCGGCGGCTGCCGGTGGTGGACAGGCTGATGCTGCTCACGCCGTAGTACATCAGTTCTACGACCAACTGGTTGCCCGTCAGTCCGGGATAGCCCAGGGTGTAGAAGAATCCGTCCCCGACCTGGGCGGTAACATCGCGGTCATACACGACGCTGAAACCGTGACGGGTAAAAATCTCTTTCATCCGGGCGGCCCGGCGCTCGTATTCGCGGGTGTCTTCCACGAAATTGATGACGCCGTCGCAGGCGAGGTCCAGCATTTTGGCATAGCCGTATTGGGTGGTGGCCGTACAGCCGCTGGTAATCATATACAGGATGGAAGCGGTCAGCGTTACGCCGAACACGCCCGCATCTTTGTAGCGCGCGGCGAGGGCGGGATATTGCTTCTCGTAAAGGGCATCGCTGATGCAGCAGAGGGCCATGCGCTGGCCGGCATAACTGAAAATTTTCGAGGAAGAAAGCATCAGGATATAATTGCCGGTATAGCGGGCCACGGTCGGCACATAGGGCGCCCGGAAAGGATGGCTCAAATCGCGGCGGTAGTCCATACAGAAATAGGCCAGGTCTTCCAGCACCACGACATCGTATTTCGTGGCAAGTTCTCCGACAACGGCCAGCTCTTCCTCTTCCAGACAAATCCACGCGGGGTTGTTGGGGTTGGAATAAATAATCGCTGCGATATCACCGTCAGAGAGTTCTTCTTCCAGTTTGGCTTTCAACTTGTCCGCGCCGCGGTACGGGAAGATGTCAAATTCTTTCCACTCGATGCCGAGGACGCGAAGTTGGGATTTCTGGATGGGGAATCCGGGGTCGATGAACAAAACTTTGTCCTTGCCGGGGATGCGCTGGGTGGCGGCGATGAAGGAACCGAAGGAGGCAGCCACGGAGCCGGTCGTCGGGACGCAACTGCGGGGCGTGATGTCCACATCGATGAAGGCCTTGACAAAACGAGAGGCAGCCTTCTTGAGTTCGGGAACGCCCGCCGCGGCCGGATATTGGGAGCCGACGCCGCTGCGCAGGGCCTCGATTTCCGCCTCGATGCCATATTGGTTCATCGGCAGGCCGGGCGAACCTTGGTCCATACGGATGAACGGGATGCCGGTCTTGTTCTCCAGATATTGGGCCACCAGCAGCACCTCGCCGATGGTCGCCGTCGAAAGGTTCGCCACGCTGTTCACGCGGCAAGCCTCTTGCACCAACTCTTCACTAAATACTTTCATGGGTAGTTTTTCGCACAATCACAAAAATCTTACAAATTTAGCTGGTATCAAAGAGAAAAGCAAATTTATTTACAACTTGCCGGTATCGGCAAATTTTACTATCTTTGGAGCGAATTTTATGAGAGACTTGCCGATATGGAATATTTGAGCGTCAGCCAATATGCCCAGCAGAACGGACTGCCCGACCGGACTGTCCGCAACTGGTGCAAAGAAGGAAAGATTCCCGGAGCATTTCTTTCGGGAAAAACCTGGAACATTCCCATTGAAACGACTATCCCCACAAAAACAAAATTCAAAGAATCTCCCCTTCTGGAACGCCTGCGCGAAGAAAAAGAAGGACAGATACGCGGCGGTATCTATCACCGCACCCAAATCGACCTCACCTACAACTCCAATCACATCGAAGGGAGCCGTCTCACCCACGAACAGACACGATACATTTTCGACACTCATACGATTGGCGTCACGGATGAAAACATCAATGTCAATGACATCTTGGAAACCGTCAACCATTTCCGCTGCATCGACCTGATCATCGAACGCACCGAAGAACGACTCTCCGAACGCCTCGTCAAAGAACTGCACCGCATTCTCAAAAGCAGCACCTCAGACAGCCGCAAACCCTGGTTCAACGTCGGCGAATACAAGAAACTCCCCAATGAGGTTGGTGGTATGGAGACCTGCCCGCCCGAAGAGGTACACCATCAGATGAAATCCCTATTGTCTTCCTACCATTCAAAAAAGGAAAAGAACCTGGAAGACCTGCTCGACTTTCACCAGCAATTTGAGAAAATCCATCCCTTCCAGGACGGCAACGGCAGAGTGGGACGGCTCATCCTCTTCAAAGAATGTCTGGCTAACAACATCGTCCCCTTCATCATCACCGAAGAACTCAAACTCTTCTACTACCGCGGCCTCCGCGAATGGGACCACGCCCCCGGCTACCTCACCGACACCTGCCTCACCGCCCAAGACCACTTCAAATCCCTCCTCGAGTACTTCAAGATCAGGTATTGAAACGAGGGGGCCGGTCTACATTTTCAGACGCAGACCGGCGACAGTCAAAGGTTAATTGTAATGACTGTGAAGTTCATGAAGAGACTTCCCTTTGTAAACTATATCGGCGTTATATCGATTTGATTCTTTGTATTCGTATAATGCCAAGAGCACATAATACCCTTCACCCACCTCATACTCTACAATATATCCAGTGTAACTGTCACATTGAGCATTGTCATTACAAATACAATTCAACACGCGAAATTTATTCAATGCGATTTGATTGTATTCAGCAAAATAAGCAGTAATAAGTTCCAAAAAAAGTTTCTGAGCCTTCGATTTCTCGCGTTCGATAATTGCCCGTTCTTTTCCCCACGATGCTTGGTTAACAACATCCCCATATTCATCCAGGTATGCTTTTAGAGAGTATGCCGTTCCGTCTTGATCTCCAATTGGAAGCGGAGACCACACAAACACCTGAATCACAGCATCTTCAAGAGTTCCAAGATTTTCAAAGCCTTTAACGATTTTTGTTTTGTTTCTAACTCGTTTGACAAAGTCATTTTTAATTTGTTCTGCTAATGAACGGCTCATACAGCCACGAAATACCCAACCGAGTAATTCTGGATTCTGTAGATGTTTAGGTTGAGTGCTGAGATTGTTACACCCACAGATAATGAGTATAGCAAATAGTACAACAAATGTCTTTCGCATAATCATCAATATTTATAAAAATTAATAATTTTTTCTGTAGAACGGCTAAAAATCACGAGTTTATCGCTATACTCAAACTGAATTTCCTCATCCAAAACTTTTTTACGAAGCGGTTCACCGATCGCCTCAACACAAGCATCTTTGCTCATACCTATTGCAATCTGATGATTATATACTAGCGTTCCGAATTCGCCATATTTTATATTAAGCGCATTAATCTTTTCTCTTTCCACCCGTTCTGCTTGCTCTCTCAATTCATTTTCTCGTGCAATTTCATATTCCCTCTTCAATCTCAATTCCTCTAAGTATTTTCTATTCTCTTCTTCTTGTCGTTTTTTTGCCTCTTCTTTTGCTTTTTTCATCTCGATTTCAGCAGCCAGTTGAGCATCGCGTTTCGAGTTATATTTGCCTTGCAACACAAGAGCTAGTGAATCCAAGTCTGCATCTGTTGCTAAATTCAATGGATGTGTATATGTGGTTTCTATGTTTCCCAATGGCGTTTTAACTTTTATGGATATCGGCTTAGGGGTTAGAATATCACGTCCATACGTAACATTATAACCATAAACATATGTGCCCCACCCCGCATCTACACCTCTTTGTGCCTTTGAGTAATAAACATATAAAACAACGGGATACTCTCTCACCCCTCTATTTAATTTTATTATCAAATCATCTGGATTCTTACCCATTAATCGCAAAGCAACAGCGTCAGGTACTTTACCATATTTGTCAACATGATTAACTAAGATAACATCCGTACAAACATAGGCACTTTTGCTTATTACTTCATTTCGTTTGACAATAGATGTATCCACAACGCAAAATGCATCTTTACCAGATAGAGCCCTAAGGCGAAATGTACCCTTCTCAGTATCATTGGGAGACATCACATCAATATGATAACCATCTTTTGTATAGTAATCTAAATCGGTTATAAAATACAAGGTTTGACCTTTATATTGTTTTTCTATCGCCTCTTTCTCCTTCTCAACAGGAGCAAGTGCAGCTTGTTGTGTCGCCTGTTCCTCTTGGGCAATCTTAGAGAGAGCATCAATAAGTTCTTTCTGCTTTTTCTTAGCATTAAAAATGTTTATCTGGCCACAGACTGGCATAGAAATCAAAATTGCTAAAGCAATCAAAAGTATATTTCGTTTCATTCGTTCCTATTTTTACCAATTAATCCAAAATTCATTGAAGATGTCGCTTTCGGATAGCTTAGGATTTTCCACGTACAAATCCATCACCTCGAGCATGTCATCCCAAAATAGTGAATCAAAACCACTGCTTTCAAGCGCTGATTTGTATATATCTGTTGAATACTCGTTATCAAAACAAGTAAGAAGCCAATAGTGTTTCTTGGCGTTTGGACGATGAGTTCCAACCCAGCAATCAAAGATTTCTTTATAACGAATTAATTGATTACCATGAACGCCAGTGTAGTATTTATCCTCAATTAGGATATCGTGCTGTTCACCATTCACTTTCACGGAGGCCCATAAATCAATGCGCTCGTACTGCTTCCAGGTTTCGACTTCAACCACGTCTTCATTCGTCAACTCCTTGCCAATCAATTTTCCCAAGAACTTACGACAGTAGTTGTACAAGATAGGTTTTTCATCTTTACAGATGTTCTGTGCCCGCCGCAACATCCAGGAAATCACGTAATCCATGATTACTTCCTTGGCGCCGTCTTTGTCATCTGTCGAGTCCATAAGAAAGCGGACATCCGATGCTTTTAATTCCTTGCCCATAATTTGTTTCAGTAGCCCTTGGCTCCTAATGGGCATTATGTGGTAAAAAAAAGAAAGTGTGGAGCCGTTTTCGTAACTTCCGTTGGACGTTCCGCACGAACGCTATAATGAAGAAACAATCGTACTCCACACCCAATCTTGATATGGAGCACGATGAACAAAAGCCCACCAACAACATAGCCAAGAAAAGGCGGAGTGTTTACGACCGAACCCATTATAAAATTGAAAATTGTGCGGATCTCCAACGGGGCTGGCGAAAAACACTTTCGCAATATGTCTGCATGCCCTCGGCATACGATACAAAGTTAGAAAATATTTTTGAAAATTGAACTAACGATGTGAAACGGAAAGTTGAATCATCGTTGTTTTATTGAAATAATCGGGTGCAGCATCCTACTTCCCAGTCGGGCCGGGAATGACGGGGAGAGGCCAGATAGTGTTCCCGGTCTACATTTTCAGACGTAGACCGGCGATACTCAAAGGTTCTGACACGATAGCCATAGAGAGAAAACGCGTGCGAGGGCGTTGAGGGAGCGGAGGTGAAAAGAATTTCAAAATCCCTTTTTCCGGGTTTTGAATCTCAAAAATCTTACTA
>CACZWF010000069.1 GCA_902784785.1 uncultured Bacteroidia bacterium
GCTGTGGTTCTAATCTGTTTTTAAGACGTTCAATTTTTCTTGCACGCTCTTCAAGAAACTCTTCCCAACCATAAAACCTCGCAATCTGTTCAACCATGATGGAAACGTCTGCAAGTTCGGTGTTAAGTTCATCAAAAGAGCCACGCCCACGAATATGTTTTGCAAGCGCATTAAGCAACTCACCACATTCTTCTACAAGCATCCACTTTTGCTTATTAATGCCGTAAGTGGAAAGTGCCGTGTCAAAGATTTCCAAATCCTTGTTAGTTGCCATTGGTTTGCGCCTCCATCGCATCGTTCTGTTCCTGTTCTTGAATAGCGTCAATCTCTTCTTGCATCACTTGTTCATCGGTCTTTTTGGGGAATAATACACGCTCTTCAAGTTCATTGGTAAACTCGCGGGCTCGCTCCGGGATATCGTCTTCGTCTCTTAAGACCGGCCACGGCGCGACGTAATAGAGCTTACAATCAGGCGAGATGCTCTCCAGGATATCCGCGAGCTGCCTCATGCGGCCTGCATATTCTTCGGCATCCGGGGCGGCGCTCGGAAAATCGTTGATGATGTCGTTTACACCGAGTGCGATCACGTAAATGTCGGATGCGGGTATGTCATCACTTCTTCCTGTCACATCCTGCACGGTCCATCCGCCGTGCGAGAAATGCCTTAAGTCACCTTCGACATAGGGGATGAGGGGCTGGTACCAGTGGACGCCCTCGATCTCGTTCCCTTCGGTTATGCTGTCCCCGATGAAGCAGACGCTGCGCCCGCTTTGAAGGTCGCCCAGAAGTTCGGCGTGCCCCAGAGCAAAGTGACGGGCGCGGTGACCTATGGCGGCCACGGCGAAGCGATGGCGGTTTTCGCCTCGCAGGCCAAGATCGACGGTAAGCCTTTCTATCAGATGGGCCTCAGCGCTGAAGAGTTCGAGCAGATCAAGCACGACACCATCCAGGGCGGTTCCGCGATCATCAAACTCCGTGGCCGTTCTTCCTTCCAGAGCCCGGCTTACAACGCCGTCAAGATGATCGAGGCGGCGATGGGCGGACAGAAATTCACCTGGCCTGCCGGCTGCTATGTCAACAACGGCACCTACAAGAACGTGATGATGGCCATGCCGTCCGTGATCGACGAGCGCGGCGTGCATTTTTGCGACCCCGCCGGCACCGCCACCGAAATCGCCGATCTGCAGAAATCCTATGAGCACCTCTGCAAGATGCGCGATGAAATCATCACCCTGGGTATCATCCCGCCTGTGGCTGATTGGAAAAAAGTTAATTCAAATTTGTAAACGATATGCAACAGAACATTTCTACCTACGATTTCTCCGGCAAAAAAGCCATCGTCCGTGTCGATTTCAATGTTCCTCTCAACGAACAGTTCCAAATCACCGATGATACCCGTATGCGGGCGGCCGTTCCCACCCTCAACAAAGTGTTGGAGAAAGGCGGTTCCCTCATTATCATGTCCCACCTTGGACGTCCCAAGGGCGTGACGGAGAAATTCTCCCTCAAACATATTCTTCCCCACCTCGAGGAATTGCTCGGCCGCAAGGTTTCTTTCGCCGACGATTGCCAGAAAGCCGACGCGCAGGTCGCCGCCCTCAAGCCCGGTGACGTGCTCGTGCTCGAGAACCTCCGCTTCTATGCCGAAGAGGAAGGCAAGCCTAGAGGGTTGGCCGAAGATGCCACCGACGAGGAGAAGAAGGCTGCCAAGGCCGCTGTGAAAGAAAGCCAGAAGGCGTTTGTCAAGAAGCTCGCTTCCTACGCCGACTGCTATATCAACGACGCTTTCGGTACGGCCCACCGTGCCCACGCTTCCACGGCCCTTATCGCCAAGTATTTCCCCAACGACAAGATGTTCGGTTACATCATGGAAGGCGAGATCAAGGCCATTGACCGCGTGCTCAAGACGCCCGAGCATCCTGTTACCGCCATCATCGGCGGCGCCAAGGTCTCTTCCAAGATCGGCATCATCGAACACCTCTTCGATGTGGTGGACAACATGATTATCGGCGGCGGTATGGTATATACCTTCATCAAGGCCCAGGGCGGCAAGATCGGCAAGTCCCTTTGCGAGGACGACCAGCAGGAACTGGCGCTCAATATCTTGAAGAAAGCCGAAGCCAAAGGCGTGAAGATGTATCTCTCCGACGAGGTGCTCATCGCCGACGCGTTCTCCAACGACGCCAACACCCGCATCTGCAAGAATAGCGAGATTCCCGACGAGTGGGAAGGCGTGGACGCCGCCCCTTCGACGGTCGCTGAGTGGGAGAAAGTCATTATGGCTTCCAAGACCATTCTCTGGAACGGTCCCGTCGGCGTGTTCGAGATTCCTGCATTCGCCAAAGGTACCAACAAAATCGCTGAGATTCTGGCCAAAGCCACTTCCGAGAAAGGCGCCTTTACCCTGGTGGGCGGCGGTGACTCCGTGGCGGCCGTGACCCAGATGGGCTACGCCAAGAAGGTCAGCTATGTCTCCACCGGCGGCGGTGCGATGCTCGAGTATCTCGAAGGTATCGAACTGCCTGGCATTGCCGCTATCCGGGAATAATGAACTTGCTTGCCATACATTGGAACGTAGATCCTAACCTCTTGACAATTGGCAGCTACGGCTTGCGCTGGTATTCGCTGCTCTTTGTCGGCGGGTTTGTCATCGGGTACTACCTTTTCAAATGGTTTTTCAAGAATGAGGGCCTGCCCTGGGAGAAACTCCTGGATCCGGTCCTCTACACTTTGTTGTTAGGCACCATCGTCGGCGCCCGTCTGGGGCATTGCCTCTTCTATCAGCCGGACTACTATCTGACCAGTTGGGAGGGCTTTGTGGAAATCTTCCAACCTTGGAAAGGGGGGCTCGCCAGCCACGGCGGGGCGATCGCCCTGCTGCTGGCGATGTGGTGGTACGCCAACCATTATGGCAGGAAATACAATTTTGATTATCTGTGGGTGATGGACAAGGTCGTGATGACCGTCTGTTTCGCCGGGGCGATGATCCGCTTTGGCAATCTGTTCAACAGCGAGATTTACGGCGATGTCACCACACTCCCGTGGGGCGTGGTTTTCGAACGCAACGGGGAGACCTTGCCCAAGCATCCCACCCAGATTTACGAAGCCCTGTGCTATCTGGCGCTCGGCTTCTCGTTGGTGGAACTTTACAAGCGCAGACTGGACAAACTCTATCGAGGGGAGATTTTCGGTATCTTCCTCATCTGCCTCTTCGGGGCGCGTTTCCTCATCGAGTTCATCAAGGAGCCCCAGGTGGGTTTTGAGGAAAATATGGCGCTCAATATGGGGCAATTGTTGAGCATACCGTTCATCCTCGCCGGAGTCGTCATCCTGATTCTGTCGGTAAAAGTGTGGAAGAAACCGGCCCGCGCGCTGCCTCCGGCGCCGAAAAAGGGCCGAAAATAAATATAAAGATGAAGAATAATTATGCTATTATAGCTTTAGTAGTGTTTTTCTCGTGCGTGTGCGCACGCGCGAGCGAAATACCGGACAGTCTGCAGTTGTATCCTGCGGATCAAGAGGTGACTTTCCTCACGCTGGAGGACGCCATTACGGTGGCCTTGAGCGAGAGTGAAAGCGTGCAGATTGCGGACAAGGAAGTGCAGCGGGCGGGGCACGCCAAGAAAGGGACCTATGCCGCGCTCTTTCCCCAGATTGACCTGACGGGTTCGTATCAGCGCGTGCTGATCAAGAACGATATCCGGGCGATGATGGGTAGCGACAGTCCGATGGCTAAGCAGATGACCGATACTAAAATCGGTAGTTTCAACACCTTGGCCGTCGGTGCCAGCGCCTCGATGCCGATTATCAACGCGGCCCTCTGGAAGAGCATCAAGATTTCCGGACAAAGCGTGGAACTGGCTGTCGAAAAAGCCCGGGCCTCCCGTCTGGAGCTGGTCGCCCAGGTGAAAAAGGCCTATTACGCCACCTTGATGGCCAAGGAATCTTTTCGCGTCTTCCGTGAATTGTACGAGAACGCTTTGTCCAACTATGGGCAGACCGAGAAGAAGTACAATGCCCAGAAGGCTTCGGAACTCGAGATGACCACGGCCAAGACCAACCTGGCCGCCGCCATCCCGAATGTCTATACGGCCGAGAGCAATGTGATTCTGGCCTTGTGGCAGCTCAAGGCGGTGATCGGGGCTGACCTGGACGCCAATATCGACATCGTCGGTTCTTTGGACGACTACAGCGGACAGCTCAACACAGAGCCGAGTTACGATTCTCTGTCGCTCGACCGCAACTCCACGATGAAGCAGTTGGCCATCCAGGCGGACCAGTTGATCCAGACGGTCAAGATGCGCCAGATGGCTTATGTGCCTACTTTGGCTGCAACTATCAGCATCACCTATTCGGCCGTGTCCAACGACCCGATTCAGAACTTGGGCTGGTTCCCGTATTCGTATGCCGGTTTCAGCCTGAACATTCCGATTTTCTCGGGTGGCAAACGCTACCACGATGTCAAGCAGGCCCGCAACCAGTACCAACAGTTGCAGCTGCAGACCCAGAGCACCGAAAAGCAGCTCCGCATCGGCGTGCAGCAGCAGCTTTCCACGATGCAGACGGCCGTCAAGAGTTACGGCGCCTCCAAAGACGCCCTCGCATCCGCCGAGAAGGCTTATCAGATTGCCGCCAAATCCTATGAAGTCGGGCGCGCGACCTTGATCGAGCTGGACAACGCCCAGCTGAACCTGACACAGTGCCAGCTTTCCCTCAGCGACAATATTTACAGTTATCTTGCGGCCCAGGCGCAACTCGAATCCATCCTGGGAGTAGAAAATTTTGAAGTAAAATAAAGGAAGATATGAAGCGTAGTTTCAAACAAATCGCCGCCTTGTCCCTGCTGCCCTTGCTGGCGGCCTGCGGAGGCGGTCAGAATCAAGCCGTGCAGGAGCAGGAAGCCCTGCCGGTGGTCGTCGTCAAACAAGTCAGCGCCCGTGACGTGGTGCAGAAAGAGACCTATACCTCCACGGTGGAAGCCAATGTCAAGAACAATATCGCTCCCCAGACCGCGATGCGTATCAAGAGCATCCGCGTGGAAGTCGGGGACTTTGTCTCCAAAGGGCAGGTGCTCGCCACGATGGACGCCGTTTCCCTCGACCAGGTGATGCTGCAGTACAAGAACGACTCCACCGAGTATCATCGTCTGAAAGGGCTGTATGAAGTGGGCGGTCTGTCCAAGAGCGATCTGGACGCCATCGAACTGGCCTACAAAGTCCGCAAGAAAAATTACGAGAATATGTTGGAGAACACCGAACTCCGTTCTCCCATCGCCGGCGTCATTTCCGCCCGTAACTACGATGTAGGGGATATGTACTCGATGGGCCAGCCCATTTACACCGTTCAGGAAATCTCCCCGGTCAAGTTGCTGGTGGCGGTCTCCGAGCGTGACTACACCCGCGTCAAGAAGGGCGGCAAGGTGAGCATCAGCGTCGATGCCTTCCCGGGAGCCGAGTTTACCGGCAGCATCACCCGTCTGTATCCCACCATCGACCCGGCCACCCATACCTTCCTCGTAGAAGTGCAGGTGCCCAACAAAGACCGCAAGCTGCGTCCGGGTATGTTCGCCCGCGTGACCCTGGTCTTCGGGGTGAACCACAGTGTCGTGGTGCCCGACCTGTCCGTCGTGCGTCAGCAGGGGGCGGGGGACCGCTACATCTATGTTCTGGAGCCGGATGGTACGGTCTCGTTCCGTCACGTCACGCTGGGCGTGCGCATGGGCAGCGAGTATGAGGTGCTCGACGGAGTGAAAGATGGAGAGAAAGTCGTCGTCGAAGGACAGTTGCGTATCCGCGACGGCGCGCAGGTGGAAGTCAAACAAAATTAGCATTCCGACAAGATGAGCATATACAGGACAGCGGTAAACAAGCCTGTGACGACGGCATTGATTTTCCTTGTCTTCGTCATTTTGGGCGTTTATGCCCTGATGAACCTGGCCCTGGACAATTTCCCCAAAATCGAGTCCAACACCATCATGGTGATGTGTTCGTACCAGGGAGCCAGCGCCGAGGATATTGAAAACAACGTGACCAAGACCCTTGAGAATACGCTCAACAGTGTGGCGAACCTCAAGAGCCTGACCTCCACCTCCAAGGAGAATATTTCGATGCTGGCCCTGGAGTTTGAATACGGCATCGACATCGACGTGGCGACCAACGACGTGCGGGACAAGTTGGATATGGTGTCCAACTACCTGCCCGACGCCGTTTCCACCCCCGTCATCTTCAAGTTCAGCGCGGATGACATTCCCATCATGATCTTGTCCGCCCAGGCCGGCCAAAGCGCCAAGGCCCTCGAAAAGATTCTGGACGACAAGGTCTCCACCCCGCTGGCCCGTGTGCCCGGTGTGGGTACGGTCTCCGTCTCCGGTGCCCCCCAGCGCGAGCTGCAGGTCTATTGCGACCCCCAGAAACTCGAAGCCTATGGCTTGACGGTCACGGGCATCAGCTCCATCCTGGCCCAGGAAAACCGCAACACGCCCTCCGGTAATATCGATATCGGTTCCGATACCTACACCTTGCGCGTGGAGAAGGAATTTGCTTCCGCGAGGGAAATGATGGATGTCGTCGTGGGACACTTCAACGGACGTACGGTCTATCTTCGCGATGTCGCCCGCGTGCAGGACGACTTGGAAGAACGCGGTCAGGAAGCCTATTGCGACGGTACGCGCGGAGCCATCATCATTATCCAGAAACAGTCCGGCTCCAATACGGTCAATACCATCCGTGGGGTCAAGAAAGCGCTCAAGCGCATCGAGCCCACGCTGCCTTCCGATGTGAAGCTCAGCATCACCATCGACAACTCCCGCAATATCATCAACACCCTCAATTCCCTGAAAGAGACCATCGCCATCACTTTCCTCGTGGTTATGCTGGTGGTGTTCATCTTCCTCGGACGCTGGAGGGCCACCTTGATCATCGTTTCCGCGATTCCGATTTCCCTGCTGGCTTCGCTGCTCTACCTCTTCGCGACCGGTGAGACGCTCAACATCATTTCGATGTCCGCCCTCTCCATCGCCATCGGTATGGTGGTGGACGACGCCATCGTGGTGTTGGAGAATGTGACGACGCACCTCGAAAGGGGAGAGAAACCCAAAGAGGCGGCCGTCCACGGCACCCAGGAAGTGGGTATCTCCGTCATCGCTTCCACCCTCACGATGCTCGCCGTGTTCCTGCCCTTGACGATGATCAACGGTATGGCCGGCGTGCTGTTCCGTCAGCTGGGCTGGATTGTGAGTATCATTATGATTGTCTCGACCACCGGTGCTTTGACCCTGGTGCCGATGATGTGCTCGCAGATGCTTCGCCGCAATCCCAAGCATGGGGCCGTCTATAATTTTATTTTCGGCGGCATCAACCGTGCTTTGGATGCGATTTCCAATGGCTACGGCCGATTGATCCAATGGTCCGTCAACCACCGCACGGCCGTGGTGCTCATCGCCCTGGCCATCTTCCTCGGTACGGCAGCCATTCTCGGACCCAATGTCAAGACCGAGTATTTCCCCAAATCGGATATGGGGCGTCTGCGTATCTCCGTTGAACTGCCGATCGGAACGGGACAGAACGTCACCCGGGAACTGGGAGCCGAGCTCTACCAGCGTTTCCGCGACGCCGTTCCGGAGATTCGTTCCTGCAACTATTCCCTCGGACAGGCCTCTACGGACAATGCCTACCTGGCGATGCAGACTACGGGTACCTACAAGATTTCCTACAACATCGACTTGGGTAGCAAGGAAGACCGTCAGCGCGGCAGCGGCGAGATTTCCGATATCCTCCGCGGCATCATTTCCGAATATCCTTCCGTCAAGAAATTCCAGGTGACCGAGGGGAACGGCGGTATGGGCGGCGCTCCCAAAGTCGAATTGGAAATCTACGGCTATGAATTCGAGACCACCGACCGCATCGCGGCGGAACTGGCCGAAGGATTGCGCGAGAGCAAGATGTGCTCCGAGGTCTATATCAGCCGTGACGAATACACGCCCGAGTACAAGGTGGACTTCGATCGCACCAAACTCTCCATCAACGGACTCAACTCCACCTCGGCGGCCGCTTACCTGAGCGCCTGCATCAACGGTTCCGTGATGACCTATTTCCGCGAAGACGGAGAGGAATACGAGATCCGCGTGCGTCTGGCCCCCGAATTCCGCACCTCCACCGAAGACATTGAGAACATCACCATCTACAACAACGCCGGCAAGGGCATCCGCATCAAAGACCTCGGCAAGATAGTCGAGACGCGCACGCCGCCCCAGATTATCCGCAAGGACCGCGAGCGTATGGTGATGGTGACCGGTATCGCCGCCAAGGACGCGGTGCTCTCCGAAAT
>CACZWF010000070.1 GCA_902784785.1 uncultured Bacteroidia bacterium
AACGACGCCCGCAAACAAGCCATCCGGGCCCTCGAGAAACGCTCCAAGACGGCGGACGAGACGCTGCTTTTCATTGAAACCCCCTACCGGAACGATGCGATGCTGGCTGACCTGCTGTCCTCTTGTGCCGACAGCACGCGCCTCTGCCTGGCCATCAACCTCACCTGTCCCGACCAAACGATTCTGACACATACCATAGGAGAATGGAAGAAAGAAAAAATCAATATAGGGAAACGCCCGTGCGTGTTTCTGATGCTGGCCTGACGGGCTCTCCGCTACCCGGCGAACTGGGATTGGAAGGCCTATATTTCCACGCCTTCCACGGCTGTTTCGAGCAGGAGCGCCGGGAAGGTGCGACCTATCGCGTGGACCTGACGGTGCGCGTGGATATGAGCCGGTCCGCCCAAAGCGATGCGTTGGAGGACACGATGGACGTGCAGCGACTCTATGACATCGTTGCGCAGCAGATGGCCCTTCCCCGCAACTTGATAGAAACGGTCGCCGGCGCCATTCTCGCACAAGTCCGCGCCCTTCCGGAAATTCTGGAGGCCGAAGTAACCGTGCGCAAGTGCAATCCCCCGCTTTCCGGCGGCAAGGAGGGACAGACCCCTGCCTGCGAATCCTCGTTCGTACGACTCAAAGGATAAGATGATGAAGATTGCCTATCTCACCTTGGGTTGCAAACTCAACTATGCGGAGACCTCCACCTACGAGCGTCTGCTGGGTCGTGCTGGCTTCGAGGCCGTCCCCTGGAACAGCGGAGAGGCCGACGCCTACCTGGTCAACACCTGCTCCGTAACGGAACATTCCGACAAGAAGGGACGTAATCTGGTGCGCAAACTGCACCGGCTCTCCCCTTCCGCCCCCATTTTCGTAGCGGGCTGCAGCGCCCAGTTGCGTCGGGACGCCTATTGCGCGCTGGAAGGCGTCGTGCGTGTGTTTTCTGCAGATGAAAAAGCCTGTGTGGCCCCGCAGGTCGAAGCCTACCTCAAGGGACAGCATCCAGCTGAATCCGGGCCTGATATGAAAGCGGCTGTTCCCGACGGCGAGGTCAGCCCTTGCCTGATGTTCCCGGCCTATTCCGGCAAGGAACGCACCCGCAGTTTCCTCAAGGTACAGGACGGATGCGATTACAAATGTCACTACTGCACCGTACCTTACGCTCGGGGAGAAAGCCGCAACGCACCCATCGCCCAACTGGTGGAGATGGCCCGCGAGATTGCCGCCGGCGGCACCCGCGAACTGGTCATCACGGGAGTGAACACCGGCGATTTCGGCAAGACTACCGGAGAGAGTTTCCTGGACCTGCTGAAAGCCCTGGAAGAAGTCGAGGGCATCGAGCGATACCGTATTTCCTCCATCGAACCGAATCTGCTCACCGAAGCCATCATCGACTGGATTGCCGGGACTTCCCGCAAGTTCCTTCCCCATTTCCACATCCCCTTGCAGAGTGGATGCGACACCATTCTGGAAGCGATGGGACGACGCTACCGCACCGCCGATTTCCGCAAGAAAATCCAATATATCCGTGAGAAACTGGGTCCCGAAGTCTTTCTGGGCATTGATGTCATCGTCGGTTTCCCCGGAGAAAGCGAAGCCGATTTCGAAGCCACCTACCACTTCCTCGAAGAGGAAATCCGTCCGGCCTTCATCCACATCTTCCCCTACTCCCGGCGCCCCGGAACCCCGGCCGCCACGATGAAAAACCAGGTTCAGGATTCCGTCAAGACCGAAAGGGTGCGCCGGCTGGAGGAACTCTGCCGTCGTTTGCAATTATGTAAAAGTCAGGGCGCTTTGCGACACCGGCAAGATGGGACAACTCGTCCGCTTGCAACTGGATGCACCGATGCTCTGTCTGGATAATGAAGATATTATATGACAAGCATTACCTTTTTGGGAAGCGGTACTTCGCAGGGCGTCCCGATGATAGGATGCCAATGTGAAGTGTGCCGCTCCACTGACAGCCGGGACAAACGCCTGCGTTCGAGCGCGCTGATACAATACCAGGGCTTGAGTATCCTGGTAGACGCCGGTCCGGATTTCCGCCAGCAGATGCTGCGGGAGAATGTCCGCCACCTCGATGCCATCCTGCTGACGCACGGACACAAGGACCACACCGGAGGTCTGGATGATGTGCGTTCGTTCAATCTGCTGGAGGGGCATCCCATGAATATCTATTGTGAGAAGAATGTCGAGGAATCGCTGCGGCGGGAATATGCCTATGCCTTCGCCGAGCCCCGTTATCCCGGCTCCCCGGAATGGCAGGTACATTCTATCCGTCCCGGTGAACCCATCGTTATTCACTCCAACACCTGGGAAGAGAATTTGCATTGGGAAAGCGGCCGGGGATACTACCGGACTCCGCCCGATGAGAACGAAATGGCAGCCCACCCGGAAACCGCCACCGTCCTTCCCATCCGAGGCTGGCACGACCGCTTCCGGAAATTGAATGTAATGGGCTATCGTTTCGGCCCCATCGCCTATATGACCGACCTGGCGCTGATTGATGACAGCGAACTCGAAAAGCTCAAAGGCGTGGAAGTGGTCACCGTCAACTGCGTCAAACGGGCTCCCCACAATTCCCATTTTTCGCTGGACGAGGCCATCGATTTCTTCCCGCGTGTCGGTGCTCCGCAATCCTATCTCACCCACCTCTCGCACCTGCTCCCCTGCCACGCCCGGCTGGATGCAGAACTGAGTGCCAAAGGCATACGCGTGGCCTACGACGGATTACGCATCGAAGTGCAATAATCTTTTGCAGATAATCGTT
Source organism: uncultured Bacteroidia bacterium (assembly GCA_902784785.1). Lineage (GTDB taxonomy): Bacteria > Bacteroidota > Bacteroidia > Bacteroidales > UBA932 > Cryptobacteroides. The sequence goes on from CACZWF010000070.1 coordinate 2,771, forward strand.
TAATTTTATACCTTTGCACCCGTAACGCCCCCTTAGTTTAATGGATAAAATTTGGGATTCCGGTTCCTACGATAGGCGTTCGATTCGCCTAGGGGGTACAAATCACTTATGAAAGCGTATAACAGAAAGGTTTCCAAGGTCCGTTCAGACATCAAGGACCTCAAGGCGATGTTGGACCATCTCGAAATGATCCAAAGCATTGTCTATGACATGGAAAAGGATCTCACGGCCATCGACCAGGAACTGCCGTCCGAGGAGGATATCCAAGCGATGCCCGAGGGAAAAGAGAAAGAGCAACTCACCCACCTTTCTGAACTGTTGCAAGAGGCGTTCAATCTCATTGACGAAATACTGGGAGCACCAGAGGAGGAAAAACCGGAAGGAAATGGAGTTTTCAGTCTCGAAGACCTGCTGGAGTTCTTGCCCCGTGGCAAGCGTAACGATTTAAGTTAAATCACGCTAATCCCCTCAATATTATGAAAACGATCAACGGACATTTTCAGGCAGCCACCCTGCCCTACGCCAAAAATGCCTTGGCGCCCGTCATCAGTGAAAACACCCTCGATTTTCACTATGGCAAACATCTCCAGGCCTATCTGGACAACCTCAACGCCGCCCTGCCGGGCAGCGGAATGGAAGGTCTCTCTCTCGAGGAGATTGTCCGCAAGGCGGAAGGCGGTCTGTTCAACAATGCCGGCCAGGTGCTCAACCACAACCTGTATTTCACCCAGTTCCGTGCTTATCCGTCCGGTCCTCATTCCGAGCAGGTCCTGACGGACAACCGTCCTTATGGTGAATTGGGAGATGCCATTACCCGCGATTTCGGCAGTTTCGACGCTTTCAAGGAGACTTTCCAGCAGAAAGGCGTCACGCTCTTCGGTTCCGGTTGGGTCTGGCTTTCAACCGACAAGCAGGGCCGTCTGGCCATCACGCAGGAGCCCAATGCCGGCAATCCTGTCCGCAGCGGTCGCACCCCCTTGCTGACCTTCGACGTCTGGGAGCACGCCTACTATCTTGACTACCAAAACCGCCGGGCCGCCCAATTGAGCGCCCTCTGGACCATTATCGACTGGAGAGTGATCGAAAGCCGCTACGCTGCGCGTTAAACGCCGGCGACTCCCCTTTACTGATTTTTGAGATGCACATCCATCTGCGGGAACGGGAATCCAAACCCGTTTTGCGGAAGGATAGTGTACGCGCGCTGGTTGTAATCGAAGTACACATCCCAGTAATCGGACGCTTTCACCCATCCGCGCACGACAAACACGATGGCGCTGTCATCCAGACTGAACAAAGCCGCCATCGGGTCAGCCACCCCTTTGGTCGTGCTGTCGAGCACGCGCGGGTCCTCCTTCAGCACTTTCACCAGCAAATCCCTGCAGACCTGCGCGTCGGAGCCGTAGGACAATGAGATTTTCCATTCCACGCGACGGTAGGGATTGCGCGTATAATTGTTGATAGCCCCGTTCGACAGCGCGCCGTTGGGCAGGGAAACAAAACGGTTGTCCGTCAAAGTCAGTTTGGTGCTGACGATGCTCATCTCGGTCACCACGCCGCTGAAACCCTGTGCTTCGATAAAGTCTCCCACCTTAAAAGGTTTGAAGGCCAGGAGCATGATGCCTCCGGCAAAATTCTGCACCGTACCGCTCAAAGCCATACCGATGGCCATACCGCCGGCCGCGAGCAAAGCGGCGAGAGAGGTCGTATTGACGCCCAGCGCACTCACGGTCATCACCACGAGCAGGACCGTCAGGGTGAACGAGATGAAACTCGACACAAAGGAAGCCAGCGTCTTGTCGGTCTTACGGCGGACAAACATCCGGGCAAGTCCTTTTTTGATGCGGCCGATTACCCATATACCTATAAAATAAATGGCGATGGCAGCCAATACTTTCAGTCCGAAATTAAGGGCGTCCTGGCCCAGTTGCTTGAGAGCGGTGTCCGGATCGGTCACCAGCGTCTGGGCGAAATTTTGACTGGCCCGTCGCACGGAATCCATATGTTCCGCGAGTTCCTTCGGATCGACGGCGGTTTGCAGGAGGGAAAGGAGCAAATTCATTATTCAGTTCATTTATTCTTGGCAAAGTTAAATAAAAAAATTAAATTTGTCTTTTGTATAAACGTTAACAAATCTTCTTATGGATACCAATGTCACTCTTCGCCCGGAAGGCCGGCGCATTTTCGTAAAAGGAACGCTCAATCAAGAAGCCATCGAACCCCTCAAGGAGGCGATGACCGCCAATTCCATTTTCTGTCTGGATTTCAGCGAAGTGGAGGGTGTGAATTTCGCCGCGATGCGTGGTTTGCTGAACCTTCGCAAGATGGGACTCCCCATCTCCATCGTCAATGCATCCGACGCCATCACGGAAAGATTCGAGGACAGCGGTCTGTCCACCTTCGTGAGCATCTGCCGCAAGGCCAAACCCCTCGACATGTCCATTTACGAAGAGTTCGGCGAGAGCTTTATGTCAAAAGCCTACAACAGCGCAGACGGTGACGCGATGATCAAGGTTTACGGCAAACGCGGCTCGCTGGAAATGGTCACCCGCGAGAAAGCGGTCGCCCGCGCCGTTATGGTGTTCGGTATCCCCACCCCGCTGGTCGGAACGATTTACAGCGACGGCGAGAAGTGGGCCTTGGATTTCGAGCGCATCGCCGGCAAACGCTCCTTGTCCCGTATCATTTCGGAAGAGCCGGAACGGCTCGAGGAGATCTCACGGGAATTCGCCCGGCAAGCCCGTCTCCTTCATACCCAAAAAGCCGACACCACGAAGCTGCGTTCCTACAAAAAGGCGCTGCAAAAGTTTTATCAGGAAAAAAATCTGGTACCCGAGGACTTTAAGCAACGTGTACTTCGCTTTTTGGAAGCGGTTCCCGACACGCCGACCCTGCTCCACGGAGACCTTCACATCGGCAATATCATTACCGACGGCAAGAAGACCCTATGGATTGATGTCGGAGAATTCAGCTACGGCGTTCCTGAATGGGATTTAGGTATTTTGTGGACCATGACCCACAACATGAAGCAAGACAAAGCGGAATATCTTTTCCATGTCTCTTCCGAAACCCTGACCGCCCACTGGGATTACTTCTTCCCGGCTTATCTGCAGACATCTGACCCGCAGGTCTTAGGATCATACATCCGGCGGTTCCTCCCGTTCTATGCCGCAAAGGTTCCCTACGTTTTTGACATGGCTTACCACCGCCCGTTCCCGGAGGAGGGTATCGCCAGAATAAGCCCAATGCTACCATGATACGGACACACACACTTCCCCTTTTGATCGTGGCCCTTTTTGCCACGTATTGTTGTAAGACAAGTCCCGTCAGTCCCACCGAGGACAGCAGCCAGTTCGTCACCATCAGCGATGTCATTCCTGACGCGATTCTGGAAATTCGCTATTTCGCCACGTACAATTTCGTCGGCAAGCGGATCGACGGCTATGAGGAGCCCATGGCCCTGCTCACCCGACCGGCTGCCGAAGCCCTGAAGGCCGTGAGCGATGAACTCATCGAAAAAGGATACCGGCTGAAAATCTACGATGCCTACCGGCCGCAGAAAGGCGTAGATCATTTTGTACGCTGGGCTGCCGATATCGCCGACACCCTCATGCGATCCTATTTCTATCCCGACCTGGACAAGAGCGTCCTCTTCGATCAGTTGTACATTATGGAGAAATCCGGCCACACACGCGGTTCCACCGTGGACCTGACCCTCTTCGACATGCATACGGAGAAAGAAGTGGACATGGGCGGCACCTTCGACTGGTTCGGCCCTGAAAGTCATCCCGACTTCTGCGGGAACCCCAAGACCGGCGAATACACGGGCGACAACAGCGCCAGTCCCAAAGGCCGCAGCATTACGCCAGAGCAATTTGCCAACCGCATGCTCCTGCGCGACGCGATGGTCCGCCACGGATTCAAAACCCTTGAATCCGAATGGTGGCACTTCACCCTCGAGAACGAACCCTATCCCGATACCTATTTTACTTTCCCGGTCAAGCAACTGAATCACTAATATGACAAAAAGAAGCCTCAGGTTACTGCCGCTGGCAGCCGTCTGTGTCCTGCTTGCCTCGTGCACACGCGTGATGCCCCGCGGAAATTGGAACAAAGACGTGTACAAGGCGCTTTGCACCCTGATTGAAGAAAACGGCATCCGCTCGGCCGGGTACGACCCGGACTGCCGTCCCTATGCGGTGTTCGACTTCGACAACACCACCATTTTCAACGACATCACCCAGAATCTGATGCTCTATCAGATTGAGAACCTGCGCTTTGCCTATCCGCCCGAAACCGCGGCCGAAGATTTTCTGAACGGCCTGGAGGACAAGGATATCTTCCTGGAAGGTCTGGGCGCCACCACCCGCGAAGTGGGGCGTCAGCTGGCCGGTGACTATGCCATCCTACGGGCCCGGCAGGCGGAGGGCGCCACACTGGAAGAGATTCACCAGATGCCCGAATACCTGGATTTCCGGGCGCGCTTCATCAAGTTCTACCACGAGGTGGCCACGCACTACGACTACGGAACCCTCTGCATGTGGATGCCCTGCACCCTTTCCGACATGACCTACGCCGAAGCCCGCGACCTGATTGTGGAATCCAATGACTACTGGCTGGCCCAGGAAAAATGCTGGAAAGAAACCTGGACGTCTCCGGACAGCACCCTCACCGTTGAGGTCAGCAAAGGCATGTACTACTGTCCCGAAATGAAGAACCTCCAGCGGGCCCTCCGGGACAACGGGATCGATATCTATTTCTGCTCGGCATCCATGGAACTCATCCTGGAGACCATGGCCAGCAACCCCAAATACGGCATCTGCCTGGATACCGCCAACGTCTTTGCCCTTCGTTTCGGCGGCGGCGACACCGTCCGGCCGATTTGGAAACCGGGGTACCCGCGTCCCTACCTGGATGGAAAGACAGAGCTGATCCGCGAGCTCATCGCTCCCGCCCATGGGGGAAAATCGCCCATCCTGATTGCCGGAGACAGCGTGGGAGACTATGCTATGCTCACCCAGTTCCCCGATCTCCAGCACGGGCTTATCATTGACTGCGGCAACAAAGGAGAAATCCGCACCCTCGTTGAAAAGGCGCACGCCGAAGGCAACAAAGGCCGTTATCTGGCGCAACCGCGCGATTTTGAAGGGCGGAAATACCTACGAAACAAGGGCGAAAATCCGTTGTAGCGAGGCCGGGTTACCGGAAGAAAGCAGTTCGATGTCGGGGTGCGCAAGCGCTCCGGCATCTTTTTGATACGGAATTCCCTCCCGTTCCAGCACGTTTACCACCTGCCGGGCAACGGCGGGCGCCGGATCGATAATCCGCACCTCCGGACCTGCGATGCGGCGAATGGGTTCCATCAGGAAAGGATAGTGGGTGCATCCCAGGACGATGATATCGGCCCCTGCATCCAGCAGCGGCCGAAGGCTGTGCGCTACCACCACCTCGGCCTCCGGACCGTCCAGCACACCGTTTTCCACCAATTCAACGAAGCCGCTTCCTACATGTTCGACGATTTTCACCTCGTCCTGAAAACGCCCTTTCGTGTCGAGATATTTCGACGCCCGGAGCGTCCCGGCCGTGGCCAGCACGCCGATGACCCCGCTTTTCGTACCCAGGGCCGCCGGCTTTACGGCCGGTTCCATGCCGATAAAAGGAATCGGAAATTCCTCGCGCAGTTGCTTGATGGCGGCGCCGGTGGCCGTATTGCAAGCCACGACGATGAGGTTGCAGCCTTTCGCCATCAACAGACGGGTGATCTCGCGGGCGCGGTCCTGGATGTACTCGGGCGATTTTTCACCGTAAGGGCAGTGGGCATTGTCCGAAAAATAGACATATCGCTCCCCGGGAAGCAGTTTCACCACCTCCCGCAAGACGGACAATCCGCCCGAACCAGAATCGAACATTCCAATCATATGTACAAACTCAAAAAGTGGATTCCAGATTCCCATTCGCTTCTATACAGAAGACGGCATAGAGAGGAACAGCCTTGATGCCATTTGCGAACCCGAAATTCTTTCCGGAGATTCTGTAGGCGAAAGGGCAGTTGTAGGTCTTTTTGAAATTGTTCAGGCTGATAGCATCCACCTTCTTACCCTTTTTAACTTCCACCGGTATCACGTTCATCCCGTCCTGCAGGATGAATTCAACTTCCTGCGTATTGTCGTTCTTCCAATAACGGAGTGCTATGCCATTGGCTGCAAGCGCCTGTCCCACATAGTTTTCAGCGACAGACCCGAGGAAGGTATTGTCTGTTTCTATAGCGCTGAGCAGCATCTGAACCGGCATCTGCGTCTTGGTATTCAGAAGTCCCACGTCGGACATATAAATCTTAAAGTCGCTGTGATCCTCCTGCGCAGAGATGGGGATGAAGCCGTGTGTAATCAGTTTGCACTTATGCACGGTGCCGGCAAGGATGAGCCACTCAATGGCTTCTCCGAATATTTTGGCCGTACCGCCTTTCATGGCCAGCTTATATTGGAATTTACGGTTTTCCTTGGCAAGTTGGGCCGGAATGCTGTTAAAACAGGCCCTTATCTTCACGGTTGTTGCGGGTTTGGCATATTTGGCCATATCGGCATTGTAGCCAACCAAAATAGACTGCTGAACGGTCCTGCATTCCAGATAGCTGTGTGTGTCCACCCATTTCTGCACGCTCTCGGGCATACCTCCTATGACCAAATACTTTTGATAAAGATCCAACGCCAGAGAATGCACCGACGCAGGCATCGCTTCGTTGACCTCATAGTGGGAACGAATCTCCTGCGAGAGAATGTCATTGCCCGTCGCCCAAAGAAACTCTTCAAAATCCATGGGAAACAGGGTCAGTTCATCCACCATGCCAACGGGGTATGAGAATTCGTCATCATCCTTTTTGTCTGTCTTTTCATCCTCGTTAGGTTTGTTCCCCTGGTTCACAGCTACGCCCAGAAGGCTTCCTGCCGCAACAATATCATATTGAGGATAATCCTCTTTGAAGTATTTCAAAGCAAGCAGAGCTCTTTTACAATCCTGAATCTCATCCAATATGACCAGCGTTTCGTGGGGCAGGATGCGCTGATTGTACAAGGATTCCAGATAGGCAATAATCTCGATTGGGTTGATATTATCTTTGAGGAAATTGGTCACATCCGTTACCAAGTCCAGACTTACCTTGATATAATTCTTGTAATGATTGCGACCGAACTCCTCCAGGATGTAGGTCTTGCCCACCTGCCGGGCTCCCTGGAGGATGAGCGG
>CACZWF010000071.1 GCA_902784785.1 uncultured Bacteroidia bacterium
AGAAGTACATCAAATCGCCCGGAGAAGATACCAACAGCATCCTGACGGGCATCCAGAAGTACAAAGGAAACATCCACATCTCCATCGGAACGCCCATCACGGCCAATGAAATCAGCGCCGCGGCCCTCTGCAACGTCGCCAACGACCGCTACAGATGGATGCGTCACCTCATCGACAACCGCATCATCATCGGCTATCACCTTTGGAAAACCAATTACATTGCCTACGACATCCTGGACGGAAAAGACCGTTTTGTCAAGTTCTACACAGAGGCCGACAAAGCCGCTTTCGAGGCCTATATGCAGAAGCAATTCGAGTTGGTGGAGCCGGAATTGGACCGCGATGCCTTACGGGAAATCTTCCTGGGCATTTACGCCAATCCCATCGTCAGCAAAGAAAAGTTGTTCGGATAAGGCTTGCAAGCGCTTAGAGCGCGATGCAAAGCCCCATATAAGCCAGTCCCAGAAGGAGCAGCAATGCTCCTTCTATTTTATTTATCTTCTGCTTGTTAATCAAGAAGGTATAAATCAGCAGAAGCACGGCGCTGAGCATCAAGGTACCATAGTCCCAATAAGTGATATGCTCCATTGAAAGGGGGCGAATGAGTGCAGAACCACCCAGAATCAATAATATATTAAAGGTATTGGAGCCGATGATATTGCCCAGTGCCAACTGTCCTTTTCCTTTGATGACAGCCATCAGGCTGGTGGCCAGCTCGGGCAAAGAAGTACCCGCTGCAATCAGCGTAATAGCGATTACCTTATCACTGACACCCAACAGTTTAGCGATTTTACAGGCATTATCCACAAAAAGATTTCCTCCATATACCAACGCAAACAGGCCTGCGAGAATCATCAGAATACTGAGGAGGATATGGCGCTTGGTACCTTCCTCTTGAGAAGTGCTGTCAGCCTCATTTTTGCGTTCGTCGTGTTCCCTTTTAAAGTTCCAGATGAAGTAGGCGACGAATATACCCAGGAAAATAGCTCCGTCCAGAACGGTCAGATTCTTTCCTTCCGACAAGCCGAATATCACAAGCAACAAAGTCACTACAACATTCACAGGAATATCATAAATGCGATTTCGCTGGGTAATGGCAATGGGGGATAGAGTGGCCGTCAACCCCAAAATAATAGCGGTATTAAAGATATTGGAACCTATAATATTACCGACTGATATATCGGAATTTCCCTGAAAAGCGGATAGAAAGCTGACAACCATCTCCGGAGCCGAAGTCCCCAGCGCCACAATCGTCAATCCAATGACAAATTCGCTCACGCCAAAGCGTTTTGCGACATCAGAAGCCCCACTGATGACTCCATCGGCCCCAAAAGTAACGAGTCCGAGTCCCAACAGCAACAAAATTACAATCACTAATGTTTCCATACTGCGAAGGTACAAATTTTTAAGCGCACTTGCAATTTACATTTGTAATTTACAAAATAAAACAGAAGCCCACAAACTTGAAAATATTTTCGGCTGTATTTATTAACAATTTTAACAAGTCTTAATTTTGTAAAAATTTCATCATTAGTCAAATTTATGAAAAATTTTATTACTTATAATGCTCTAATAGTCAGCTTGTAATTTAATTATACTAAAGTAAACATTAAATAAAAGAGAGGCCCAATGACAGTGAGCCGGCAAGGGATAGTTAATAGTTATTAATTAGTCATATTATATTATTTATAATGAGCGATTTAATAAATTTTACCTATAAGTATTCATCAATAATTTACACGCATCCCCTTTCGTAGACTTTGCAGTTGTTAATACAAGAAATCTTGGATTTGTGAATAAAAATTTTTAATTTTGTGCAATTATCATTCACAAAAATAAAGGCTATGCAAGAGCGTATTTTGCAGCTGCTGGCAGCGGAAAATATCAGCCAGACCGAGTTCGCCCAAAGGATCGGTGTATCCGGATCCAACGTCACCCATATAATCAGCGGTAGAAACAACCCCAGTTACGAATTTATCCTCCGCGTAGCCTCCCACTTCCCTGCCGTCAACCTGGACTGGCTCTTGCTAGGCAAAGGCAAGATGTACCGGGATACTCCCCTTCCTTCCCCATCGATAAGTGCCGGAGAAGGGCTGTTTGATGGGCAATCGTACGACAACGGAGAAAATATTGAATTCTCAGAGGGTTTAAATCCCCCTGCAGACGTGGTTAAACCTACTGAAAATCAACGAAAAGCAGTGCGTGTAACTATCTTTTACGACGACGGCTCTTTTCAAGACTTATAAATTTTTCGTAACTTAGCGGCCGAATTGGATATGTCACTGCTCGGTTCGCATAATATGACGCAAGCAAAGCGCAAGTTGGAATGGCTCTCTCACTCCAAACTGCTTCGTTTCTTTATGCGCCTATGTTATAAGCGGAGATATGCCAATACAGCGCAAACCATTTTTAATATCCGCTTTGACTCCCCTTTCGGCCTGGCCTGTGGCTATGATGAAAATGGGAATCTCTATGATACCCTCTCCGATTTGGGGGCGGCTTTCGTGGAGATTGGTCCTATCACCCTTAGGGAGAAAGACGGACAAGGCGTCGAAGAGGCTGTTGCACTCCTTCGACAGAAAAAGCCCCACACGCGCCTGCTGGCCCGTATCACCAAAAATGAGTTTACCATAGATGAGAACGCTTATCGCGATTTCAGCCGTTCTATGGCCCTTCTGTATGACTTTGTAGATGCCTTTGTTATCGACAGTCTGTCGGGCGGCGTCACGCAAGATGTGGAAGACCTGTCCGAAATCATCGAGAAACTGTTGGAAACCCGGCGTTATTTCGACGTAAAACGCCCGATTTTCATCAATATCAGCCAAGGAGTCAGCCGTTCGGAAATCGACGCCATCCTCTCCTATGCTATGCGAATGGGGCTGGACGGCATTGTTGTGAGAGACTACCCGCTCGTTGAATACATTTACAAGAAAACCTCCGGGAACCTGATCATCATTGCGGCCGGAGAAGGGGTCGGGACGCCGGAAATGGCCTATCGCCTGTTGTGCGATGGAGCGACACTCGTGGAGTTCGACGAAGCCTTTTTGCGGGAAGGGCCCTCCGTATTCAAAAGGGCCAATCAGTTGCTGCATTTCTTGCGTAAATAATCTTTCCTATGCTCAAGGCTGCGATTATCACCATTGGCGACGAAATCTTGATCGGTCAAGTCGTCGATACCAATTCTTCTCATATTTCCCGTGCGCTGGGTACGCTGGGCATCAAGACGGAAAGGATGATTTCCATCGGAGACGATGCCCAAACCATCTACGACACCCTTGACGCGGCCATCCAGACATACGATATCGTGCTGACGACCGGCGGATTGGGCCCCACCAAGGACGACATCACCAAAGAGGTGCTGCGACGGCTAAGCGGCAGCGACGGCTACAAGGAAGACCAGGGACAACTCGCTATGGTCTATGAGATTCTGCACGCCAGGGGCTTGGATGTATTGGAGATTAACAAGGCCCAAGCGCTGGTCCCGGACAAGTGCGAAGTCATCGTCAACAAACGCGGTACCGCCCCCATTATGGTGTTCCGTTTCGGGAGCGAAAATGGGGCCAGCCCTCAGGGAAAAGGCCGTGGGACGCTCTATACCCTGCCCGGTGTGCCCCACGAAGCGCTCGCCGCCCTGGAGGACATTCAGAACGACATCCGCGCTCATTACCCGCTCGACCGCATCCAACACAAGACCGTGATGACCTACGGAATCGCCGAGTCCGCCCTGGCCCAACGCATCGCCGGATGGGAAGACGCGCTGCCGGACAATGTCCATCTCGCCTACCTGCCCAATCCCCTTACGGGCGTACGCCTGCGCCTGTCCGCCTACGGATGCGACGACCCCGTGCTGCTGGAAGACTGTCTGAAGGGCTTGCGGCCCCTCATCAACGAATATCTGTACGCCGAAGAAGATACCGACCTCCCGACCGTCATCGGCACCCTGCTCAAACAAAAAGGACTGACGATGAGCGCGGCAGAATCCTGTACGGGCGGGACGATCTCTCAGTTGATGACCTCGGTCCCGGGCTGTTCCGAATATTACCTGGGCAGCGTCACCTCCTACGCCAACTCCGTGAAAGAAAATGTATTGCACGTACCTGCGGACATCATCGAACAATACGGCGCCGTCTCTTCAGACTGCGTGGCGCAAATGGCCGAAGGCGTGCGCCGGCTCACCGGCAGCGATGTCAGCGTGGCCACCTCCGGTATCGCCGGACCTGGCGGCGGCACTCCCGACAAACCCGTCGGCCTGGTCTGGATCGGCGTCAGCACTCCCCTCGGCACACAGACTTTCCGACACATTTTCAAAAACGACCGCGCCCACAACATCGAGCGCTTCGCCGCCACCGCCCTCAATCACCTCCGACAAGAAATTTTGGCGCTATAAGGCGTCCAGCCCTCCCAAAACGCTCGCCATTCCAAGAAAAAAGCGTACCTTCGCAGCATTATGGCAGATAGTAATTTTATAGATTATGTGAAGATATTCTGCGCTTCGGGCGCAGGAGGCGCGGGATCGATGCATCTGCGTCGGGAGAAGTATATTCCCAAGGGAGGTCCGGACGGCGGCGACGGCGGTCGGGGCGGACACATCATCCTTCGGGGCAACGCGCAGTTCTGGACGCTGATTCACCTGCGCTACCGCAAGCACATCAAGGCGGAACCGGGCGGCGCCGGCAGCGGTCAGCTGCGTACCGGCCGCAACGGAGAGGACATTTACCTGGAAGTCCCCCTCGGAACGGTGGCCAAGGACGCCGAGACGGGCGAAGTCCTGTTCGAGATTGTGGAGGACAGCGAAGAGAAGATCCTCGTGGCCGGTGGCCGAGGCGGTTTGGGCAACAACAACTTCAAGTCCGCCACCAACCAGACGCCGCGTTATGCCCAGCCGGGCGAACCGGGCGTGGAAGGATGGTTCATTCTGGAACTCAAACTGTTGGCCGATGTCGGCCTGGTCGGTTTCCCGAACGCGGGCAAGTCTACCCTGCTGTCGGTCGTCAGCGCCGCCAAGCCCAAGATTGCCAACTACGCGTTCACGACATTGGAGCCCAACTTGGGCATTGTGGACTATTATGACGGACAATCCTTCGTAATGGCGGATATCCCGGGCATCATCGAGGGGGCGCACGAGGGCAAAGGCATCGGCCTACGCTTCCTGCGGCATATCGAGCGCAACTCCGTCCTGCTCTTTATGATTCCCGCCGACAGCGACGATTTCCAGAAGGATTATAACATCCTGCTGGGCGAATTGCGGGAGTACAATCCCCAACTGATGGTCAAACAGCGCGTGCTGGCCATCACCAAGTGCGATATGATCGATGAGACGATGCGCCAACAGATGGAGCCTACCCTGCCGAAGGATGTACCCACCGTCTTTATCTCTTCGCTGGAAGGTACCGGCATCAAAGAACTGAAAGACCTGCTTTGGAAGGCGTTGCACGCATAAATAAATATGAAGAATTACCTGATCATCGCTCCCTGTCGCTTCGCGACCCAGTACGGGTAAACTGAGGCCAAACCGAGAGCAATTGAGCTTGCTCAAATTTCCGAGGTGCGAACGAAGAAACCGAAGGTAATGGTCGCTTATGATTCAGGTAATTCTTCAAAAATAGTTTAGTATATGTTAGAATCAATCGTAAATTGGGATATAGCAGCCTCCCTCTATATCAATTCCTTCAACAGCCCGGCCTCCGATGCCTTCTGGCTCTTTATGACCAATAAATGGGTCTGGGCGCCTATGTATTTGGCCCTCGCGGGCCTGCTGATATGGAAAATCGGCTGGAAAAGAGGCCTGATCATGATCTTGGCGACCATTCTGTGCATCACCTGCATCGACCAGTTCTGCAACCTGATCAAAGATACGGTCTGCCGCCTGCGTCCCTGCAACGACCCGGATGTCATTGCCCAAGGCCTGCACATCCTGTCCCCCGCGCATCCCAATTACCCTTACGGATTTTTCTCCGGACACGCGTCCAACGCCATCGGCTTCGCCGTCTGTATGATTTTTAGTTTCAGATATTATGCGCTGGAGCACCCTGACAAAAAGTGGATCTGGCATACCGGCAACATCATTCTGGTCACCTGGGCCATTCTTGTAGGCCTCAGTCGCGTATTCGTGGCCAAACATTTCCTCGGCGACGTGCTCGTCGGCTTCCTCGTCGGCACCCTCATCGCCTGCTGCATCTGCGCCCTCGCCAACTGGGTCATCCGGAAGTATATCAAAGCGTAAGAACACTGAAGTGGTTAGTGACACTAACCGCTTGCGGCTATGCTTACCGTCCCTCCAGCAGCGCCCCGCACGCCAGGGTAAGGTCGCGGTAGGTGGCTTCGAAATCGCCGGTGTACCACGGGTCGGCGACATCACGGTGGAGACCGGCGTGGGACATCATCAACGAGATTTTCCCTTCCGGGTCTTCAGGAAAGATGCGTTTGAGCCACCAATAATTGGAGTCGTCCATATAAATCAGATGGTCGAATCGCTCGTAATCTTCCCGCTTCACCTGCCGGGCTGTCTTATTCGGGTCAAACCATACGCCGTGGGCGCTCAGGCAACGTCTGGCCGGCGGATAGATGCCATTCCCGATTTCCTCGCGGGAAACGGCCGCAGATTCGATAGTATACGCATCTTCCAGGCCTTTCTCTTTGACCAGCGCCTTCATAATGAACTCCGCCATCGGGCTGCGGCAGATGTTTCCGTGACAGATAAACAAGATGCGTGTCATTGGTTCAATTGGATTTTACCGCAAAGGCTAACCCATAATCCACTTCCCAACTTTGGGAATGCGACGGACAAGCACGGAAAGGACGGCCACCAGGACAAACGAAATAATTGCGATGAGCCAAATCTCGATTGGCGTGGTCCAGACAGGACCGAGTATGCCGTCGGTGCCCAGACCCATTGTCTCGCGTACCCAGCCGGCGACCGCCACCAAAACGAAGAGATGGCAGAGATACATTCCATAACTGGCCTGCGAGACCGGCAGGAGGACTTTTTCGTAGATGGAACTCCCCTGCTCGATTTTACGGAACAGCAATATCCACGCGATGCTCATCAACGCCACGCCGAAGGTATCATTGAGCCAAGGGCCCTCCCAGATGGCCGCCAACTCGACTTTGCCTGCCACCGGGAACACTCCCTTCGCATCCGTCATCACCGCCCGGAAGAATCCCTGCGAGCAAATCGCGAAGCCGACCGCGAACAAGGGCAAGGCATAGGCCAGCGTCTTTTTCCAAGACAGACGGCCGACGAATTTGCGGAAATACAGCCCCAGCAAGAGGTAGCCGAAAAAGCCGCTCACATAGTAGAACAGCCCATAGATGTTCCAACTGGCCTCGCCCCAGAGCGGATAACGCGCCGGATTGGGAATGCCGGAAGGACCGTAGATGACCGGTTGCACGCCACCCACGTATTGACGGATGAAAGGAATAATCGTGGTGAAGAGCCACAGGCCCAGATAGACATGAAGTTCCTTTTTGCCCACTTTTTCCGCCCACGGGGACAGCAAGGGCATCAGGAGATAGACCCCCAGCATCATATAGACGAACCACAGATGTCCCGCCGCATAATTGAAATTCAGCAGCAGGTCCTTGAAATTCTGCACGGGTTCGCCCCAGAGGAGCGCATACGCGACCGACCATAGCGCGAATGGAATCAGGATTCGGGTGGCACGGCGGCGGAAAAATTCCCCTGTCGAATAATGCAAGGGGAACTGCAAGTAACTGGAAGCCACGACGAATAGAACGACGCTGGCACGGGGAAGGACATTCAGGATGGACACCCAAATCGCATCCGCCTTGGTCAAAATCAGCGAGCCGTCGCCGCCCAGGTAAAAGGGCTCGCAACTGTGCGTCAGCATCACGAAGAAGCAAGCGACCACCCGCATCCAGTCCACCCAGATTTCGCGTTCTTTCATCGTCAATCGGTATAAATTATTTCAAGCCACGGGCTTTGAGCAGCGCGTCCGGATCCGGATCGCCACCCCGGAAACGACGATAGAGCGTCATCGGGTCCTCGCTGTCCCCTTTCTCCAGAATGTTCTGACGGAAGGAACGGGCCGTCTCCGCATCAAAGAGTCCACGCTGTTGGAAGAGGGAGAATCCGTCCTTGTCCAACACTTCCGCCCAGAGATAATTGTAGTACCCGGCCTGATAGCCTGAACTACCGAAGATATGGTTGAAATAGGTCGAACGATAGCGAGGAATGATTTCATTGACCAACGCCATATCCATCCCCACTTTCTTTTCAAAAGCCTGCACC
>CACZWF010000072.1 GCA_902784785.1 uncultured Bacteroidia bacterium
TTACCGGTACGAGGGGGCCTGGGGTTATACGGCGGAGGTCGCCGCCCAATACAATTTCACAGAATGGTTTGGATTGCGTGCGGGCTTGACGGCCTGCCAGCGCAATTACCGGCACACGCGTTACCAATATGCCGACAACTTGAACGTTCTGTACAGGAATGATTACCTGATGCTTCCCGTCTCGGCCCAATTCTCTTTCGGTGGCAAAGCCGTCCGTGGGCTTGTCGGCCTGGGCGTTTACGGGGGCTTCTGGCTCAACAGCCACCGAAGCGGCGTGGAATACAATTTTATCAGCGACAGCCCCTTCCATTTTTCGGAGAAGGTGCCTTTTGTCCAAGAGAAAGACCAGCGTTGGGATTTCGGATACACCGCCAATCTGGGCATCCAGTGGCAGGTGGCCTCTCATTGGGCTGTCCAGGCGGAAGCCGTGGGCTATTACAGCGTGGTCAGCTCGGTTAAACAATATATGGCGCACGTAAAAGATTATCGCTACAACACGAGCCTGGGCGTGCGGGCCGGCGTAATTTATCTGTTTTGAGGTATGAGAAGCAAAATTATACTGGCAGGAGCGTTGCTCTTGATGATGATAGGCTGCCGCAAGGAAAGCGACAATGTCCTGTCCTATGCCTTCAATGACTCCATGGCCTTCAGCAAGGCGGAGCGGAGTTTCGTCGGAAAGTTCGACATTATTTGGCACGGGCTGAACACCAACTATGCCTTGTGGGATTTCGAGAAGGAAAATGGCGTGGATTGGGATGCCATATACGACGAGTTCCGCCCTCGTTTCGCCGAGTTGGACGAAAAGGGCGAGAGCGTGACGGACGATGAAGTGGAGGGGTTGCTGGAAGATTTCTTGGCACCGCTGCACGACGGGCATCTGGAGGTTTACCTCACCAATCACATTACGGGTAAGACCGTCGATGTGTGTCCCGGCGAGTCGAGGGTCAAATCTGAAAGAAAAAAAGAGTTTGAAGTAGCCGAGAAATTCGTCCCCTCGCTGCTATATTACAGAACCCAAGGAGACCTTCTCGAATATAGGGCAAGTTACAATGCCTTGGCGAATGCCATCACCCTTAGTTTGGAGTATGTAAAGAATAAACTCGAGACGTTGACGGACCCTTCTGATATCGAGATTTACACCAGTTTGGACAAGGAGCTGAGGAATGCGGTCAAGGAGGCGGAGCAAGGCGATGTGGATCGTTGTTTGGAGCTATACAACGAGGCTGCCCTTCGCTACGAATATCTGAATCTTCCGGATTTGGATTACATCGATCCCAAGTTGATCGAGTATCCCGTCCAGATGCAATACGCTTTGTTTAAAGGAAACGTAGCCTACCTGAGCGTCAACTCTTTCAACCTTTCGCCCTATCTGTACCAGGAGTTCCGCGAGCAGACCTTCGTCAATCCTTCGGCTCATACGACCCGGGTCATCAATCAGGTTATCAATACCTGGCAGGCTTGGTTCGATGCCATCCAGAACCTCCACGAGGCCGGAGAGCTGGGCGGTGTCATCATCGATATGCGTTCCAACAAGGGCGGTTTGGTGAGTGATTACCAGTTCCTCGTGGGCGCGTTGCTTCCTTCCGGCGGCTTCCACGTCACCGACGCGCGTTTCAAGAGGGGCTCGGGCCGTTACGATTACTCCCCGATTATGCCGCAGTATGTGCCAACGATGGAAACGGAGCACGCCATGATCACCGAGCCTGTCGTGGTCTTGTGCAATTGTTCGACCATCAGCATGGGCGAGCAGACCACCCTGGGGGTTAAACGGATGGAGAACGGCAAGGTCATCGGGACGCGTACCTGGGGCGGACTTTGCGCCTTGAACAGCAATGAGACGTACAGTCAGAACTATTCCGGGCACGTGGGCATCAAAGGGACTACTCCCGTCTATTGTTATGTTCCCCGGGAACTCGCCATCACCCTCGACGACCAGGTCCTCGAAGGCTACGGCGTCACCCCCGACATCGAACTCCCCTTCGACGTCGCCGCCTGGAACAACGGCGCAGGCCCCGACAACCAACTCGACCGCGCCCTGCAGGAAATCAAGAAGTAGCGTGGGTTAGGCAAAAGGGAATTGGGCCCTTCCTAAATAAGCGCCTCTATTTGCGTTTTCAGTTTTGGGACATCTTCCAACGCCGTCTGCCATAATAATTCTGGTAATATTTCAGCGTATCCGTGAACAAGGACGTGCCGCATACTGATAATATCAGTCCATGGAATTTCATTATGCGCACTTTTAAATTCGGATGATAACATATATGATGCTTCACCGATTATTTCAACATTTTTCACCACCGCGAAATAGCGCAATTTGTCTTCCATCAGCTCCTCCAAAGAATACCCTTCTGTAAAAGAGATAATATGATTGGCCGCCTGAACAATATCCAGCAATCTCCCCCGGTCTCGTTTAGGCTCTCTCATACACAAGTACTTTATCGCGGTTGATACTCTCCTGCGCAAACGGCTTCACGCTTCCTTCCGCAACCATATCCACCTTTTTACCCAGAATACCCTCCAAGGCATTAATCATTGCGGCATATTGCAACAGTCCCATCGGAACCGAGCGGTCCAAATCCACAAGGATATCTATATCACTGTCCGGACGTTCTTCCATACGGGAAAAGGAACCAAACAGCCACGCCTTTTTAACCGGTTCCTGACTGAAATAGTCTTGAATGCTCCGCACTATTTTCACCCGTTCCTGATTGATATGGGCAATTCGTTGCAAGGTTTCATCTTTCTTACCCTTTCTGCCGGCATATCGTAGCAGACGGGAAGTATTGACCGGATAGACCTCAAAAGCACGCTGATACTCCTTTTGTATCTCCTCATCGGAGAGATTCATATATTCCTTATCCGCCTCTCGGTCCACCAAAATTTTCTCGAGATTGGGCACCATAATCCCGCCCTCTAGATACAATGGAGCCTCAGTAATGAGCGGTTTGACAAGAATAAAGTCATGCAAATCCTCAATCATCAGATAGGCATTACGCATCAGCGTAACATCGGAAAATTTCTCCTTCAAAGAGGCTCTCACCAAATCACACATATTCTTGGGAACCTCGACAACAAGATTTCTCCCCGTATCGGTGATGCAATGATTCATTCCGGCGAAAGTCTCAACCAGATAATCTGCAACTGCTTGCATTTGGGGGGTTATGATACTTTTGTACTCCATTTCATTTTTTTTTGCAAATATAACCATCTTTGGCAATATTTCAAATTTATTGCCACAATATTTGCGCTATAATATCTGGTTTTAGAAAATTGTGACCTTAACTAGAAAAGGTTGACACTTTTGGGGCGGTTAAACTAAGATTATTTACACATTCACTGGACCAGTTTACATTGGAGGGTCCATTCCCCTAAAGTGGTTGTCAAATGTACTGTTTCCGTTGACATGATGCTGGAAGACGCGAGTCATCCTTTTTATGCAACCCTCGACTTGCAATCATTTGGGCTTTCTCGCAGAGGGGGACCTCCGTTTTGCGGACCGTCGCTTCGCGTGAAAGGATTATACAGACGACGGATGTCCGGGCATGACAAGAAAAGGGAAAAAAGCAAGGACGAAAAGGTCGCGGTAGACGGAGAGAGTGAGAGGAAAGCAAAAAGTCTGCGTCCCCGGCAGACGAGGGGCCCACAAAGTGGGAGGGCCTTTTTGCGATCTCACCTCTCCGAAAGCGAGCTAAACGGGTCTGGGGAGAATTCTAGTCTTCCTTCTTCTCGCCCTGCAACTCCTTGGCAATCATGATCGATCGGTTCATCTTGTCTAAAAACCATTGTTTTTCCGGCAGGAAAGTGAGATATTGAGCAACCTTAATGTTCTGCTCATCCAACATCAATAGTTCAATATGCTCCGTGTTGCCTTCGCTGCAAAGAAGCAAACCAATAGGATCCCCCTCGCCTGGTTGCATCTCGTAACGTTTCAAGTACCTGAGATAGAGTTCCATCTGCCATTTATACTCAGGTTTGAATTTACCCAATTTTAGATCAATGGCTAGCAGGCAACGGAGGCGACGGTGATAAAAGAGAAGATCTAGCTTGTAGTCTGTCGAATCCACTGGAATCTTCTTCTGGCGTTCCAGGAAAGCGAAGTCCTGGCCCAGTTCCATAATGAAATTCTCCAGTTGCTCCACGACTGCATCTTCAAGCTCTTCCTCCGAGAATCCACCAATAAGACCCAGAAAATCTACTACATAACTACTCCTAAAGATTACATCTGGTGTAATCAAACCATCGCTAACTGTGGTAAGCATTTTTACCTGTTCGTCTTCCGGCTTGGCTGCTACAAGAGTGCGTTCGTAAACCATTTTATCTATCTGCTCACGAAGTTGTCGGACGCTCCAGCGGTAGAGGACAGACATTTGCTGGTAGAAGAGGCGCCTGGTGGTGTCGGAGATTTCAGCCAACTTCTATGAAGTGGCTCCACGCTAATTGTCGTGATAGTGTCGCGACAATCTCTGCTTCTGGAAATGCCCGTGCCACTTTGACCATGCGAAAGATTCCTGCCCTAGTGTAACCTTTGCCAAATTTTTCTGTCAATAATCGCGACACAGTCGCGACAATTTTAGAGCCATACTTTTCCTCACCGATGGAATCCAATTCTTTTGCAATGTATTTTCCTATCCTCCAATAGGTCATAGAGACTTCACTATTAAGATATACAGCAATGGTGCGTTTGGATTGTTCAATGATGTTGCCAACACCATCAATAATGCGGTTGCTTATCTGCTGAAGTTCGACGTGAGTAATATCTTTGATGAGGTCATTCATGATGATTTTGTATTAGTTCTCAGATTTTGACATTTAATCGTTAATAATAAACCATACCGATTACGAAAATCGATGACTGCAAACATATACTAACAAATCGTAAAAAGTCAAAATGTCAAGAAAAGTTTTTCTTTTTCATGACATTTTTGTGAAATTGCAATTTTTTGAGACGCCGGGCAGGACGGGAAAAGGCCGGGCAGGACGGGGCAAGCCGGGCATGACGGGGAAAGAAGAACGGCATGACGGGGAAAACAGGCCGGGCATGACGGGGAAAGGAGGATTAGATATGATAGGAAATTGCGAAATTTTTCTAACTTTGCGCAACTTTTTATAAAAGACATACACCATGTGTGGTATCGTTGGCTATGTAGGCCATCAGCAAGCCTACCCCATCCTCATCAAGGGACTTTCACGCCTTGAATACAGAGGATATGACAGCGCCGGAGTCGCGCTTATCAACTCCAATGGAGCATTACAAATCTACAAAACCAAAGGCAAGGTCAAAGACCTGGAAAATGTGGCCGTCGACAAGGATGTCTCCGGAACGATCGGGATCGCCCATACCCGCTGGGCCACCCACGGAGAACCCAGCGACGTCAACTCCCACCCCCACTACTCCGAGAACCACCGCCTCGCCCTCATCCATAACGGCATCATTGAGAACTATCAAGCCCTGAAGACCGAACTGACCCGGAAAGGGTATCACTTCCAAAGCCAGACCGACACCGAAGTCGTCATTCAACTCATACAGTATATGATGGATTCGCGAGGCGCATCCTTTGACGATGCCGTCCCGATGGCCCTCAATCACGTCATCGGGGCCTACGCCCTCGCCATCATCGACAAGACCCAACCCGACAAGATTATCGCGGCGAGAAAAGGCAGCCCGCTGATTATCGGCGTTGGCGACAACGAATACTTCATCGGCTCAGACGCCACCCCCATCATCGAATACACCCACCAAGTCGTCTATCTGGGCGAAGAACAAATCGCCTACATCCAGCTGGGACACGATTTGCGGATTACGGACCTGAGCCAGATGGAATACACCCCTGAAGTACGGGAATTGGACCTGAGTTTAAGTGAAATCGAAAAGGGCGGATTCCCCCACTTCATGCTCAAAGAAATTTTCGAGCAGCCCCGCACCCTGCGAGCCTCTATGCAGGGACGCCTCCATCCCGAACTCGGCACCGTCAAACTCTCCGGCGTCATCGACAATATGGAGCGCCTGCTCAGCGCCAAGCGCTTTATCATCTGCGCATGCGGAACATCCTGGCACGCGGGATTAATCGGGAAATACCTGATCGAAGAACTCACCCGCATCCCCGTCGAAGTGGAATACGCCTCGGAATTCCGGTACCGTCGTCCCGCCATCTTCCCCTCCGACGTGATGATAGCCCTCTCCCAATCCGGTGAGACCGCCGACACCCTGGCCGCCATCCAACTGGCCAAAAAGGCCGGCGCCTTCCTCTTCGGCATCTGCAACGTCGTGGGTTCATCTATCGCACGGGCCACGGACACCGGTTGCTACACTCATATCGGTCCCGAAATCGGCGTCGCCTCGACCAAAGCCTTCACCGCACAGGTCACTACCCTCTTCCTGCTCGCCCTGAGCCTGGGAGAACAACTGGGCACCATCCCGGAGGAGACCCGCAAAAGATTGGTCAACGAACTGCAAATCATTCCGGATAAAATCGCCGCCATCCTCAAAGACGACGATCGGATCGCCGATTTTGCCAAGACCTTCACCTACGCCCGGAACTTCCTGTATCTGGGCCGGGGATACAACTACCCCATCGCCCTCGAAGGCGCGCTCAAGCTCAAAGAGATTTCCTATATCCACGCGGAAGGTTATCCTGCCGCTGAGATGAAACACGGTCCGATCGCGCTCATCGACGAGGAAATGCCGGTCGTGGTCATTGCCACCCGTCGGGGCAACTACGAGAAAATCTTGAGCAACATCCAGGAAGTCAAGGCCAGAAAAGGCAAAATCATCAGCATCGTCACCGAGGGCGATACGGATGTGAAGGCCTTGTCTGATTGGTCGTACGAAATCCCCGATACGGAAGAGTGCTTCGAGCCCATCCTCTCCATCATTCCCCTGCAACTGCTGGCCTATCACATCGCCATCGCCAAAGGCCGCGACGTGGACCAGCCCCGCAACCTCGCCAAAAGCGTCACCGTAGAATAGAAAACAAGAGCATTGAGGAAGCGAAGGAGAGGGATGAGAGGAAAGCAAAAAGTCTGCGTCCCCGGCTGACTGATGTGACCCCAAAATCGTTTGGGAGGGCCTTTTTGCGATCTCGCCCTCTCCGAAGTCGTCACCTGAATAACAATAATGCCCGACAAAACTGCCGGGCATCATCTTACTTATGCTTTAGAGATTTAGAAAATCTCGGGCTCGTCCTTGGGAGCATCATCGAAGGACTCCTGCTGAGGCTTGGGAGCATCACGACGAGGTCCGCGAGGGCCACGGTCGTCGCGGCGAGGTCCACGGTCGCCATCACGGCGCGGGCCTCTGCCACCTTTGTCATCCCGACGAGGACCACGATCGCCGCGGTCGCCGCGAGGACGGCGCTCCGGCTCCACATAGCCTTCGGGTTTCTCGATCAAGGCACGGCGGGAAAGACGCATCTTGCCCGTCTTGGCATCAATCTCGAGGAGTTTCACATCCACCTCGTCACCGACCTGGAGTACATCCTCCACCTTGTCGGTCTTCTTCCAATCCAGTTCGGAAATGTGCAACAGACCTTCCTTGCCGGGGAGAATTTCGACGAAAGCACCGAACTCGAGGATGCTCACGACCTTGCCGTGATAGACTTTATCCACCTCGGGAACCGCGCAGATGCCGTTGATCCACTCGAGGGCCTTGTCCATCGCAGCCTTGTCGGTACCCGCGATATCCACGACACCCTCGGAAATACCGCCGGGAAGTTGCTCCTCGTCGATATTGATGACGCAACCCGTCTCTTTCTGAATCTTCTGGATGGTCTCGCCACCTTTGCCGATAACCGCGCCGATGAACTCGCCCGGAATACGGATTTGGATGATGCGAGGCACGAAAGGTTTGTAATCCTCGCGCGGTTCGCTGATGGTCTTGAGCATTTCGCCCATGATGTGCATACGACCCTGACGAGCCTGCTCAAGGGCTTTCTCCAGCACCTCGTAGCTGAGGCCGTCCACCTTGATATCCATCTGGGTGGCCGTGATACCATCTTTGGTACCCGTCACCTTGAAGTCCATATCACCGAGGTGATCCTCGTCACCGAGGATATCGGTCAGGATGGCGTAACGGTCGTTGGGACGCTCCGCATCCGTGATCAGACCCATCGCCACACCGGCCACCGGTTTGGAAATCTTCACACCGGCATCCATCAATGCGAGGCAGCCGCCGCAGACGGAAGCCATCGAAGAGGAACCGTTGGATTCGAGGATATCGGAAACCACGCGCACGGCGTAGGGATTTTCG
>CACZWF010000073.1 GCA_902784785.1 uncultured Bacteroidia bacterium
CATCAAGAAATTTCTGGTGGGCGTCGTGGAAGGGGTGGCCAGTATCCGACAAATGCCGGGGAAAAGATGGTTTATCGTGGACACGACAGCCATCTGGCTTTTGTATATGCTGCAAGTGATGTGTATTTCATTGGCCCTGGGACTCGGACTGCTGCCCAAAGACGCGATGTTGCTGTCTGCGCTGGGAAGCATCGCCTCCGTCATACCCGTTCCGGGCGGAATCGGCGCCTACCATTATATCATCGCACTCAGTCTGGGTTCCCTGTACGGAATGGAATGGGGCGTGGGGCTTCTTTTCGCCACGCTCTGTCACGAGTCGCAATTGTTGGTATCGATTGTCAGCGGGGCTGCCAGTTGGCTTATTTTGCCAGCACGTAAATCGTAGAGACCCCGTTAAACTCGTCCATCTGCATATAGACGATCCGCCCGTCTTTCTTGCTATAAAGAATTTCAATGTGGGAGTAGCCCATCACTTGTTTCTTGCGGGCGTCCAAAACCACCCGATAGGATGATTTTTCCTCGCTGACTTTCAGCGTGGTATTCTGTTCCGTAGAAATCTTTTCCACCTGACCGGAAAAAGCATAGAGCAAGGTATTCGCCAGACGGCGCATCAATTGATTCTTGGTCAAATCGAATTTATCTTCGCGCCCACCCCGACGCCGTACCATCTTCGTTCCGTCAATCAGGAAATATTCTTTATCAGCTTGCTCGTATGTCATTTCCAGAAAATCCGGATTCACATAACGCAATGAGCACGGGAGCGTCGCCTTCTCCTTGTGGGGAACCGAACGCGTCTCATCGACAGCCATAATGACTTCGGATTTCTCGGCGCCTGTCCGGGAAATAAACTGCAACATTTCTGCATCGGAAGCGGCGCAAAGGGGAAGCGCCCACGCGAGCAACAGCACAAAGACCCAACTTATCTTCTTCATTTCAACAGATGTCTTTTAAACCAGCCCCAGCCCAGCAGCCAGCGGAACAGCATAGGTTGGAGAGCATAGGTAATCAATATCGTGGAGGCCATACCGATCAGGGTGCATTCCCCGATGGAATGGATGGCCGGATGAACTGCAAAAAGCAGGGAGCCCGTCACAACCATCAAGGCAAAGGCCGAGAAGAGGATGGCCGCCTTGTGGCAGGTCAGCAGACGATAGGCGCCCGTCCGATATTTGTTGAGCAGGCCCTCCATCACGAATATACTGTAATCCACCCCGATGCCGAAGATGAAGGTGGAAATCATTATATTGATCAGGTTGAACTGCAATCCGAGCATATACATCATTCCCTGGACGACATACCAGCTCAGCAGCATCGGCAGGAAAGCGATGATGGTGATGGTAATGCTCCGGAAGGTCAGCAACAGGACGATAAACACAAAGATGGAAGACACCAACAATACGACATTGAAGTCGTCGTGCACGATTTCCACCATATCGCCCGTATAATAGAACGGGTCCAGGATGACGGCGCCGGGAATGGCGTTGATGCTGTCGTTGACCGTCATTATGTTTTCCTTGTCCATCAACGCGGAAGTCAGGATCAGCCAGCCATTGTCGGACTGTTCCACATAATTGCACAGCAAGGCTTCGGGAATCGCATTGGCATCCACGATGGAGCCCGGCTCATAATCGGCCCGGACCATCATCGTGAAAGTTTCCGGGATATCCATTCCGGCCGAATCGCTCCACGCATATTTGGCATCTTCTTTTTTCAAAAGACGGGTTGTCCGGCGGATGCGTTTTTCCGTCCAATACTTCTTCCAGCGAAGGATGTTGTCGGCCTGTTCGTCCGAAGGGACCAGAATCATATCCGCTCCCGAGAAGCTCTCCACCAGGCCTTCCTGCTGCAGGGAGGCCAGCCGTTCACCGATGTTGCGGCTCAGATAGATGGCACTGTCCAAATCGGCAGCGACGGCCGCATAATACATGGAACTGAAACCTCCGTTCATCTTCTCGTTGTACAGACACTCGCTGCGCAAGGTCGCCGGATCGAAATAGCCGATATGGTTCAAATCACTGTCGAAAGTCACCTTACGGGAGAAAAAGATGCAAACCACGCAGAGCAGGGAGAAGAAGATGACCACGGGTTTGTTGCGGTCGAGCGGATAGGAATTGATGCGGTTGACCACATTGAAGGCCTTTTCGTTCTTCACCGCCCCGTCTTTCGTCAGGAAATGAGGCAGGAAGACCAAGGCAAAAAATGTGGTGGCCAGCAAAGCCAGGGAGGCGAAAAGGCCGAAGTCCGTCAGAAGTTCGCTGGAGGTCAGCAGCAGACCGGCGAAAGCGCCCACCGTGGTCAGACAGCCCAGGCAGACCGGCTTGGCCTGCTCGCTGAGCAAGGTCTCTATGTCGCTGACATACTTATGATGCGTAAGGATATGCAGGCAGTAACTCATCGCCACGCCCAGCACGATGGCCCCGATACCCAGCGATATGATGGACAGGCTGCCTTTGATAAGGTACATTCCCCCCATCGCAATCAGCACACCGTAGATAATCGGGATGACCAGATGGAAAAGGGTCCGTTTGGTCTTGAAGCAAAGCAGGATAACCAGACAGATAATCACCAGGGAGATACCCACCGAATACAACAGGTCTTTTTTGATTTGTCCCGAGTTATGACAGCCGTTGATGGGATTTCCGTGGAAGAGAACCTCCACACCGGGATACTGTTCTTCAACGCTTTTGCCGGCCTGAAGCATCATGCGGTTCAACTGTCCCGCGGCTTTGGAATCCAAGGCATCGAATCCGGGGGTCAGGAAGGCCATGACCACCGTTCCGTCCTGAGAAAAGAGATGTCCGTCCTTGATGGCCAGACCGCCCGTAGCGGGCAATTCTCCGTCATAATCCCCTGCCGCCAGCTTATCGATGATTTTTTCATCGAGCAGGCTGTCCAGCTTGGGATAGGCCTCTTCCGGCAGATAAGCGGGCAGATTTCCGATAGAGAACCACACCAGATTCATCATATCATCATTGTCCAAGCAGTACAGGCAATTGGCGATGAGACCATTTTCATCTTTTTCGGAAATCTTCCGGATATAAGCGTCCATCGCCTGGATGAGCGTATCTCTTTGTGCTTGGGAAACCGTCGCGTCAGCCGCATCTTCCGCGGCTTTCGGATGTATGAGGATAAAAACCTTGTCTTTGACCTTGATCTGGCTGAAAGCGATACCGCTCTTGCTGCTGTCTTCGGTCTTGGGAAGCAGGGTCGCGATGTTTTCTTCGAAACGAAGTCGGGTGCTCAAGATTCCTCCGCACAAGGCCGTGCCGATCATCAAGATGTACATCAGCGCTTTGTGCTTGGAGAAGAAGCGATACAGACGGACGAAAGGATTCATGTTGCTTGGGCAAAACTTCTGGATGTCACACCTAAATTTCTGCGAATTTACAATTATTTTTGTAAAAAAAACATTAATTTTGTACGATTAACATTTACAAATTATGGTCAAATTCGAAATGGGAGGCTGCAACTCCTTTGTAAAAGATGCAGAGTACAAAGAATATGTCGGCAAAGCCTTGTCCGCTTTGTCCGTTTTGGAAAACGAAACCGGAGCCGGAAATGACTTCCTGGGTTGGAAACACCTGCCGTCCCTGACGCTGGCCAGCCGCTTGGTCGATTCCTGCGAAGCCATCCGCAAAGACTGGCTCACCAAAGGCGTGGACTTGGTCGTGGTCATCGGCATCGGCGGTTCCTATCTGGGTGCCAAATGCGCTGTAGAGGCCCTCAGCCACACCTTCGGCCGTTCCCTTTCCGCCAAAAAGGTGGCTCCCGAGATTGTCTTCGCGGGCAACAACCTTTCCGAAGACTATCTGTGCGAAATGATGGACCTGGCCCGTGAGCGCAATGTGGCTTGCGTGGTGATTTCCAAGTCCGGAACCACCACCGAACCGGCGGTCGCCTTCCGCATCGTCAAACAATATATCGAACAGCGCTATGGCCGCGAAGAAGCCGCCCAGCGCATCGTGGCCGTCACCGACGCCAAACGCGGCGCCCTCAAGAGCCTGTCCGATCAGGAAGGCTATCGCAGCTTTGTCATCGAGGACAATGTCGGCGGTCGCTTCTCCGTGCTCACACCGGTAGGCTTGCTGCCCATCATGCTGGCCGGCTACGATGTGAAGGCTATGCTCAAGGGAGCGTTGGAGATGGAACAGGCCTGCGGCCGTCCCGCCGAAAACAACCCCGCCGTGCAATATGCCGCGATGCGCAACCTATTATATAATAAAGGTAAGAAAGTGGAGATTCTCGTCTCCTTCCAACCCAAACTCCAATACCTGGGCGAATGGTGGAAACAACTCTACGGCGAGTCCGAAGGCAAAGACGGCAAGGGCATCTTCCCCGCCAGCGTCATCTGCACCACCGACCTCCATTCGATGGGTCAGTACATCCAGGACGGCGAGCGCATCTTGATGGAGACCACCGTCACCGTGAACAACAGCGAGCGTTCCTTGGTCATCGAATCGGACAGCCAGAACCTCGACGGACTGAACTTCCTCGCCGGCAAGCACGTGGAAGAGTGCAACCGCATGGCCCAGCTCGGCACCCAGCTTGCCCACATCGACGGCGGAGTGCCCCAGATGAACGTGAGCGTGGACAAACTCGACGAGTTCAACCTCGGCGGTCTGTTCTACTTCTTCGAGAAGGCTTGCGGCATCAGCGCCTACATCCTCGGTGTCAATCCGTTCAACCAGCCCGGCGTGGAGGCGTACAAGAAAAATATGTTCGCCCTGCTCGAAAAACCCGGCTACGAGGAGCAGACCCGCGCCATCCAGGAGAGACTGAAAAAATAAATCCGTTTTATATGAAAAAAGCATTGATTACACTCGCGGTTTTGGCGTTGGCATTCGTGTCCGTCAAAGCCCAACCTGTGGTAACACAGGCCGACAAAGACCGGGCGGCATCGCTGGTCAAACAGATGACGCTGGAAGAGAAATGCAAACTGATTTCCGGCCAGCGGGAAGAGTTCTACACCCTCCCCATCGAGCGGCTGGGCATCCCCGAAGTGTTGATGGCCGACGGTCCTCAGGGCGTCCGCGCCATCGGCCGCACGCCGACCAACAGCACCTACTATCCTTGCGGCATCGCGTTGGCGGCCTCCTTCAATCCCGAGGTGGCCCTCGGCGTGGGTACCGGCATCGGCTATGACGCCAAAGCTCGTGGCGTGGGCATTATGCTCTGTCCCGGTGTCAACATCTACCGCAGCCCGCTGTGCGGCCGCAACTTCGAGTATATGGGCGAAGACCCCTATCTCGCTTCCGAGACGGCTGCCAAATACATCACCGGCATCCAGAAACAGGGCGTAATGGCCACCATCAAGCATTTCGCGCTCAACAATCAGGAATATGACCGCCACGCGGTCAGCAGCGGTGCCGACGAACGGACGATGAACGAGATTTACTTCCCCGCGTTCCGCAAGGCCGTGGAAGAAGCCCGCGTGGGCGCCGTGATGACATCCTACAACCCCGTCAACGGTCAGCATGCCGCTGAGAATAGCTGGCTGATCAACGACAACCTGCGCAAATGGGGATTCGAGGGATTCGTGATGTCCGACTGGGTATCCACCTACACTCCGATCGGCTGCGCGATGAGCGGTCTGGATATGGAAATGCCCAACGGCTATGCGATGAACTACAACACAATCAAGCCCCTCATCGACAACGGTGTCGTCCCCGAGCGGGTGATTGACGAGAAGTGCATCCACATCCTCCAGGCTTTTATCGCCTACGGATTCTTGGACAAGCCGATGAAGGACAGCAGCATTCCCGAAGACTATGACGTAAGCCGTCAGCTGGCCTACCAGGCGGCCGTCGAGGCTCCTGTTCTGCTCAAGAACGACGGCGTGCTCCCCATCAAGGGCGGTAAAATCCTGCTGGTGGGCCCCAATGCCGATTATGTCACTTTCGGCGGCGGCTCCGGCGCGATGCATCCCCTCAAGAAATATGAGGTCACCTTGTACCAGGGCCTTTGCAACCTGGGCAAGAAATACAATGTGATTCTCCGCAACGGCATTCCGAACAACGAGGCGGAACTGAAAAGCGTAAATACGATTATCGTCGCGGCAGGATTCAACAAGAACTCGGAAAAGGAAAACCACGACCGTACTTATTCACTTGACAAAGATCAGGAGAAGTTGATTGACGAGGCTGTCGCCACGGGCAAGAAAGTGGTTGTGATCGTCTATTCCGGCGGTGAAGTGGACCTGAAGAAGTGGGGCGACAAGGTAAGCGCCATCGTGATGGCCTGGTACACGGGTCAGGAAGGCGGTCGCGCGTTGGCGGACATCCTTTCCGGCAAGGTCTCCCCTTCCGGCCGTCTGCCTTTCACCTTCTGGGGCAGTCTGGACAAGAATCCCGTGAATCGTTTCTACCACATGCAAAAACTGGATGAGAGCGTCTATACCAAGTACGAGCCGGGACATTATGCCCCTCGTCACGCGAAATATCCTTTCGCCGACTATGGCGAAGGCGTGTTCGTAGGCTATCGCGGCATCAAGCATTTCGGCGTGGAGCCCCTGTATCCTTTCGGTTACGGTTTGACCTACAGCAGCTTCAGTTATAGCGAGCCTTCCGTGGTGAAGAATGAGAACGGCTACGAGGTTTGCTTCACTTTGACCAATACGGGCAAATGCGAGGCGACCGAAGCCGCACAGATTTATGTGGCGCCGCAGTCCCCTTCCATCATCCGTCCGGAGCGTGAGCTCAAAGGGCTGGCCAAGGTCAAGCTCGCCAAGGGTGCGAAGCAAGTGGTCAAGGTCCAGCTTCCCATGGATGCGTTCAAGTACTACGACATCTTCTCGCACGACTGGGTCCTGGATCCCGGCGCCTACAACATCGAAGTGGCCGCCTCCGCGACCGACATCAAACTCAGCACCCCCATCACCGTCGAGTAACGATTGTCCTCATTACACTCTGATAAAAAAGCCGAGAGAAAACGATTTGACTTTCCCTCGGCTTTTTTCGGGATCAGTCCATCCATTGAAAGTCTATATCGAAATAAGTTCAAAATAATTTGTCAATTAAGAAAAAGTACCTATATTTGCACTGGAATCGTCGCAGGGAATTCGGTACGAAGGGATGACAACCCTCTCAAGTCTACTTGATTCGAGCCCTAAAGTCAGCGTCCCAGGCTGGCTTTTTTTGTTATACAGTATTGCACATATTCGCCTGTAACTTTTTGATGACCAACTAGAAGTCGAATTCCTTGGTGCATCATCACAATCATTTTGTCAAACGGGCGTTGATTCTTGTCGTTTGATTTTGCTGGTCCCTTTTTAACGAAAACTGCCTTTTCGAGAATTTCAGTTAGTCTTATAACTGCCATAGTAGATTCATAGGAAACTGAGGCGTGTCCCATAGTCTCATTGATTGATATGTACTTCACATAAATATAATCCTGCAACGAATTATTCCAGAGTTTTTTATCCGGATGCGCCGCATTCCATAATGCATAGAAATTCTTAATGATTTGCTTCCGCTTTTTGATATCTTCGTAACTATCTCCTTGCGGAACATCAATCCCAGTTATATATATTTGAATATCATCTGCCATAATTGTGATTATTATGATGCTTTGTACTAATAGCCTACAATTAGAGCAATAAAAAACTGCTCATGTTATAAATGTTCTATTGTGAAGGGAGCGGCGTCCTAGAATATGAACGACTGAATGCTCCTTATTTCATTTACGGCCGATTCCACGACCGTCTTGCTTGACAGCGCAAATTTATGAAATTTTTCCGTAAGTCTTGTAAATATGAGAATTTTTAAGTCTGGCACGCTCGGGCCTTTTGCCCCCGAAAGGGCGCTCACGCTCGGGAGGGTGATGGAGTTCAGAAGGTACGCCCCTTCGGGTCTATCCCTCCCACTTCGCTTCGCTTGTGGGCCCCTCTTTTAGATTTGCACCGTGATTTCGATATGGAGTCACGGTGTTCTTTGTTGTATCTTTGACGTCGAGTTGAGAGTGGTGAACTATG
>CACZWF010000074.1 GCA_902784785.1 uncultured Bacteroidia bacterium
GACGAAACCTCGAAGAGCTCTCGGAGGGCGCAATGCCTGTTTTCCCGATGTTCGCATTCAGCTTACCCCCCCCCCCGGCGCGCTTCGTGATGATCAATACTTGGAACGAATGGGTGGAAGGCAGTTGTCTGCTGCCCGACAAACTGACGGGCTACGGTTATCTTGAAGCTGTCCGCAACGTCTTCGGCTCTGTGGAAAATTAGACTCTTTTTGCGTAAATCCGTACTTTTTTCATCCGCTATCGTACTATCTTTGCAACAAGATAAATACTAATAGTATGAAAAAAGCGCTTCTCTTCTTCATTCTACCAATGGCTTGTCTTTTATCATTTTCACTCAATCCCTCTCCCGCCAAGAGAGTCTATTCCGGACCGAATGCGATTTTTATGGGGGACTCCATCTCGGATTTCTGGGATGAGTCTACTAATGGGCATCCTTCCTTCTTTGCTGAGAACCTTTATATCTCTAAGGGCATTGCCGGTCAGACGACCGCGCAGATGCTTGCCCGTTTTCAGAACGATGTCGTGGACAACGACCCCGGTTGTGTGGCGATCTGTGCCGGGACCAATGATATTGCCGGCAATGACAACGCCGGCGTGTCCAGACCCAATGATTATATTTTAGGGAATATCCGCGCGATGGCGGAAATGGCTGAGCAAAACAACATTCCTGTGATTATCTGCTCCCTGTTGCCCGCCAATGTCTATAATTGGAACCCCAATGTACATCCCGCCGACATCATCGTTGAACTCAATGGGATGCTCAAACAACTCGCTGCGGAAAAGAACTACGCCTTTGTGGACTACTGGACGCCGCTTGCGGATTCGGCCAAAGGACTTCCCTCTTCCTATTCCGGCGATGGGGTTCATCCCAATTCGGACGGATATACGGTGATGGAGTCCGTTATCAAGCCGGCGATAGACAAAATCCTGAAATAAATCCTTTCTCCGGATGGGGCGGCCGTTTCGTATGCGAAAGTTTTTCGTACTTTCCTGTTGTATTTCCTCCTTGCTGCTGATGGTTTCCTGCCGTCCGGCGAGTCAGGAAAAGTTGACGGATTATGTCAACCCGATGCTGGGGACGGCGACTTTGTGGGAGAACGAAGACCTCGGCTATCATCGTGAACGCATCACCCGTACCTGGGGCGCGGAAACCTTTCCGGGTGCCTCGCTGCCCAATGCGATGGTACAGGCGACGCCCGTGACGAAATATCACAGCGGAAGCGGCTATCAGTACGAAGACACGACGATTTGCGGCTTCGCTCACACCAGCAAGGGGCATTGGAACCTATGCCATTTCCCCATCCTGCCGGTACGCGGTACCTATGACGCAGTGGATTATGCGTCCGCCTTCTCGCACGAAAATGAATCGGCGCGTCCCGGCTATTATCAAGTCTATCTTGACAGATATGGTGTCAATGTGGAACTCACCAGCACCCTCCGCTGCGCCTTTCATCAATATACCTTCGGACCGGGGCACGCAGCTAAGCAAGGGTCGGAACTCCTTGCGGAAGCCCCCTCTTTATTGCTGGACCTTACCCGCAGCAATGAACGGGTGAAAAACTGGGCCGTCCGTCAAGCGGGTCCGTCCGCTTTTTCAGGTTTTCAGCAAACGGGGGAGACCATCTATTTTTATGCGGAGAGTGATGTTCCCATCCGAGAGATACGGGAGGTGGTCACTCCTTTTATAAATAAAAAGGGTAAATCGGCCGAGGCCCGCGTCTTTGTCATTTCATTCGAACCGAATTCTTTACAGTCGACCGTCAGTTCGGAATCCGAGTCACATACCCTGTCCTTGCGTATCGGTTTCTCGTTTGTGAGTGAGGAGGGGGCGAAAGAAAATCTGAGGCAGGAACTGGCGGGGAAATCCTTTGCGCAAGTGTGTCAGGACGCGGACGCCATTTGGGAAAAACAACTTTCCGCCATCCAAGTCAAAGGGGGAAGCGAGCGCCAACGCGGGCTTTTCTACTCCACCCTGTACCGCAGCCTGCTCTGGCCTTGCCTGCGGAGTGATGTGAACGGGGATTATCGCGATATTCGTGGGGAGAAATGCAACAATGGATTTGACTATTACACCGACCCTTCTTTCTGGGACGATCACCGCAACAAACTGATATTGCTGGCCCTGCTGCGTCCGGGTGTGGCTTGTGATGTCGTCAAATCCATCACCGACAAGGGCGAAAAGAACAACGGTTATATGCCGACCTTCTTCCATGGAGACCACGCCGCCACTTTCATCGCGGGTTTGTGGAGCCGGGGAATCCGGGATTTCGATATCGAGCGCGCCTATCGCTTGATTTTGAAGAACGCTACCGTCCCGGGCAAAGAAGGCCGCCGCTATATGGACGAGTATTTCTCCCGGGGCTGGATTTCCGATAAAGACAGCGTCGGCATTCCCTTCTGGAAAGAATACAAGGCCGGCGTGCAGAAAACCCTCGAATATGCCTACGACGACTATGCCGTGGCGCAGGTGGCCCTTGCCGTGGGAGATACCATGAACTATCATCGTTTGATGCGTCAGAGCCAAAACTATCGAAATGTTTTCGACGCGTCCACCGGTTTCTATCGCGGCCGTAACGAGCAGGGAAAATGGTTGAAGGATTTTGACCCTTATTATCCGTATTTCCAGCATATGTGGCGCGAAGCCAACGCTTGGAACCTGCTTTTCTACCCGCCTCACGACCGTCAGGGCCTGTTCTCGCTCTACAACCCGGAAGGGGAGTCAGAGGGCTGGCGCAGTGTGGTTGAGCAGAAATTGGATTCCCTGTTCACCGATCCTTGGCGAGGATATGAGGTCGAGAATATGACGGGTTTCATCGGGCAATACTGCCACGGCAACCAGCCGGGACATCATCTTCCTTTTGTCTATGCACTTATAGGAAAACCGGAGAAAAGTCAACGGATTATCGATGAAATTTTGGACCGTTTCTATGATATGGGAGCGGAGCATCTGGCCTACGCCGGAATGGATGACGCCGGCGAAATGTCCGCTTGGTATGTGCTCACCGCCATCGGCCTTTACACATGGTCGCCCGCCGATCCGGAGTATCTGGTCACGCGTCCGCTTTTCGACGAGGTCCGATTGGACTTCCCCGGGAGAGGACTGGCCGTCATCCGGAGACCCCCGGTCAAGCCGGGGGTGACGGGCAGCGAAGCGGGGGTGACGGAAATCCACCCCGGCACCTTCCTCCCCGACAGCCTGTTGCGGAAAGGAGGCATATATGTGTATAGAGAGCAAGAGCGTTGATATGGTGAAGAAAAGAGATAATTAAAAAACCAACGAATATGAAAAAGATCATTACCCTGATTTGCGCGGCCACGATGATGCTGGCCCTCGGCGCCCGGCTCCAAGCCGAACCCGCAAGCAATCCCGCGAGCGTCCAACCCGCAGCCACCTGCGCTCTGAACTCGCCGGAGAGCACCCTTGCCCTTCAATTCTTTCTGCAAGAAGATGGTACTCCGCAGTATGCCCTCCAACACGGCGGCACCGCCGTCATCCTGCCCAGCCGCCTCGGCTTCGACCTGCGCGGCAGCCTTCGCCCCTGCATTATGAAACTCCAGGAAAATGGCGAAATCGCCCGCATCGACGACCGTGACTGCTACACCTTCTCCGACGGATTCGAACTCCTCTCTAAGGATGAAAATTCCTTCGACGAGACCTGGGAAACCGTCTGGGGTGAAGAACATTTCATCCGCAACCGCTACAACGAACTGCTGGTCCACCTCCGCCACAAAACCAGCGGCCACCGGATGGACATCCGTTTCCGTCTCTACGACGACGGTCTCGGCCTGCGCTACGAATTTCCCTCCGACCAGCAACTCGGCTACTTTGTGATTAAAGAAGAAAAGACCGAATTCGCGATGACCGGTGACCACACCGCCTGGTGGATTCCCGGCGACTTTTCTTCGCAAGAATACGAATACACCACCAGCCGACTTTCCCAGATTCGCAGCTATATGACCGACCGCGTCGCCCGCAACGCCGGAACTTCTTTCTTCTCCCTTACCGGTGTGCAGACCTCGCTTCAAATGAAGACCGACGAAGGTCTCTACATCAACCTCCACGAAGCCGCGCTGGTCAACTATCCCTGCATGCACCTCAATTATGATGAGAATACCCGCGTCTTCACCTCTTTCCTGACCCCTGACGCCCAAGGCTGGAAAGGCTATATGCAGACCCCCTGCCACACCCCCTGGCGTACGATTCAAGTCACCGACAGTGCCGTCAAGATGCTCTCCAGCCGTCTGGTGCTCAATCTCAACGACCCCTGCGCCTACGATGATGTCTCCTGGATTCATCCGACCAAATATATGGGCGTGTGGTGGGAAATGATCGCCGGTCCCAGCACCTGGTCCTATACCAACGACTTTCCCTCCATCCATATCGGCAAGACCGATTACAGCAAAGCCAAGCCCCACGGCCGCCACGGCGCCAACAACGAGAATGTCCGCCGCTACATCGACTTCGCTTCCGAGCACGGCTTCGACCAATTGCTGATTGAAGGCTGGAACATCGGTTGGGAAGACTGGGTCGGCTGCTGGAAAGACTCCGTGTTCGATTTCGTGACTCCTTACCCCGATTTCGACCTGCCCGCCCTCAATGAGTATGCCCACTCCAAAGGCATCAAACTGATGATGCACCACGAGACCTCTTCTTCCATTCGCAACTACGAGCGTCATATGGAGGCCGCCTACGACCTGATGAATCAATATGGCTACGACGCCGTCAAATCCGGTTATGTGGGCGACATCCTTCCCCGTGGCGAATACCACTACGGCCAATGGATGGTCAACCACTATCTCTACGCTGTCACGCAGGCTGCCAAGCACCACGTGATGGTCAACGCCCACGAAGCGATTCGGCCCACCGGCCTGTGCCGCACCTATCCCAACCTGGTCGGCAACGAATCCGCCCGTGGAACGGAATACCAAGCCTTCGGCGGAACGGTTCCTGAGCACGTCACCATCCTGCCTTTCACCCGTCTGAACGGCGGTCCGATGGACTATACCCCCGGTATCTTCGAGGCCAACCTGTCCACCTTCAGCCCCAACAACGGTTCCCACGTGCAGGCTACCCTCGCCAACCAACTGGGCCTCTATCTGACCATGCCGTCACCCTTGCAGATGGCCGCCGACCTGCCCCAGAACTACGCCAAATATATGGACGCGTTCCAGTTTATCAAAGACGTGGCCGTGGATTGGGAGCAAAGCCGCTATCTCTTCGCTGAACCGGGTGATTATATCGTCGTGGCCCGTCAGGCCCGCAAGGACGGACAATGGTTCCTGGGCGGCGTGACCGACGAGAACGAGCGTTCTTTCAAAGTTCCGTTGACTTTCCTGGAGAAAGGAAGGAAGTACGAGGCGACCCTCTATATGGATGCCAAGGACGCGCATTACCAGACCAACAATGCCGCCTATGTCATCAAGAAGATGAAGGTGAGCGCCAAGGACAAAATCAATGTCCGTATGGCTCCCGGCGGCGGCTTCGCCGTCTCCTTTAAGGAGGTCAAGTAAGCCTTCTTTGCAAGAGACCCCCGGTCAAGCCGGGGGTGACAGGCGTCATGCCCGACCCTGATCGGGCATCTCTTCCGTGACTCCGTTACGCTGGCGGTACTCTTTCGGCGTGCAACCGTAGCGGGCGAGGAAGTTTTTGAAGAACGTCCCGCGATTGGCGAAGCCCGACTGCCAGATGATTTCTGCCGTCGTCAGTTTCGTCTTCAACAGCATTTGGGCCGCATACGCGAGCCGGTACTCCCGGATAATGGCGCTCGGCGTCACGTTGATGATGCCGCTCATCCGGCTGTAGAGGCTCCGCAGACTCATATTCATTTCGTCTGCGATAGCGCTGGTCGTCAGGTCGCTGTCCTGCAGGCGGCTCCGGATTACTCGATAGAGTTTTTCCAGGAACTCCTTGTCCTCGCGATGCAACTTTTTGCCGTCGCTGAACTCATAGATGCTGACTTGCGAACTGAAATACTCTTTCAGGGATTCCACCCGCCGGAGATTCTGTTCCACCGTCTGCTTAAGCGACTTGGCGTTGAGGGGAAGGGTCGCCCACGCGTCGGCCGGCAAGTCTCCTTGTTCTTCAGCAATCAAGATGACGGGGATTTTCACCGTCTCTTTGTTTTTCTTCAAGGACAAAATCAAAGTCTCGGTCTGTGTGTCCTGCGCCATCAATTCGCAGATGATGATGTCCGGATGCTGGCTTTCCAACGCTTCGCTGAGTTCGCTCGTCTGCTTGAAGAAATGCAGGTTGAATTCGTGCTGGAACAGCAGGGTGAGGGCTTTCCGAATTTCGCTCTTGGCGCAGAGCGCGAACATGGAATGCATGTCGGGGCCCGGAAGGGGATTGTCGGGCAGTTCCGTTTTCAGCAGCAACTGCGCGGACGGGGAATGGTACGGTTCCGGTTGAGGGGTTTCAGCGACCGGTCCGATGCTTGCGGACGTTTCTTCTATCTCCCGTTTCGGGGCGATGACGTGGAAGAGACTTGTTTCCCGTTCCCGGTTTACACGCATGCTGCCACCCACTGAAGAAATCATCTGGTAACACAGAACCAAGCGCATTTCATCTTGGATGGTCAGACTTTTGCGAAGGTGGTTTTGGATGTATTCAAGGGCGAAATTCTCGTGCGAAAGTTGTTGGTACAGTTCCACATCCGGCCAATCGCTCTCCAGGGTGAAGTCCAATATCAATTGTTCTTCTTGTTCGTCCGTATGGATGTCCAGCGTGATGCTTTTCCCCTCCGCGACGTGGAAAAACAAGTTGGTCAACAACATATCCGTGAAGGTCATAAAGGTTCGCGGACAGCCGGTCCAAAGCAAGTCCTTCGGAATGGACGTGGCGAAGATGACTTTTTTGTTGCGGGCGATGGATGTATAGGTTTCCAGCATATCCGACAAGGTGCTGGCGGGGGAGAACACCATCATATCGGGTTGGGATATTTCCTCCTCGGAAGTCAGTTCCCGGAAAAGATGCAGCGTGTGGTTGATTTTCTCGTTATAATGCCGAGCGTTTTCCGCGCAGGCGGTGATATAACTGTCGGCCCGGCTGTAGGAGAGAATCTGGTGAATAGGCGCTTCCATCATCAAGGACGGCCGCTCGATCTGGGTGGCGAAGTCACGCATCAGTTTGAGTTGGGCGTCGTGCAGTTGTTCTTTCTGCATTTTCTCGATGTCCTTGATTTTCTTCTCGTATTTACGGGCGTTGTAGCGCGCAATCAGGCTCATCATCACCAGAATCAAGGCGATGGCAAGCAGCGAGTAAATGGCGACGGCCGTTGTCGTCCGGTAGAAGGGCGCGAGAATGGTGAGGTGAAGGGTCGTGATGGGGCTTTCATAGCCCGTTCCGGGATTCTTATAGCGGAAATTCAAATGGTATTCCCCGGGCGCGAGGGAAGACAGGATGATGATGGCTTCGCTTTCTGTCCATTTTTCACCTCTCTCCACCACTTGGTATTCATAACGGAAGTTCTCTTCGTTGATGAAATCCGTCGCCGAGAGTTCCACCGCGTTCAGCCGGTCACCGGCTTCGATGGTGAGCCCGGTGTCTGTGACGGACTCGAACAAGGGAATGCGTTCTCCGTTTTTAAAGAGCGCCGTGATGGTGAGCGGAGGAGTCACGTCCTTCACTTCTCCTCCTTCCCATTGTACGACGGTGAATCCATTGGTGGCTCCGAAATACAAAAGTCCTTGATTATCCGCAAAGGCGGCTCCGTCCGAGAACTCCAAGGTTTTCAAACCGTAGGTGTAGGAAAGCCGTAGGGCGTAATTGCTTTCCGGTGTGTAGCGAATCAGTCCGTTGTTGGTTCCGAGATAGAGCCGTCCGTCTTCGCTGGATGCGATGTTGGAGAGCCAGTTGCCCTCGGCGTGCTTCGCTATGCCGTAGTCCATGAGGAAGGTCTTGCCCGCCGTCTCGAACGTGCAGTCGATGAAGAGGTC
>CACZWF010000075.1 GCA_902784785.1 uncultured Bacteroidia bacterium
TCACCCAAGCACATTCCCCTTCTCGATAGGAAGCCACATAGAAATCGGAAGCCATCGCATTCGCTACCATAATGAGAGGAACAGTCGCAGCTTGTTCCGACGCTCCCATCGGAACTGAAAAGTCGCCCGTGGCATGAAGGAGCGCATTCAAACAAAGTCCTCGCCCGTAATGCCTCACGGTCACAGAATGCTCTTCCACCTGACCGGAGATCGGCTTTCCGCAACTCGGTTGAACATATTCCGCGAGTTTCGAGAAAATGCCCTCCAAGAGGACATAAATGCCATCTTGCGGATGGGAGCCATCCCCCAATCGCTCAAGATACATCTGCGGTTTCTTCCGGATATGCTCGTTCCAGTCACAATATGTCACAACTTGTTTCATCGTCCAATGCTATTTATCCAGTGCTTCGTAGGAGAAATCTGCTTTGGAGCAGCAGGCGCGGCGATAATCGAAGCCATAGATACGCATATAGGCTTCTCTGACTTCTTCCGCACTGTTGTAAAAAGGGTCGAAGACATACTGACGGGTGGTGACGACAACAGACATTTCAGGGGTCAGGACCAGGCCGTTCGTGCGTTTGATGCGCTTGGGAGTGATTCTAAATACTTTAGGCATAACACATAGTATTAGGGTTAATAAAATTATGGAGCGGTCAGTCCTTTTTAGAAAAGAAACCGCCCCATTCGCGGGCAAAGATAGGAAACGAAAGTGCCATTTCTCGGCAGTCGGGATATGGCAAATCACTTTTCCAGGATTTCAACGTCGGGGAACTTGCGGCGGGCGAGGTCGAGGGCCTTGGTTTTGAGGAAGTCGATATCGTCACTGATGGGATGGTCCAGAATGATTTCCTCGCCCGTCCAGGCGCGCACAAGGATTTGATAAATGGAGACATCGCCATCGGCTTCTATCAAATGAATCGTCCAGCCCATTCCTTCGGAGTCCAGAAATTCGAAATGCCAGCTGTCTTCCTCATCCTTACGGTACCACTGATACATCCGCGTTTCTTCGGCCGCCTGGACAGCACCGTCAGCGATTTCCGTCTGCTCTTTAAAAGGATATCTTGCCTTCTTGAAATAGCGCTTATCATAATCGAAGGTCGCGTGAATGACGATTTCCTCGTGCTGGCCATCATCATAAGAAAAGGCCTTCGGGAGAATGATATTGAAGGCATTCGTAAGATTCGTAAAATTCTTAAGATGCATAAGCGGCTGAATCAAGATAATCTGGTCGCATAATTCTTCCGCCTCCGTCGCATAGAGTATGCTTCGTACATCCGGATGAGTGGTCTCCTTGGCCGAGAATGCATAGTTCGACAGGCTGGAAGTGACGATGATCGTAATGCGCATCGATTCGGTCAATGCCTTCAGAACTCGAAGCACATTGTTCATCTCCCGTTCTTTCGTATAGCTGTCCAGCATACTTCCATCGATGGTCTGCAAATAATCGATGACAAACAACTGCACCCCCTGCTCCCCGGCCAGGTGGAAAATCCGGTCGACCAGATAAGGGACGGTCAAGTGCGGCGTATCATCGATATAAACGGGATAGTTTTTGAATTTCTTGGACGATATCGAGCCGCCTTCGAAGTTCACATCCCCCACTTGCATCCTGATCAACATGTCCATCATCCTTTGTCGGTCTTCGCCCGGAGCAAACAGGGCAACGGGGATTTCACCCCTCGTTCCGCGCACGACAACATTTCCCAAGACATATTGGGTCTTGGCGCCACCGGGACGGGCTCCCACAAGAATCAATTGGCTTTCCGCCCAGTTCATCCCCAGAATCGAGGGGTTCAAATCGCTGAATTTCTTTTCCATAATGCAATATCTATACGGTTATCTCACCAGCAAAGATACAGCACCACACTGCTAAAATTCGGCAGATTTCCTAATCAAGCCTATTTTTTTCGGCAACGGCGGAAACAGAAGATGCCGGCCAGAAGGACCAGAACGACGGCGCCGACAATCGCAAGGGTGTGGCACACGGAGCATCCGGCACAGCAACAAGAGCCAGCACCAGACACGCAAGTCCCGTCTTCGGCACAACAAACGTCAGCAGCCGCCAGCACGGCCTCATACTCCCCTGCAGCAAA
Source organism: uncultured Bacteroidia bacterium (assembly GCA_902784785.1). Classification (GTDB taxonomy): domain Bacteria; phylum Bacteroidota; class Bacteroidia; order Bacteroidales; family UBA932; genus Cryptobacteroides. The sequence continues at coordinate 2,094 of CACZWF010000075.1, forward strand.
GGCCTCGTCGGAGAAAGGCGTAAACAGATCATCCGCAGACTCATAACTCGCGAAATAGACAGGCCCGACGCTCGGTTCGGCGATGTAGAACTCCGGACCATCGAAGGTCGTGACGTCAAAGCGGCGGCCATCTTCGACCGTAAAAGTCGCGTGCAGGTTGTGAAGGGTCCCCTCCAATTCATAGATACCATTGAGCACGACGGTCTGCGGCTTATCCATCAGAGAAGCGGGCTTCTCCCAGACCGCCAGACGATAGCCGTACATTTCGGCGTAATCAACCATCAGGATGTACTCGTTCGTCTGCGCAATCATTTCCGGGCGTTCGAAATCCCGCAAGGAAGGATGCAACTGACTCTTCCGCAAGGCAACCGCAGCCGCCCATTCTTTGGAGTAATCATACGGATGGTGATAATATTCAATCTTGTAGTGTCCATTCTCAAATTCGCCGTACATTTCGCCGCCCAGATAGATGACCGGGCGCCAACCGATGGTCCCGATGAACGAATCTTCCCTCAGCGACTGGATGTAGTTTTCCGGGAAAAGTTGGTCATACTGATTGAGAAACGCCTCTCTGTCCAGCAGGTAGTCGGTCAAGGGATACTCTCGATACAAGGGCACCGGAAAGCATAGATGATCAGCCGCGCCCTCTTTGTCGCCCGTCAAAAGGCATTGACGCAACTCCACCAAAAAAGCCCGCTGCTTCGGAGTTACGCCCTCGTCCTGTGCAAAACAGAGAGTCGGAAGCACGAACATCACAAGCAACAAGGCCTTCAAAATAATATTTCCCTTGCGTATCATAATTTACAAATCTAAAGACCTGCAAATTTATAAAAATATTTGACACCAAGGGCTGTAGGCAGGGCAATCCTTAGAACCCAATCTTCCGAGCCTCGCCATTGGAGGAGAGGGTCTCTTCAGCGCAATAGCGAGCCAAGTCTTCGAGCGTGGGTTCGTTCCCCGAGAGGATGGACTGGATGGTCTTCTTCCGCGCCACATTCTCGATTTGTCCCCCGCTCAGGTCGAAATGCTCGGCCAGGTACGCCACATCCGCATCGGAGACATCCGGAAGAAGCGATTTCCAGATACCGCGCTTGGCCTCCCGGGACGGCTTCTCGAAACGCAGCTTGTAGAGGAAACGCCGCTCGAACGCCTTGTCGAGGTTCTCCGTCAGGTTGGTCGTGGCGATCAGGATGCCATCCAAATCCTCCATCTCCTGCAGGATGATGTTCTGGATAGAATTCTCCATCTTGTCCACGGCGCTTTGCGCCCCTTGCTGACGGATGCCGAAAATGGCATCGGCCTCGTTGAACAGCAACACCGGGATCTTGCCGCCTTCCTGCACGCAGGACCGATAGCGATTGAAAACATCCTTGATGTTCTTTTCGCTTTCCCCCACCCAGCAACTCTTGATTTGTGAGACATCTACAATAAAAATATCTCTTCCACTCTCCCGCGCCAACTGGTACACGGTCTCCGTTTTACCCGTACCCGGTCCGCCGTAGAACAGACAGGTGAATCCGGAACGAAGGCCCTTTTCTTTCATCCGGGCACGGACTCCGTCGAAACGGTCCTCGGACAGCAATTCCTTCAAGCGCGCCACCTCGATGCCTTCAGCCTCGTTGTAGAACATATCCTTCCGGCCGATGGATTGCGCCTCCACTTTTCGCGATGCTGACACTTTGGCTTGTTTCTTCCGGATGCCGCCCACATCGGCAAAGATTTCCTCTTTGATCTCATCCTTGAGGCGGAAATAATCCTTGTCCAGCAAGCCGTTTTCAGGAGCATATTCAATGATACCCCTCCGCTGCAAAGAAAGACTTTCCGATGCATAGGACACCTGCAAATCCGACATATCATCCTCATCGAAATAGTCCGACATATCGTGCCAACCTACCTGGTCGTCTTTCTCGAACCAATAACGATAAACCAGCGCCAAGAAAACAACTGCTTCCTCTTTGGAAAGCTTGTCCAAGTATTTAAGACAGGCGCTTGAGACACTGTTGTCCGGATTCAAACGGAACAAATGTACCATATCGCTCAAAAAATCCGGGATTTCGGTTTCCTCGTCTTCCAAAATGCCCAAATTCTTCTTAATACGATACAACAACTGACCGGCACTCAGCCCGGTCATCTGTTCGGGTTCCACTGACTTATTGGATTTCAAGTTCTTAAGCACCTCTTTGGGAAGTTTATAATTGCCGTCCCGATCGATGCGGATAAACCCTCTCCTTTTCAGCACTTCGGTATCTTCTTGACAACTCAGGAATTTCAAATATTCCATCCCGAGAAAGTGGGCAATGTCGTCCCCATCCGTCCTATAATGGGAGGAATTCTGAACGACACCCGTGAGGATGAGCACCTGCATCGTGTTCAAGCCCAGCGCTTTCCGTAATTGACGCAATTCCCCTGCCGCTTTTTTGAGGTGTACTCCATCGAGCAGCAACCCGCCGTTCCTATCATCGGGGTTCCGCATTTTTTCTGTGATGCCGCACATACATTCCAGAATCGTTTTCATACGCTTTTCTCCATATTATTTCACGCTGCAAATATAGGACATTAGACTGCCATTTTATGGCAGTTTTACAAAACAAGACAAGAAAAACAGCGCAATTTCTTGCGCTGTCTCAAGTACGGCCACGAGGGCCGAAATGTGTCCGGGACGAGCCCGGCAAGGAGATTACATCATCCCGCCCATACCGGGGTTGGCCATCGGAGCGGGCTCCTTGGAAGGAATGTCGGCAATGGCACACTCGGTGGTCAGAAACATACCGGCGACGGACGCGGCATTTTCAAGCGCGACGCGGGCCACCTTGGTCGGGTCGATGACACCGGCGGCGAACATATTGACATACTCGTCAGTGCGGGCGTTGTAGCCGAAATCACCTTTGCCCTCGCGCACCTTCTGGATAATCACGCTGCCCTCGACACCGGCATTTGCGGCGATCTGACGCAGGGGCTCCTCGATGGCGCGGGCCACGATGTGGATGCCGGTGGTCTCGTCCTCGTTGTCACCTTTGAGTTTCTTCAAAGCATCGGCGGCACGGATGTATGCGACACCGCCGCCCGGAACGATACCTTCCTCAACTGCTGCACGGGTGGCGCTCAAAGCGTCTTCCACGCGGTCTTTCTTCTCCTTCATCTCGACCTCGGTCGCTGCGCCCACATAGAGGACGGCCACACCGCCGGCGAGTTTGCCCAGACGCTCCTGGAGTTTCTCGCGGTCGTAGTCGGATTTGGTGTTCTCAATCTGGGAACGGATGCTCTGCGCACGCTCGGCAATCGCCTCTTTGTCGCCGGAACCGTTGACGATGGTCGTATTATCTTTGGTCATCACGACTTTCTCCGCGTGACCGAGCATATCGGGGGTGCAATTCTCGAGGGTGAAACCTCTCTCTTCGGAGACCACCATACCACCGGTCAGGGTGGCGATATCCTGCAACATTTCTTTGCGACGGTCACCGAAGCCGGGGGCTTTGACGGCCGCGACTTTGAGCGAGCCACGCAGCTTGTTGACCACGAGGGTGGTCAGGGCTTCGCCGTCCACGTCTTCCGCAATGATGAGCAGGGAACGGCCTTCGCGGGCGATAGGTTCCAGAATCGGAAGCAGGTCCTTCATCGTGGAAATCTTCTTGTCGGTAATGAGGACGGAAGGATCATCGAGCACGGCTTCCATCTTATCTCCGTTGGTCATGAAATAAGGGGAAATGTAGCCTCTGTCAAACTGCATACCTTCCACCACCTTGACCTCGGTATCGGTGCCTTTGGCTTCCTCGACGGTAATCACGCCGTCTTTCTTGACCTTGGCCATCGCGTCGGCGATGAGTTTGCCGATATAGCTGTCGTTGTTGGCGGAAATGGTACCGACCTGTTCGATCTTGGCATAGTCCTCACCCACTTCCTGGCTCTGTTTACGCAGATCGGCAACCACGACGGCAACCGCTTTGTCGATACCGCGTTTGAGGTCCATCGGATTGGCACCGGCCGTGACGTTCTTCAGACCGACATTGATGATGGCCTGGGCCAGCACGGTCGCGGTGGTCGTACCGTCACCGGCCTGATCGTTGGTCTTGGAGGCCACTTCTTTCACCATCTGGGCGCCCATATTCTGCATGCGGTCTTCCAGTTCGACCTGTTTGGCGACGGTCACACCGTCCTTGGTCACCTGGGGAGCACCGAAACTCTTGTCGATGACGACATTGCGTCCTTTGGGACCGAGCGTCACCTTGACGGCGTTAGCCAATGCATCCGCACCCTGCTGCATCTGGGCGCGGGCTTCCATATTGAATTTGATATCTTTTGCCATAGCTGTAAAATTTTAACTGACAAACGTGATTAAAGCGTTGCCAAAATGTCCGATTGTTTCATGATGAGGTATTTTTTGTCCTCAAAGGTCACCTCGGTACCCGCATATTTGCCATAGAGCACGGTGTCACCCACCTTGACTTCCATCGCCTCGTCTTTTTTGCCGGGGCCGGCTGCAATGACGGTTCCCATCTGGGGTTTCTCTTTCGCGGTGTCAGGGATGATAAGACCCGACGCCGTCTTGGTCTCAGCCTCTTTCGGCTCAACCAACACTCTGTCTGCTAAAGGTTTAATCATGGTATTAAAATTTTAATGTTTTTTCGTTTGATGAAAGGAATGACAAAGAGAGTGCCAGAGCCGCGAGGGTGACAATTTGGCAGGAACCGAAGTGAACGACGCTCTTGAAACGTGGATTTACAATTTTTTATAACTTTTTTTTATAACTTTGTGGTCCTTTTTAGTCGAAGACTATATTATGAAACAGACCGCCATTATGCTTTTGCATTGCCCCGACCGGCAAGGAATCATCAACGATGTGACCCGTTTTATCACGGACAACCGGGGTAATATTGTCTATCTGGACCAATACGTCGACACCATCGAGAGTCGCCTTTTCATGCGCATCGAATGGGATCTGGAGGCGTTCCTGATTCCCCGCGACAGCATCGAGGAGTACATCCGGACGATGATTGCCCGTAAATATGAAATGGAGTTCAAAATCTATTTCAGCGACGTACGGCCGAGAATGGCGATTTTCGTGAGCAAGATGAGCCACTGCATCTACGACCTGCTGGCCCGCTACAAAGCCGGAGAATGGGATGTGGATATCCCCTGCATCGTGTCCAACCACGAAGACCTCCGTTTCATCGGTGAACAGTTCGACATTCCTTACTATGTGTTCCCTGTGGAGAAAGACCATTCCAACGCCGCTGAAGTGGAGAAGGCTGAGATGGAGCTCCTGGCCCGCGAGAATGTTTCTTTTATCGTCCTCGCCCGCTATATGCAGATTATCGGCGACAACATGATCGCCGCGTACCCCAACCACATCATCAACATCCACCACTCCTTCCTTCCGGCCTTCATCGGGGCCAAGCCCTATCACCAGGCCTACCAAAGGGGTGTGAAAATCATCGGTGCGACCAGCCACTATGTGACCGCCGAACTGGATGCCGGCCCCATCATCGAGCAGGATGTCGTGCGGATTTCCCACAAAGACACCCCTGAGAGTCTGGTCGGGAAAGGCCGTGATTTGGAGAAAATCGTGCTCAGCCGCGCCGTCACCAAGCACATCGAGCGCAAGATTCTCACCTACAAGAACCGTACGGTGATCTTCAACTAGCCCCACGGGCCGTTGTCGTAAAACGAGCGTCACCACCCTATGAACACGCCCTCCCCCATTTACAGGACTTTGTCGCAGGAAGAGTTCGACGACCTGACGGCACGCATCCTGTATGAAGACAACCACCTGCTGGTGGCGAATGCCTGTCGGAAACGTTCAAGGCCTATATCGCCCAGCGAGACGGCAAACCCGGACAAGTGTTTATGGGCATACCCCACCGTCTGGACCGACCGGTAAGCGGTTGCGTCATTCTCGCCAAGACATCCAAAGCCCTCGAAAGACTGTCCGCGATGTTCCGCGACGGACAGGTACACAAGACCTACCGCGCCCTCTGCTGCGCCCGCCCCGCCCAGGACGAAGCCCTGCTGGAAGATTGGATGACGCGCAACGAGAAACAGAACAAGGCTTATATCGTGAAAGGGTCTGTGGCCACAAAAGACGGACAACAAGCCGGCAAAGCCCCTAAAGACGCGAAACTCGCCCGTTTGCGCTACCATTATTTATATAGTACGGAACGCTATCATCTGGTGGAAGTGGAATTGCTCACCGGCCGTCACCACCAGATTCGCTGCCAACTCTCGCACATCGGCTGCCCTATCAAAGGGGACCTCAAGTACGGAGCACCGCGCAGCAATCCCGACGGGGGCATCTGCCTCCACGCCTGGCGTATTTCTCTCTTGCATCCGGTGCGCAAAGAGCCGCTCGAAGTCACCGCACCCGTCCCCGCATCCTGGAAAGGAATCAAGGACTAACTACCGCACTTCTTTATTGGCGTCTTCAATCCGTTGGTAGACGCTGGTCGGATAATGGCCGTTGAAGCAGGCCAGGCAAAGTTCGTTGCGATGCCCGGCTTTGAACAACGCCTCTTCCGAAAGGAAGGCGACCGAATCGGCGCCGAGTTTCTTGCTGATAGCGGAAAGGTCCTTGTGATGGGCGCAGAGCAGTTCATCGTAGGTGGACATATCCACGCCGTAGAAACAAGGGCTGGTAATCTGCGGGCTGGCGATGCGCAGATGAACCTCATCCGCCCCCGCTTCCCGCAGCATTTGGACGATGCGCCGCGAAGTCGTACCCCGGACGATGGAGTCGTCGATAAGCACCACCCGCTTGTGACGCACAATCGACTTGACCGCCGCCAACTTCATTCGCACACCCTTCTCGCGCAAGGCCTGGGACGGCTGGATAAAGGTGCGGCCCACATATTTATTCTTAATAAGACCCATTTCATAAGGAATGCCGCTCGCCTCCGAATAACCCATCGCCGCGCTTAGGCTGGAATCAGGCACACCCACGACAATGTCCGCCTCGCAAGGGGCCTCTTCGTAAAGCAGCCGGCCCGACTCCTTGCGGAATCCGTGCACATTGCGCCCCTCCAAATCACTGTCCGGACGGGAGAAATAAATGTACTCCATCGCGCAGAGGAAATGATGGCTGTACTCCGAATAAGAGCTGCAGCGCATGCCGTGATAATCGATGGTGACGATTTCCCCGGGATTCACTTCGCGGATGAATGTGGCACCCAACGCATCCATCGCACAGGTCTCGCTGCTGATGACATAGCCCTCCCCCAGCCGGCCGATGGACAAAGGGCGCAAGCCATGTTTGTCCCGGCAGGCATAGATGCGGTTGCGTGTCATAATCAGGAAAGCGAAGGCGCCGTCAATCTTATTCAATGCCTCTTTGATGGCATCGATGCGGGGACGGTGCGGGTCATTGTCCTCCTTGCGGATGAGGTGAGCCAGAATCTCGCTGTCGGAAGAAGACTGGAAGAGGCTCCCCCGACGCTCCAGATAATGCCGAAGCAAGGCGGAATTGACGATGTTTCCGTTGTGGGCCAGGGCGAAATCCCCGGTTTCGTGGCGGAAAAGGAAAGGCTGGACATTCTCTATGCAGCTGCCGCCGGTCGTGGAATAACGCACGTGACCGATGGCCATCGAGCCGGGCAGAGAAGCCAGTTTGGCCTCATTGAAAATCTCCTGCACCAGTCCTTCGCCCTTGACACGCCGCAAAACCCCGTCATCATCACAGGCCACGATGCCGCAGCCCTCCTGCCCCCTGTGCTGTAGAGAGTGTAAACCATAATAGACCAAGTTGGCGGCATCGGGCACCCCATAGATGCCAAACACCCCGCATTCTTCGTGAATACCGTAATCCATTTTATTTTTCAGGAATTGCTTCTAGAACCGAGCAGACCAATTTCCAAGTGCGTTGAAGCGAAGAAATGCTCGCGCGCTCGTCCGGGGAATGGGGGCTGCAAAGAGTGGAACCATAACTGACCATATCCATTCCGGGATATTTTCCACCGATGATACCGCACTCCAGACCCGCGTGAATCGCTTTCACCAGCGGCTCTTCTCCATACTGCTTCGTATATTCCTTGACCATCAGACGGACAATGTCCGAATCGGGCTTGGGGGTCCATCCGGAATAGCCGCCCGTATATTCGACCTTACAGCCGGCCAGTTCGAAAACGGCTTTCATCTTGGTCGCCAACGCCTCTTTGGCTGTATCCACGGAACTGCGCATCAAGGTCTTGACCATCAACTCGCCGTCGCCCACCTTGACCATCGCCATATTGTTGGAGGTCTCGACCAGGCCCGGCACGCTGCTGGACATACGCTCCACGCCGTCGGGACAGGCCAGCAGGGCCTTCAGGAAAGCGAGGGCGATTTCGGGTTCCACGGAAATGGGACGGCAAGGCAGCGAGCTGCTAGGTTCGAAAACCATCTTGGCATTCGGATCGGTGATGGCATATTCCGCCTTGATTTTGGCGAATTCATCCTCGGCGACACTGCGGACTTTACCCAGCGACGTTTCGGGAACAAAGAGATAGCTGAAGCACTCGCGAGGAATGGCATTGCGGAGAGTGCCGCCCTGCATATACACCAAGCGGGCGTCCGTCTCGCTCAACACGCGGTGGAGCACACGCGCGGCCACCTTGTTGGCATTGGCCCGGTACAGATTGATGTCCGTGCCGGAATGTCCACCCTGAAAGCCTTTGAACGCCAAAGAAATGCAAACCGTGTTATTGGGACGCTCGACTCCTTTGTAGCTGCCGCTGATCGCGCTGTCGAGTCCGCCGGCGCAACCGATGCACAACTCCCCTTCTTCCTCCGAGTCGAGGTTGATGAGAATCTCTCCTTGCAGCAAGCCTGGAGCCAGCAGGTTGGCGCCCGTCAGGCCGGTTTCTTCATCGACGGTCACGAGAACTTCAATGGGACCGTGCTTGAGGTCTTTGGATTGGAGCACCGTGAGGGCCATCGCCACGCCCAGACCGTCGTCGGCGCCGAGCGTCGTTCCTTTGGCTTTCAGCCAGTCACCGTCGATCCAAGTCTCGATCGGATCTTTCTCGAAATCGTGCTTGACATCGGCGTTCTTCTGCGGAACCATATCCATATGCCCCTGAAGGACCACAGCCTTCTTGTTTTCGCAACCCGGATGCGCCGGTTTGCGAATAATAATGTTTCCACACTCCTCGCGGATGGTCTCCAGACCGAGTTTGCGGCCAAAATCATAAAGGTAGGCGCTCACCTTCTCCTCGTGCTTGGAAGGACGGGGAATACGGGTCAATTGATAGAAATTCTGCCAAACGGCACGCGGTTCCAAATCTTGTATTGTCATAATGATTAGCTTTGAATTTTCATAAAAACTTACAAATATAATCAAAAATCATAGAAATTAATTTTGTTTTTCTCTCGGCTTGCCCGTATATTCCCGCTTTGCGGGTAGATACTTCTGCCTCGGAAAAGCAAATAAATTTGATTTTCTCTCGGCTTGCCCGTATATTTGTAAAACGAATGGCCCGATCCGGACATTCGAGTGTAACGATTAAAGTGAGTTTTATGTTCAAGAATCAACCCAAAGGATTGTTTGCGCTGGCGCTGGCCAATACCGGCGAGCGTTTCGGCTACTACACGATGCTGGCGATTTTCCTGCTCTACCTGCAAGCCAAGTTCGGCTTCAGCGAAGCGGCCGCCGGCCAATTTTACGCGATTTTCCTTGCCGCCGTCTATTTCATGCCCGTCATCGGCGGTATGTTGGCCGACAAAATCGGTTACGGAAAATGCGTCGTGACAGGCATCCTGGTGATGCTGCTGGGCTACACGGCCATGGCCGTTCCGGTCAGCGGTCCCGTCCTGCCACTGGTTACCATCATCGGCGCCCTGCTGCTGATCGCCGTGGGTACCGGCCTGTTCAAAGGCAACCTGCAGGTGATGGTGGGCAATCTGTACGACGACCCGCGCTATGCCAGCAAGCGGGACTCCGCCTTCAGTCTGTTCTATATGGCCATCAACCTCGGCGCCATGTTCGCGCCCAGCGCAGCCAAGGCCCTGACCAACTGGAAACTGAGTGCCGCCGGATTGAGTTACCAGGCAGACCTCCCTTCCCTCTGTCACCAGGTATTGGACGGTAAAATCAGCACGGAAAATGCGGTCTATATGCAGGGGCTGATGGATGAAATGCCCGGAGCTGCCGGTATGGACTTCGCGCAGTTCAGCCAGTATTTCCTGGATAATCTCTGCGTATCCTATAACCTCGGTTTTTCGGTCGCCTGTTTCTCCTTGATTCTGTCCATCGCCATCTATTTCGCCTGCCGGGGCTGGTTCAAGCACGCGGATGTCAACTCAAAACACGCGGCCGCCAACGCCCAAGAAGCGGAACTTTCCCCCGAAGAGACCCGCAGTCGCATCACCGCCCTGCTCATGGTCTTCGCCGTGGTGATTTTCTTCTGGATGGCCTTCCACCAGAACGGTTCCTCCCTCACCTACTTCGCCCGTGATTATACGGACACCGCGGTCAGCGGAGCCATTCGTGGCGGATTCAACATCTGGATTCTGGCCATTCTGGCCATTTCGGTCTATACCCTGTTCGGCATCTTCCAGAGCGAGAAGACCAAGGGTAAACTACTCTGCGGCGGCATCACCGGACTGCTTTGGGCGGGCGCTTACGCCATTTACGCCGGCATTCCGGAGACACTGCCCATCCAGCCGCAGGAATTCCAGCAGTTCAACCCCTTCTTCGTCGTGTCCCTCACCCCGATTTCCATGGCTATCTTCAGCAGTTTGGCGGCTAAGGGTAAAGAACCTTCCGCTCCTCGGAAAATCGGCCTGGGCATGATTGTGGCGGCGTTGGGCTATTTGATTATGGTCATCGCTTCGGTCAAACTGATTTCTCCGATGGTACTCCAGGGCGATCCGTCTCCCGACCGCGTCAGTTGCGGCTATTTGATCGGCACCTACCTGGTCCTGACCTTCGCAGAGTTGCTCCTGAGCCCTATGGGCATTTCCTTCGTGTCGAAAGTCGCGCCTCCGAAATACAAAGGCCTGATGATGGGCGGCTGGTTCGCGGCCACCGCTATCGGCAACTACCTCAGCAGCATTCCTTCGGCACTCTGGAACAAAGTTCCCCTCTGGGCCAACTGGAGCATCTTGATGGCCCTTTGTCTGCTCAGCGCCGTGATGATGTTCGCGATGCTCAAGAAAATCGAGCGCATCTGACGGGCATTTGACGCAAGTTTTTCGCGTGTAAGGCGCGGAAAATTTTGTATTTCCATTGAAAATCACTATCTTTGCAGCCGCTTCGGAAGGGAAACACCCCGAAAGAAGCGGCTAAACTATTTATTAACAATTATTTACAAAACAAAATGATCAAACAGTACGAGACCGTTTTCATTGCAACTCCCGTTTTGTCTGAGGCCCAGATGAAGGAAGCGGTTGCCAAGTACACGGAGCTGATCACCGCCAACGGTGGCGAAATCGTGTACCAAGAGGACTGGGGTCGGAAGGAATTGGCTTATCCTATCCAGAAGATGACCTCCGGTTTTTATTATCTCATCGAGTTCAAGGCCGACCCTCAGTTCGTCAACATCCTTGAAACTCAATATCGCCGTGACGAGCGCATTATCCGCTTCCTCACCTTCGCGATGGACAAAGACGCCGTGGCCTACGCCGAAAAGAGAAGGGCCAACAAACAAGCTGAATAAGGAGGATAGATTATGGCACAGAACAATGAAATCCGTTATCTGAACCCTCCCACAGTAGAGGTTCGCAAGAAAAAATATTGCCGTTTCAAAAAAGCCGGCATCAAATATGTTGATTACAAGGACGCTGAATTCCTCAAGAAGTTCCTCAACGAGCAGGGCAAGATTCTTCCCCGCCGCATCACCGGTACTTCCCTGAAATTCCAGCGGAAAGTCGCCCAGGCCGTCAAGCGTGCCCGTCACCTCGGTCTGCTTCCTTATGTAACCGACCTTATGAAATAAAGGAGGACTGCGTTATGGAGATTATTTTGAAGAAAGATGTTGCCAACCTCGGCAACGCTGACGAAATCGTCAACGTCAAGACCGGCTATGCGGTCAACTACCTGATTCCCCAGGGATACGCCATCCTCGCCACCGCTTCCGCCAAGAAGGTGCTTG
>CACZWF010000076.1:0-1610 GCA_902784785.1 uncultured Bacteroidia bacterium
AGGAAATACTATTTATTTGATACGCAGAAGTATAAATAAATTATAAATAGTGCATCAGGGAAATGCAAAAAGAAAGAATTTTGTCAAATTTCCATCAATTTTCGTTGAAATTCCTCCTTGGAGACCGCGATTTTTCCATTGATTTCGGACCGCTTGTTATAGACCGTCTTCACCGAACAATGGAGGAGTTCGGCGATCTGCGCGGTGTCCGAAATGCCCATCTTGATGATGGCGAAAACCCGGAGTTGCAGGTTGAGATATTCCTCCGGTTTGAGGACAATCTGACAGTCGGGCTTGAGCAAGGAATTGAAGGCGTTCACAAAGTCCGGATAGATGTCCAGGAAGGCCAGGTCGAAATTGTCATACATCTGCTGAAGTTCCTCTCCCGTGATGTCCTTGGACGGGTCCGTCATCTCCAAAACGGCCCTTTCGTTCCCCCGGCGCAGCAGAATGTTGATTTTGGAGCGCAGGGAAAGCAGACGGCTGATGTTGGAGGAATACAGGCGGAAGAAGCTCACCACATAGCCTTTGGCCAAGCGGTCGGAACGGTTAAGTTTCTCGTTGAGAAGCCCGATCTTGCGATTATAATGGATGAGATACAAGAGAATGACGATGAGCGCAAGCAGGAGAATCGCAATCAATGTGATGGCTACCTGCAAGTCTCGACGCTGCTTGGAGAGCTGTTCGATATGCTCGTCATTGATGCCGATCAGCAACTGGATTCCACCCAACAGACGCGTGCGGCTGCCGAAGCGGATCATCGTAGAGTAATAGTAATCCGACACCTTCTTGGCCGCTTGGATATCGTCGATGGAACTGAAATAGGACTCGACATACCTCAGGGATGCGATGTTCTGGTTGGCCGTACGCACGTCCAAAATGGCGGAGGTCAGCAGGTCTTCCAGATGTTCCTCGGCCGGCCGCTTCATATAATGATGGTAGATGACATAGCGGTCGTACAGGATGGAAGACATACGGGCGGAGCGTTTGGACTCACGCAGCGCATTGTAGGCAAGGGCTTCGGAATACTCCCCTTTTCTGGCGTAATACCTTTCCTTTTCCCGCATATAGGTGTCGGAATCGGGCGATGAGACGCTCAACAGACGGTCGCGCCATAACTCATATTGACTGACATACTCGGCCCGGAAGGGGCTTTCCATCGGCAGGATGACATAGAGCGCGTGGTAGAGTTGCATCCAAGTCCTATAATATAATATAAGGTTGGCCTGGGACAATTTCGCCTGCGGGATTTTCTCGATGGAAAGCCAGGCCTCCGCAAAAAAACCGATGGAGGAGAGCAAGGCGGTGCGCTGGAGCTGCAATTCGTAGGAAAGTTGCCTGTCGTTTAAGACTTGTGCGATGTCTTGGGCCTTGTCAAACCAGAAAAGCGCGGAGTCGGCGATGAATTTGGAATACTCGCTTGCCAGGTCGCGGCAGGCCAGACAACGTTCCCTGCTGTTCTCGGGCAAAGATTTGAGCCGGATTTCCGCCGTCTTGACAGCGACTTGTTTGCGGGCGATAAACACATCCGAACTGTCGATACAACGCAACAATTCGTTCGTCAGAGGGGTTCGTTTGTGGGTTGGATTATCGTTGCAGGAGGTCGCAAC
>CACZWF010000076.1:1626-11364 GCA_902784785.1 uncultured Bacteroidia bacterium
CGCAACAACCAGCATTAAGAAAAAAAATAAGGTATGAATGCGAGCGCTCATTACCTTTTCTTAAGCTCCTGAACCAGGACTTGAACCTGGGACCCTCTGATTAACAGTCAGATGCTCTAACCAACTGAGCTATTCAGGAATTTCCTTTCGGGATTGCAAAGGTACTACTTTTTTTTGATTTCGCAAAAAATATTGCAAATTTTTCACCCAAGCAGGGTTCTGGTTCAAAAATGCCTGAATCCATTATAGGAACGGTCACTGCCCTTCCAGACAAATTTGATCACAAAGGTAAGAGATGATAGATGCGGGATTGTTTAGGACCGGAAAGATGAATAGACAGTCCTTCTTCGGCCAAGGCCTTCGCGCTCACTTCACAGTCAGCATTCGCCCGGCACGCGGAAGCCTCGTTACTACCAGCCGCCTCGCCGCATCCGAAATCCTCTAGGAGGTAGTTGCGGTCTTTTTGCAAGAAAGGCAGATGGACAATACATTCCGCATCCGGGCAAGTTTCCTGCCGGAATGCCTGGATGAGGGTCTCATCCTTGTCACGGTCATACCAGGCAAACACCGTCCAGCCGCTATCATCCCGGATGGAGCGCCAGGGCGTAAGGACATAAAAATCTTTCAGCAACAGATGGCGGAATCGTTGCCATTCAGCATAAGTAGCGCGTACACGGTCAAAATCCAGGTCCACATCGTGGGTCCAGACTTCGCTCATATTATAGACCGGCAGCCAGGAGGCACGGGTTACATAAAAAGAACTGCCGCCTGCTTGACCGGCTTGCTGTTCGTCGACGGACTCCTTGGTGCTGGCCCCGCAAAACGGAATCCATTTATTAAAGGTCGAAGTCACCGACAGACGCATGGCCGTCGTCGTCCGGTCGGCGTCGCTGCGCAGAAACGGGATGCTGCGCCGCAGCGACTCTATGTCATTACGACCGCCTCCGGCCGCGCAGTTGTCTATATAAGTGCATTTCCCGTTTTTGCCGCAAAAGTCGATAATCCGGTCCCACAAGGAATAATGTCCCTGCACCGCCTTGTTCTCGGTCATTCCGCGACGGGGAAGGCCGTAGTCTTCCTCTTCTTGTTCATCGTGCATCGGCCAAGCGACCGCGGGATCGCTGTTGTTGTCTTCGCGGAACAGGTCCACCCCGTTTTCTCCCATCATCTTCGTGATGCGTCCCAAGGTCCATTCCAGACAGTCCGGGTTGCCCAGGTTGTTGGTATAGACCTTGCGCCCGTTGTAAATGGCCCATTCTTTTTGATAACCATAGTTGCGGACCAGTTCCTCTACTTGCGTCACCCTTTCCGGCTCAAACCAAGTGAGCACCTTCATTCCCGCCCGGTGGCAAGCCTCGTTGGATTCCAGCAGTGACTTGCCCGGCCATTTGAGGGTATCCACCTCCCAACTACCAATGTGCCACCATTTCTTG
Source organism: uncultured Bacteroidia bacterium (assembly GCA_902784785.1). Taxonomy (GTDB): domain Bacteria; phylum Bacteroidota; class Bacteroidia; order Bacteroidales; family UBA932; genus Cryptobacteroides. The sequence continues at coordinate 3,060 of CACZWF010000076.1, forward strand.
GGAATGGTAAGGCCCGCGGGATCGAAATACCAACCTGCGTCAAACCAACGGAAATCTATCTGCAAGCGCTCGTAGACCAGCCGTTCAAGGGTGCGTTTCCAGGTGTAAAATCGTTCGGAAACGCTGCCGTCAGAATTGGGCAGGCCTGTGTCTGAGGCAAAACAGGTGGTCGAAAACGGCTGAATCGGGGTGCCGGCAGCGTCCGCTTTCGGTGTATTATACTGAATAAACCAGTCGCGCCAAAGATTAGTGGCGGCATCTTCGTTCCGTCCGGAATATGGGAGGATGACGACCAATGCGGTCCGTACTTTCTCTCCGGGAAGCAAGGCGGCGCGGAATCCGTTACAGATGCCTGCCGTCCAACTCGTTTGCGTCCCGTCATAAGCGAAACGGGAATGCCAGGTACCGGCCCACCCCAGCGCCAACAACGCCCCGCCATCACCATACATCAGATTGAAATAGGGAAAACTTTCGTGCGTGGGACGTCCGCTGTCGGAAACGAAGGACACTTCACCCGTCTCCAAGTCTTTGTCATAGGGAGCATAATAGTTGATGTGGTCGCCCAGACAGCCCGTCAACCGTGGTTTTTCACCGACGAAATCCAAGCAGACGGACTGGACATCCTCCAGGACGGCAGAGGGTTCCGCGCCTTGATTCTCAAACCACAGCGTGTATTCCACTTCGCCGAATTTCGCGTTGAGCAACGCCTCCAGGCGGATCGCCACCACCTCGTCCAAACGGCACCGAAGCGTGACAACCGTCCCTTCCGTTGTTTCTTGTAGGCTCTTTTCCCAAGCGGTCACCCCTTGCAAGCCCCGATAGGTCTTACCGGCGTAGGTAAAGGAAACCGGGATGTGCTCAGGATGGTCAATCCAATCGTTGAACCATCGTTCACCTTCTTCGAAACGCAGATTGTTCCGGTCAGAACGGGCAACAGCGCTGTGAGTCGAATGACAGGACAAACAGATTGTACCTAATAGCCCCCATACAAGGAAAGGGGCTATCAGGGTGAATAGGCCGAAGTGGAATGATTTGGAAGTCATACTATTCCCCTATCAAAACATTATTTCGTCGGGGCAATACCGCTCTTCTGAGGATTGGCGCCGAGTTGCGACCAGTTGGGACCGGGCGCCGTCGTCTTGTGGACGCCGGTGCCGACCACCTTGTACAGCGTGGGATTTCCGTTGCTATTACCCGTCACATAGATGGTACCGTCCGCAGCAATCGTCGGGCAACCCCTCGGGTTGTCCAGGCTCAAAGAAGTCACCTCCTGACCGCTGGCAGAAGACAATTTCACCAACTTGTTCTTTTTGGTGCAGCATACATACAGATAGCCTTTGTCGTCGATAGCAGCCACGCCGTCACCGTTATCGACGCCGAGGGAATATTCCCACGCCAGGGAGCCATCGTGTCCGTTAAGGCGGAAAATCTTATTGCCCGCCATATAATAGGCATTTCCTCCCGCATCCAGCACCGCACCAAATCCGGACTGGTAACTCGTTGCTGTCACCGTAGTCTGCCACAGCGGCGTCGGCTTTCCGCCAGAGTAGGCCGCCAGATCATAGCACGCGCACTTCATCTGGGAGGAACTTCCCGTACTGACGCAGAGATAAATCTTCCCGTCATAAGAGATGGCCGGTTGGAATCCCTTTGTCTCCAGCGATGTATCGTTGCCACCGAGGAAATTGGTCATACGTCCGGCATCACTGTTGTCCGCAGTGGTCCAGGTGCCGCCGTTGTAGCGCGCCACTTTATATCCGGCACCCTTACGGGAGGAACTGCAAACAAGCGTATAATCGGAGGTCGCCGCCACGCCGCCATAGGACCCTTGGTCGCAAGGCAAAGCCTTGACCAACTTGCCGGTATGGCGGTTGAAAACGCCCCAGTTCTCCGTAATTTTCGCGGGGTCATTGTATTGGAAAGCAACAGACACATAATCCCCGAAAATGGGCGCCGCCATAAAACGGTACGTGGTGGCATGGCCGGTCGAAAAATACCACGCTTCGCCCGCACACCCCGGATTGATGCAGAACAAACCACCGTCGGTGGCCGGATCGAGATGCGTATTATTGTCCACCTGATCGAGGTATTGTACCGAAATATAGACTTTCCCGTCAGGAGCCACACTCGGTGCCGGACTCTTGTTGGCGATATCTCCTGTACCTAAACTTGTAGCGTTGGCGCCGTACTTTCCAATGTCGTACCGACCGACCTCATTGCCGCTCGTATCGAAGCATACCAGATGATAACCGGTCGAACTCACATAAATCATGGAACCATCCGGGCTCATGGCCGGCGCAGTCCAGTAAACATAGCCTTTGTCGTCAAAACTCCGGCTCCAAGCCAGGGACAGATCGTGGCCGGTGGATTTCGCCACATTGATTTTCTTGGTGATGGTATTGGATGCGCCGTAATTGTCCGTGACGGTCAATGAAACATCCAGATTGTCGCCCCAGGAATTCAGCGTGACCGTCGGATTCTGCTCTGTGGAGGTCACCCCGGCGATATTCCACAACCAAGACACGATGCGGCCCGTATAGTCCATGGAACGGTCCGTCAAGGCAATCGGCTCATCCTGAGTGGCATTCGCCGGAGATGTAAAATCGGCGATAGGAGGCTCGTTGCTATTAATGACGTTGACCGTACGCGAAAAAGTATTCCCGGGAACGACACCTTCTTCCGGCCAGACGGTCAAAGTCACCGTCTGTTTGCCCAATTGAGTGAAAGTGATGGAAGGCAAGTTGGTCTCCCAACTCACCTGTCCTTCCCATTCCCACTTGCAAAGTCCGATGGATGTCCCCACCGCCGTGGAGAGATTGTTCACGCTGACCGGATCCAAAACCTGACATTCCGTCGAACTTAGTTCAAAATAGGCCTTGATGGAAGGGTTCTTCTTGCAAGAATACAGGCAGACAAGTCCGATAACGGCAGACAAAATGAAAAATATGCGTTTCATAATCTAAAATTTCAAAATAGCATAGACCGGATAGTGGTCGGAGATAAACTTGTATCCCTCCCACGACTGCCGTACGGTAATGAACTTGGCGCAAACGGAAAATTCCCGATAGAAGATATGATCGAGTTTGGTCGTGGAGTTGGGATTGCTGAACCCATTGTAGGTACCATAGGCGTCACCGGACTTGGAGGTCCAGCGGGCATTATGGAAGGACTTGTACATATCTGTAAAAATACTGGAATCATCGGAATCATTCCAGTCACCCGTCATCACCACCGGAAGAGAACCGGCATTCTGGGCAATCTGGTTCATAATCACCGACATTTCAAATTCTCTGACCCCATCCAAATCCAAGTGGGTGTTGATGTAATAGAACTGCTTTCCACTCTTGATATGGGTCACTTTGGCCGCGGTCGCACAGCGATAGGAGCCTGCGGACGGATACTTGCTGACTTCATCCGGTGTTTCGGTCAGCCAGAAGGTCTTCCATTCGTTGATGAGAACCGAGTCCTTCAGATAGAAAATGGCCATTTCCTCTCCGTTGGCAGTATTGTCACGGCTGCGGCCAATCACCTCATATCCCGGACAATTATTCTGCAAGTCGTTGCGTTGATCCAACATACATTCCTGCACGCCCATCAGCACAGGCCGTAGCGTATTGACCATCTTATAACAACCCGCACGACGATTTGTCCAACTCTTGTCGCCGGTATCTTCCGTTGCCGTGCCATAACGCACATTGAATGACATAATCATCACGCCGGGCTTTCCATCGTCGGTATTCTCATCATCGTTATACCATTTCTCGTAGTCAATCACAGCGCGCGGACGACCGTCCTTGCCCATCTTTCCACAGCCCACCAGAACCGTGAGAAGCATTAGTATAGAAATAATCTTTTTCATCTTTTTACCATCCTGGATTTTGTTGAATAGAATAGCCCCTGCTGGTATAATCTCTGACAATCTGGGCGGGAATCGGATTGAGATACTGCCGACCGTCGTCGTACCATTTGCGTTTTAGGGCCAGTTCGTATCGCAAGTCATAACCCCCGCTCGGATTCCTGTCGGCCCGCAAGCCCTGCTCGTCGCTGCCTTCGGAAAAAATCTGCACATAAATCTGTTTTTGTTCCGGGGTCACCTCCGACACTTCCTTGGTCGTAAAGAAATAATCTTTTACCCCGTCTTCGTTCACATCCACCATCGTATCCAGATTTGAAATATGGATACCGGTCCAAGGAACGGTCTCCAGTCGCTTGCCTTCCGCCCAGCGTCTGAGATCGTTGACACGGAAGCCCTCATAGACCAATTCGATGGCCCGTTCACGACGGATCTCCATAATGACGGGGTTGTTCACTTTCGGATAGAACACCGCTTTCAAATACGGGTCCAAAACGGTAGGCAGAGCGGAAACCGCCGTACCGCCGATACCACCCCGCCTGCGAAGCGCACCGATGGTGTTGCTCCAGTCTGTGGCCGTTATCGTCCCCAGTTCCGCCTTGGCTTCCGCGTAGTTGAGCAGCACTTCGGCATAGCGGATGATGGGATAGGAGTTTTCATTTTCCGCCTTGTTGTCCTTGTTGACATCATCTTGGACAAACTTGATGGGATGATAGCCGGTCGGCGCCACATTGTTGACAATGTCCGCCACCTTCTTGGCTGCCGAACCGCCTCTCATCGCATAACCCGGTCCTTTCACCGTCTGTTTGAGCCGATTGTCCCGGTTCTCAAATTCCTGCTTGAAGGTCAAGGTGGAATACGCCTGCTTATCGGAATAAGCCGTTCCATCCGTCTTCAGGTAGGTCTGGACAAAAGCGCGGGACAGGCAGTAACTGCTTCCATAGGATGCGGAATTGTAACGCCAGTTCGCTTCACCTCTGACATTTTCCTCCTTGGAGGCTACGCGGCCGAGAATCACCTCATTCGTCAAAATATTGCGGGAGTAGAAAAGACTGCGATAGGAGCCGATGGAATTGCCGTTCATATAATCATCGCTCACCGTCGTCTGGTTGAGAGAGAAAACATTGGAACTCATCAATTTGTTGCAAGCGTCAACACATTGCTCATACAGTCCCTTGACCGAATACTTCGTGCCGGACTCTCCGTGGTATTTGCGGTAGGAGGCTTCGAAGAGGCAGGCTCGGGATTTTAACGCCCAGGCTGTGTACTTGGTAATCAGGGTATTACCCTCGGAAGAAACGGTCGTTATATGCTCTGCGGCAAAATCCAGGTCCTCGATAATGTGACCGATAATCACATCACGGGAATCGCGTCCTTTATACATTTCGTCCGTATCCGTATTGCTCAGGCAATGCTCGAACCAGGGAACCGCTCCGTATTCAGTCAGTTTCCCATAATAGAAATAGGCGCGGAACCAGCGGGCGATGCCTTCATAATGTTTTTTCTTTTCCTCTTTGACCGTACAGGCTTCGCTCGCCAGGCCGTCGAGGAAATAATTGATATTGCGCAGTTCGCTCCAACCCCAGGAAGTCGGTGTCTCCGCCGTATAAGCGTTATCGGAGAAAAGGGAAGAAAAACTGCGGCAGACACCATAGTCCACAGTACCGCTCTCGCAGACAGGGATGGCGTTCAAAGACGGCAGGGTCTTGTAAAAAGACCAACTGTAGGACTGCAAGCCATCTTCGGAAGCGAAAATGTCCTCTTTGCTGGCATAGGCCTCGGGCTTTTCATACAAAGAACAGGAGATTGCGGACAGGCACAACGCGCAGGCGCAAAGGATATAATTCATCTTTTTCATCATAGTCATCTCCTCCATCAATAAGTAATGGTGATACCGATGCTGTAGGTACGCATCGAAGGATAGTTGAAACCGTCACCCAGACTGTCCGAAGTAATATCCGTATCGGACTGTTGCGTCACGGTCACGATATCGAAGTCGCGGGTCAATTTGTACAGCGGCGACCAGGTCCACAAGTTCTCGCCCGAGAAATAGATGGTGACCGCGCTCAAACGCAGGGGTTCGAGCCATTTCTTGGGCAGGTTCCAACCCACCTGCAGATTCTGCAGACGGATGTAGGAAGCATCTTGCAGATAACGTGAGTTGACCTGTCCTGCAAAGAAGGGATTGTAATAACCCGTGTACTTCGGCAGATAAGCATCCGGATTGTCCTTGGTCCAGTAATTGCCGATCATCCACTTGGGCGCCTGGTTGTAGGGCCGGTTGTACTGCCCCCAGAAAGGACACTCCCAGCTGGGATACCAGTCCCGTTTGCCCACGCCCTGGAAGAAGGCGGAGGCGTAGACGCCGTACCATTCGAGGTTGACGGTGAAGGAATAGCGGAAACGAGAAGAGGAATTACCGATGATGGTGCGGTCACCGGGATCCGTCACCGTACCGGCGCCGCTGGCAATAATCTTGTTACCATTGAGATCTTCAACAATCATATCGCCGGGCGCGACGATATATCCGTCGATCTGGGTTTGGTTCTGGAACAAGCCGTTACAGACATAGCCCCACATCTCACCCACTTCCTGCCCGACATAATAGTCGCTCAAGTCCCCCGTGGGGTTGTTGTACTTGTCGATGAAGGAACGGCTGTCCGCCAGAGTCGCTTTGATGCCGAAGTTCAGCGGAGCGCCGGCCACCATCCAGGAATCGTTGTAACTCAAGGAGAGTTCAAAACCGTAGGTGCTCATATCGGCATAATTGCCTTTCGGGGCGCCGACTCCGTAGGTATCGGGAAGTTTAGGACCCACCGTAAACATATTGTAGGAACGGCGGACATAGTAGTCGCCTGTGAAATTAATTTTTCCGTTCCAGAAGGAGATGTCCATACCGGCATCCAAGGTCTGGGCTGTCTCCCAGGTCAGGTTGTCGGGAATCTGCGTGGGGATGGAAGTATAGCGGAGTAAGTTCACACCGTCCAGAATGTTGCCGGAGAGGTTGCCGAAGGAGAACTTCTCCAGGAAGGAATAGGCGGAGACATTACCGTTGCCCAGTTCACCATAGGACACGCGGAACTTGAGGTTGGTGACATACTTGGGATCGACGTGCCAGAAATGCTCCATCGAAGGACGCCAGGCCAGGGAAGCGGAAGGGAAGAAGCCCCACTGCGAATGGGTCGGGAACTTGGAAGAACCGTCGTAACGGCCGTTCAACTCGAGGAGGTAGCGGTCGTCGTAGGAATAGTTGATGCGGGCAAAGAAACCGGCGACATTCCATTTGGTATCCGAAGAAGTCGTCGTAATGTCGTCGCCGACCGCCAGGTTGATGTTGGTCACATCGGGGGTCAGCAGGCCGGCACGGGAGAATTTGCCCGTTTTGTCCTTGCGGCTTTCGTAGTTGTAACCGACCAGGCCTTTCAGATAATGTTTCTCGGCAAAGGTGTTCTCATATTCCGCATAAACGTTGGTCGCCAGATACTCGTGTGAGGAATAGTATTCCGACATCCAGTCTCCGTTGAACGGGGATCCGATGTAAGAAATGACGCCGGGAGCATCACTGTAACTGATAACCGAACGCTTGGAGGTCACGTTCTTGTCGCGGGACGAGAAAGAGAAGTCGGCATTGATGCGAAAGGTCTTGTCAAAGAACTCGGCCTTGAGCGCGGTAGTCGTCTTGAAATTCTTGATGAGTTGGTCATCGTAGTTGTTTCCGCTCACCAGACCGCCGATGGCGTAGGCCCCGGACTTGGTCATCGTACCATCCGGGTTGAAAACGGGAGACGAAGGGTGCCCTTCATCCGCGATAGAGCGCCAGAAGTTACCGCCGCCCTCCCCCGTATAGGAGGAAGGAATGTGCTGCTTCTCATAGGTGTATTCCATATTCTCGGACAAGGACAGCCACTTGGTGATGTCGATTTTCGCCTTGCCGCGGATGTTCATCGTCTTGTAGGTGTCGGGGTTGAAGTTGAACAGACCGTCATAGTTGTACAGACGACCGGACACGATGTAACTCAAAGGACCGGTCGTGCCGCTGGCGGAAAGATTGTGCGTATGAGCGAACACATAATCCTTGTACAGTACATCATAATAATTGGTGTTGCCGTAATAGACATACTTGCCCGATTCGTCCACCGCGGTCGTCTGGGTAATCCCCGCTTTCTTGCGGGCCCGGAAATCATCCATCCAGGCACGGGAGAAAGGCTGCGATTTGTTGATACCGGTCGGTTGGGAATGTTTGCAATTATACCAGGCCTCATAGAAGAGTCGGGAATAGACATAACCGTCATCCACGATATCGGGAACGGCCGTCGGCTGCATAAAGGAGAAGTTTCCGGAATAAGAGATGGAGAATTTCTCCTTGTTCTTGTCCGGGTTCTTCGTGGTGATGAGCACCACGCCGTAGGTCGCGCGGGAACCATAAATGGAGGCGGATGCGGCGTCCTTCAA
>CACZWF010000077.1 GCA_902784785.1 uncultured Bacteroidia bacterium
ACAGCGAGGAGGTTCCTCCCATCGCCTGTGAGCGGACATCGTGATTCTGCACACCCCAGGTCAAAGGGATGGACATATCTTGCGCACGGAGGGTGATGCCCGCTGCAAACAGCAGCGTCAATGCAAAAAGTGATTTCTTTGTCATGGTTGGTTGTATATTATTGGACAAAGGTACGAGCAAGCCGAGAGAAAAGCAAATTTATTACCTGATTTTTTTCGGCCCCGGGTTGGCTTTTTGGATGAAGAAGATTTTTTGTTCGCTCATACGATAGGTAATGTCGTAGCAGCTCATCATCATGGAGGAACGGGAATGGACCGCCGTGGTTGCATATTCCGGGCGGAAACCCATTTCAACAATCAGCGTGCGAGCGATGCTGTAGGTGCGGGATTCGTACAGGCTCAACAGAATCTGATAGTTCTTTTCCAGAATGCGGTCGTATCGCTCTTTGATGCGGTACAGTTGGTTCCGGTTGCGGTTGTGCCATTCCTGACGGCAATGCGGACAGCAGAATTTGCTGTCGCTGCGCTTGCCGTAGGCAATCTCGTCTCCGCATTCGAGACAATGATGGATGGGCTCTTCGTCTTCCATAACGGACAAAGATGAAAACGATTTTTTAGAATAGGCGGAATGACAAGATTAATTTTTCTAAAATCTTACCCTTTTACACTTTTTCCGATTTTTCGCATTTTCGGAAAAAACGCAAAAAGGTCATAAAAAAGAAAAACTTTTTCGGGTTTGTGAATTTGCAATTGACGCGCACCGTAAAACCCTTTTCCTTTGCACCGGCTAAGCCTGCAGGAAACAGCCGAAACGATGTTTTACTTAAAAAATCAAGCACAATGGAACAACTCAACAAAATTGAATTGCGCGGTGTGGTCGGTACCGTCCGGGTAAAGCCGGTAGGGGACCGCAAAGTCGCCAATTTCTCGCTGGCCACTTCGCGGGCCTACACCAAAAGAGACGGTTCTCCCGTTATGGAAACCGAATGGCATAATGTCGTGGCGTGGGAAGGTGGCCTGATAACCGACCTCTCCTTCATCGACAAAGGAACTAAACTGTATGTGAGCGGCCGTATGACCTACCGTAAGTGGACGGGAAACGACGGCCAGGACCATTACGACAGCGAAGTGGTGGCTGCCAAGATCGAACTAGTCAACGAAACGCTTACCGGTCAGATATTGTAAAGTTGCCGAAAGAGTCATAATCACGGGGCTGGGTGGGGGATTGCGGTCTCTCGCCCAAACCTCTTTCTCTGAAAAAGTGCATCTTGCTCAATCCGCAGAGATTTCTTATATTTGCAAGATGAATTTTCAGGTAACAGCGATTGATGCGTCCTCTTCGGCCCGTTGTGGTGTCCTCACCACGGCGCACGGAGAGATTCACACGCCCATTTTCATGCCGGTCGGCACAGTGGGTTCCGTCAAAGGTGTATTTCACAGAGATCTCAAGGACGATATCAAGGCAGAGATTATTCTCGGCAATACCTATCATCTGTACCTGCGTCCCGGACTGGACACCTTGCGGAAGGCGGGCGGATTGCATCGCTTCGAGAATTGGGACCGTCCCATTCTCACCGACAGCGGCGGATTCCAGGTCTTTTCCTTGTCGCCCATTCGCAAACTGACCGAGGACGGATGTGTGTTCCGTTCACATATCGACGGTTCCAAGCATATCTTTACGCCGGAAAACAATGTGGATACACAGCGCGTCATCGGGGCCGATATCGTCATGGCTTTGGACGAGTGCTGTCCGGGCGATGCGGATTATGCATACGCCGCCAAGTCCCTCAAGTTGACACAAAGATGGCTGGAGCGTTGCATTCGTCATTTCGATGAGACGGAACCGTTGTACGGCTATCCCCAGGCCTTCTTTCCTATCATCCAGGGCTGCGTGTATCCGGATTTGCGGAAAGCATCCGTCGAACATGCGGCGGCGTTGGACCGCGAAGGCTATGCCATCGGCGGGCTGGCGGTAGGGGAGCCGACCGAGAAGATGTATGAGATGTTGGAGCTGGTCTGTCCCTTGCTGCCCAAAGACAAGCCTCGTTACTTGATGGGCGTGGGTACGCCGGCCAATATTCTGGAAGGCATTGCCCGCGGTGTGGATATGTTCGACTGCGTGATGCCTACGCGCAACGGCCGCAATGGAATGCTTTTCACTTGGGACGGCATCATGAATATGCGCAATGCCAAGTGGGCGCAGGATTTCGGCGAAATCGACCCGAAGGGCGCCTCCTTTGTCGATCATACTTACAGCCGCGCCTATCTGCATCACCTGTTCATCGCCGGTGAGATGTTCGCCGCGCAATTGGCCAGCGAACACAACCTGGCCTTCTACCTGGATTTGGTGCGGACTGCCCGCGAGCATATCCGTCAGGGGGATTTCCTGGCGTGGAAAGACCATATTGTCCCTCAATTGTCGCAGCGCGTATGAGTTTCCCTTTGAAAAGACTGGACTGGTACATTATGGGAAGGTTTATTTTGACCTTCTTTGTGGCCCTGTTGCTCATCATCGGGATCGTCATCATTTTCGACGTCAGCGAGAAAATCGACAACTTTGTGGCCAACGAGGCTCCGCTGAAGGCCATCATCGTGGATTATTACCTCAATTTCATTCCGTATTTCATGAATATGTTCAGTCCGCTGTTCGTATTCATCACGGTGATTTTCTTCACTTCGAAGATGGCGCAGAATTCGGAAATCGTAGCCATCCTGTCTTGCGGTATCAGTTTCCACCGGATGATGGTGCCCTATATCCTTTCTGCTGCCATCATTGCTGCGATGTCGCTGGGACTCAACCTCTTCATCATTCCGAAGGCCAATGAGACGCGACAGATATTCGAGCAGACCTATGTGAAAAAATTGGCGAACCTGGCCAGCAACAATGTGCATTACCAGGTTTCTCCGGGGGAGTTCGTTTTTGTCGAGTCCTTCAGCACTTGGAACAATACGGCCTATAAGTTCACCCTTGAGCGTATTGAGAACAACCGCCTGGTGTCCAAACTTTCCGCAGAGACCGCCGTGTGGGACTCGACTTTCAGCGGCTGGCGCTTGAACAAGTACTTCATCCGTGATTATCTGGATGATACGGAAGACCAGATTCGTAGCGGTAAGCAACTCGATACGGTCATCAATTTGACCATCGGTGATTTTTATATGAACAAGGAGACGGTGGAGCGTCTTTCTCAGAAACGCCTGACGGAACTGATCCGTACCCAGCGGATGCGTGGTGACTCGAATGTGATGTACGCTGAAATCGAGCAGCACAACCGGCTTTCGCTTCCATTCTCGGCCTTTATCCTGACTATCATCGGTGTAGCTCTTTCGTCCAAGAAACGAAGGGGAGGCATCGGGTGGAATATTGCCATCGGAATCGGCTTGAGCTTCTCCTACATCCTGTTTATGCGTTTCAGCCAGATGTTCGTTTTTACCGGTGCTTTGCCGGCTTATATAGCCATTTGGCTTCCGAATGTCTTGTATGCCATCATTGCAGGTGTCCTTTACCGCATAGCCCCCAAGTAGACCATGGATCATTTTAGTGTTTTTACCCGACTGATGCTGCTGGGGCTCGGGCTCAGCGAAGAGGTTCCCCAGGAGTTGCGGGACCTGTTGGGCGGAGATGAAGAGCAGAAGACCCGATGCCTGAAAGCCGTCTATCAACTTTCTATGGAACAGGGTTTTCCGTCCATTGTATATGATGGACTGCAAAAGGTTTTCGCGCAAGGAAACTACACGATTGAAGAGGACCTGAATTGTGAATGGTTCGGTACGTGTCTGGGCGCGGAAATGTCCTATGCGGCCCAGGAAAATACGCTATCTTATCTGGCTTGTTTCTATCGTTATTACGGGATGGAAATGATGCTCCTCAAGGGTTTTGGGCTCTGTCCGCTCTATCCGCTTCCCAATCATCGTCCTTTGGGAGATATCGATATCTGGTTGTTTGGAGACTTGGAAAAAGGCGACCGTCTGTTGGAAGAGAAACTGGGTATTCCGGTCGAAAAAGATAAGGAGCACCATACGGTTTTCACGGTCAATGGGATTATGGTGGAAAACCATTACGAATTCCTGAATCTCAAGAGCCACCGGACCAACCATCTTTTTCACGATGCATTGGAACGGCTGGGACGGGAGAATCCGGAGCGTGTCCAAGTGGGACGCGGCGAGTTGTATCTGCCTTCTCCAACCTTCAATGCCATCTTTTTGTTCCGGCATCTCGCCCAGCATTATATGGGCGGGGGCATCAATTTCCGACAACTGGCGGATTGGGTGCTTTTCCTCAAACGGGATGCGTCCAAAGTGGACTGGCCGATGTTGATCGATCTGGTGAAAAAGAGTGGGTGTGAGCCTTTCTATCGGGCGATTATGGGCTTGAGTGTCTATTTCTTCGGCTTGCGCGCAGACTCTTTGCCTGCCTTTGAACGGGCTCCGCAATGGGAAGATCAGGTGGTTCAGGATATCCTTATGGACAATGCGACCGTCCGGGGTTCCAAACTATCCGAGCGTCTGGCTCGATTCCGGCACCAGCGACGGAAAATCAGTCTGGTCATTCAAGAGAGCGTGCTGATGACTTTCATCCGCACAGGCTTGCAATCGATTAAATACAACGCCAAGGACTGACGTCCGGAAACGGGCGTGTTATTGGAGCACCAACTCGACAGGGCAGTGGTCCGAGCCCATGATCTCGTCGTGGATGGCGGTGGAGGCGATGCGCGGGGAAAGATCGGAAGCGCCGAATTGCGGACCGGATACCAGGAAATAATCGATACGCCAACCGACATTCCTTTCGCGGGCCTTCATCCGGTAGGACCACCAGGAATACTGGATGGTGTCGGGATGCTGCCAGCGCCAGGAGTCTATAAATCCAGCGTCTAGCATCGCCGTCATTTTTGCCCGTTCTTGATCCGAGAAACCCGCGCTGAAATGATTCGTCGAAGGATTCTTCAAATCGATTTCCTGATGGGCCACATTCATATCGCCGCACACGACGACTCCTTTGCGGGCAGCCAGCGAGCACAGATAGGCGCGGAAATCATCTTCCCATTTCTCCCGGTATTCCAGCCGGCGCAAGCCGTCCTGTGAGTTGGGAACATAGACATTGACGAGGTAGAAGTCCTCCATTTCGAGGGTAATCACGCGGCCTTCCGTATCATGCTCAGGTATGCCAATTCCGTATTGGACAGAAAGGGGAGTATGGCGGGTATAGATGGCGGTGCCGGAGTAGCCTTTTTTCTCGGCGTAATTCCAGTAGGACTGGTAGCCCATAAAGGACAAGTCCAACTGGCCTTCTTGCAGTTTGGTCTCCTGCAGGCAGAAGAAATCGGCGTCCAGTGACTCGAAAATCTCAGCAAATCCTTTGCCGCACACAGCCCGCAGGCCGTTGACATTCCAACTGATGAATTTCATAACTTATTCAATCGTCCAGCTGACCCCGTCTTTGCCGTCCTTGACACGGATGCCGGCGGCGGCCAGGGCGTCGCGGATGCGGTCGGAGGCGGCCCAGTCCTTGTTGGCGCGGGCGGCGCTGCGTTGTTCGAGGATGATGTCCATCAGCGAGCCGATGACATCGGTCGATTTGTCGGAACCGCCTTCGTCCATCAAGCCCAGCACGCCGTAGACGATGTCGTCGAAGATTTGGCAGAGTGCGGCTTTGTCCTTCTCGGTCAAACTGACTTTCCCGTCTTTGGCGGAATTGACCAGGCGGACGGCGTCGAAGAGGAAGGAGAGGGCGATAGGGGTGTTAAGATCGTCGCAGAGGGCGTCGTAGATGCCGTCGAAGATGCGGACGATTTCAGCATTGTCGGCTTCGCATTTTTCAGGAGCCACACCTATGGAAAGGTCTCCGTAATGATATTCCGGGGCTTTTCGGCCGGCCATCGCATAGAGGTCCTGCGTGGCTTGCAGCAGGCGTTTGAGCGCTTTTTCGGCGGCTTGCAAGGCTTGGTTGCTGAAGTCCAGCGTGCCGCGATAGTGGGCCTGCAGGACAAAGAAACGGACGGTCATCGGGGCGTAGCCTTTCTCCAGTTTGGGATGCTTGCCGCTGAACAATTCCGGCAGGGTGATGAAGTTACCCAGGGACTTGCCCATTTTCTGACCGTTGATGGTGATCAGGTTGTTATGTACCCAGTAGTGGACGCCCCGGGTGCCGCGGGTGGCGACATTCTGGGCGATTTCACATTCGTGGTGGGGGAAGATGAGGTCCATTCCGCCGCCGTGGATGTCGAATTCGCGGCCGAGGTATTTCTCACCCATCACCGAGCACTCCAGGTGCCAGCCGGGAAAGCCTTCTCCCCAAGGGGAGGGCCAGCGCATGATGTGCTGGGGTTCCGCTTTCTTCCAGACGGCGAAGTCAAAGGCCGCCCGCTTGTCGCTCTGGCCGTCAAGGGCCCGCGTGCCTTCGAGGGTGTCCTCCAGGTTGCGCCCGGACAGGATGCCGTAGTGGTGGTCTTTGTTGTATTTCTGAACGTCAAAATAGACGCTGCCGTTGCTTTCGTAGGCGTAGCCGCTGTTCAGCAGGACTTTGACCGCTTCAATCTGTTCGACGATATGGCCGGAAGCCCGCGGCTCGATGGACGGGGGTGCGACATTGAGCAGGCGCATCGCTTCGTGGTAGCGCAGGGTGTAGGTCTGCACCACTTCCATCGGCTCCAGTTCTTCCAGACGCGCTTTCTTGGCGATTTTGTCTTCGCCTTCGTCCGCATCGTGCTCCAGATGCCCCACGTCGGTGATGTTGCGCACATAGCGCACTTTGTAACCGAGGTGGCGGAAAAACTTGGTCAGGACATCATAGGTGACACCCGGACGGGCGTGACCCAGGTGGGCGTCTCCATAAACGGTGGGACCGCAGACATACAGGCCAACGTGTCCCGGATGCACGGGGACGAAACGTTCTTTTTGGCCTGAAAGGGTATTTGTCAGATATATTTCTCTCATAGGACTGCAAAAATAGCAATTTTTTTTCTATCTTTGCTCGGATATATGGGCATTTTGAAAGAATACTTGCGCAAGCGTCAGTTGAAACGTCATTCGTATCAAGGAAAGACGGGGCTTCGCTCTATCGAGGGGCTGAAGTCTGCGACGGTACTGTTGGATGTCAGTCAGACTCCGCATCTGCTGGAGTTCCGGGACAACCTGCATGATTGGTTCTTTCGCAAGGGAATCCGTGCCAGTTTTTTTTATGTGGATTTTCGGAAGCCGAGCAAAAACCGGATGATGCTGTCAACGCCGGCCGAGACTTTTTTCCTGAAGAACTTGTCCTGGTACACGCAGACCCCCGATATGGCGAAATGCAATTCGGGATTTCTGCGGCCTTGTGACCTGTTTGTCTCCTTTGTCAGTACGGAAAGTTATCCGCTTCTTTTCCTTTCTGCCGCGATTCCGTCTTCTTTCAAAATCGGGGCGGTGAGCGACCCCGGTTATCCCTATGATCTGATCATTCCGGCCAGCGACCCCGATGAGATGCTCGCTTGCCTGAAGGATATTCTCTCTAAAATTTCCTAATGATGAAACATGTAATTATCAACGGTTTGAAAGGGTATGGAATGGGGGCGGCCAATCTGGTCCCCGGGGTATCGGGCGGTACCATCGCCCTCCTTACCGGTATCTACCACGAGTTGATTGAGGCCATCAACAGCCTGATGGTGCCCGCTACTTGGAAATTCTTGTTCAAAGGGGAGTGGCGTGCTTTCTGGAAACAGGCGCACGGAACTTTTCTTTTGAGCCTCGGCCTTGGCATTTTGTTGAGTATCCTTTCCCTGTCCAAATTGATGGTAATGGTG
>CACZWF010000078.1 GCA_902784785.1 uncultured Bacteroidia bacterium
CCGAATTGTGAATTTGATAGTCGATTTATTCTCGAATGCAAGGTTTGGTTTTTGATGCTTTCTCCCTTCGGTCTTTTGCCCCCGAAAGGTCGCTCACTTCATAGAAAAATGTCGTGCAACGAAAAAACATCCGTTCGCACTTCCTTTCAGGGGACTTTTCGGCCCAAGTTGCCTCGCCACTGCTCGGCAAACGATGTTGTGAAGCACCCACTGTCAGAGAGGTCTATGAGGCACATCCATCACGCAATACCCCTCCACGAAGCCCCATTGCGTGACGGGGTGCCATTCTACTACACTGTAGAGCATCCATCGTCACAACATCGTTTGAGGAAAATGTGAAGAAAGGATAACTTCCCCTTTACAACGCAATGTCCCCTTAACAATCACAGTAGCGGCCAGAGCGGACCTGCGGTCCGCCGCTTTGCCCCCTTTACGGCCACCGCGCCCAACAGGTCGCGGACAAGGGCCGCAAAGGTATCAAAGCGCTCGCTTACGCTTGCTTGGAACGCATGGGGTTGTTTATTCTTGGAGGCAACGGACGGAGTAACCATAAGCAAGGTAGCCGCTGCCCGAGGGGTAGACATAGCCATCCGCTCGCTCGATGCCGAATAAATTCGCTGAGCCGTAATAATACGAACAAGACCACCAACTGCCGCTGGAACCAACTTCGCCGAAACTGCCATCGTTGTATTTCAAACAAGCTGCAGCAGGATACCAGATGATCAAGGCACTGCCGAGCTTGCTGGAGAAGTTCATTCCCCTGTTGGCGGAATCGAAGGGGTAGTCTTTGAAAAAATTACTGCTGCCGATAGACTTTGACCACACGCCGCTTGCTCCGCCGGAAGGAACTTTCCAACCGTAAGGACAGGGGTCGTACTTGGTTTTTTCAGCCTTCCATAAATTGGCATTACGAGCGGCAAACACCCAATCATTGGTTGAAGCATCCACGCCACAAATGAACGTTGTAGGATTCTGGATAGCATAATCGACCGTGCCTTTGTCAGCGTCAGAAAGAACAGCACCCGGCCAAGTAATCGTAGAAAGAGCCTTCGTGGGCGAAGAAATACTGCTGCTACCCAAGAAGGGGTCTTTACGGCCCCATTGGTACATAAGGCCGAGTGTCTGAACCTTGCCGGGTTCGGCGGAGGTGGCGCCCAGGTTGCGGTCCATCATCGTACCAGCATCACTGTTGTACACCTGACCTTGGGCTACGGGGTCATACCCCTCACACACCCAAATGTGCCATGACCAAAGAATATTGCCGTCAGCATCCTTGGCCGCAATCAGAGCGTTGCCGTTCTTCAAGGTAGAAGGGGTGGTAAAGGTAATGCGGCTGTCAGCATAAGACACGGACTTGATAATATCTCCAACCTCCGGCTTCGTTTCCGTACCGAAACTCTCCCAAAGGACTTCGGCCTTGGCAGCGACGACTGCATCATTAGAATTTCCTTGCACCGTCTTGAAAGAATAGGTACCCGGAGCGGACACAATATAACAGTTGGCCGTTCCCTTGGCGGACAAATCGACCGGTACGGCAGGTTCCGGAGTGGGCGCAGGAGCGGGTGTGGAATTATCCTTGCCGCAAGACGCAAGGAGCAAAGCACCGGCCATTACTACCGCCGGCAGGCAGAAAATAGAAAAACGTTTCATAATATAAAAAAATGGTTGAATACGACAAAAAAGCGCACGGCATAGCCCTCCGGCCCCGTCGTGCGTCACTGTATAAAACGGAAATTTACTTATTCCCCCCCCCTACGGAAAATAGGCGGGTCAGGTTCAGAATATGCATTCCACTGAAAGACATAGCGATATCAGCCGCAAATATAGAAACTTTCTTCTATTTATGCAAATAGAGATTCCCGGTCAAGCCGGGAATGACGCGGAAAGCGCGGGAGCGTTGAGGGAGCGAAGGTAAAAAGAATTGCGGGATCCCTTTTTCTGGGTCCCGCAAACTTTTTGCCTCCGCGAGAAGGCCTCGAAAAAGATTCCCGGTCAAGCCGGGAATGACGGGGAAAGGCAAGCCGGGAATGACGCGGAATTAGATCAGCGGCTCGGCGGTCATTGCGGCGGGCTGCGGGATGCCCATCAACTTGAGGATGGTGGGCGCCACATTGCATAGGGCGCCGTCCTTGACGGACTTGACTTCCTCGCCGGCATTGATGACGATGAACTGAACGGGATTGAGCGAGTGCGCCGTGTTGGGCGAGCCATCCTCGTTGACCGCATAGTCGGCATTGCCGTGGTCGGCCGTCAGCAGCACCACATAGCCGTGCTCGATCGCCGCCGTCACCACCTGCTTCACGCAGTTGTCGATGGTCTCCACCGCCTTGCAAATCGCGGGATAAACACCGGTATGGCCCACCATATCGCCGTTGGCGAAGTTCAGGATAATCATATCTTCCACCTCGGAGTTGATGGCAGCGACCAATTTCTCGGTCACCTCGGGCGCGCTCATTTCAGGCTGGAGATCGTAGGTCGCCACCTTCGGGGAATTGACAAGGATGCGGTCCTCTCCCTCGAACTGCGCCTCACGGCCGCCATTGAAGAAGAAGGTCACGTGGGCGTATTTCTCCGTCTCGGCGATGCGCAACTGACGCTTGCCGGCGCGGGACACCGTCTCACCCAGGGTATCTTCCACATTTTCCTTGTCAAACAAGATGTGCAGTCCCGTGAAAGAAGCATCGTAGGGAGTCATACAGCAATAGTACAGCGGAAGCGTGTGCATCCCCATCTCCGGCATATCCTGCTGGGTGAGCACCGCCGTGATTTCGCGGGCGCGGTCGTTGCGGAAATTGAAGAAAATCACCGCGTCGCCCGGCTCGATCTTGCCGATGGCCTGTCCGTCGGCGCCCGTGATGACGATGGGCTTGATGAATTCGTCCGTCACATCGGCGGCATAGGATGCTTCGATGCCTTCCAACGCGCTGGAGAAAGCGGCTCCCTTGCCGTTGACGAGCAGGTCATACGCCTCTTTCACTCGCTCCCAACGTTTGTCGCGGTCCATCGCATAGAAGCGGCCGCAGACGGAAGCCACGCGACCGGTCGTCTTGGCCATTTCAGCCTCCAACTCCGCCACAAAACCTTTGCCGCTGCGCGGGTCGGTATCGCGCCCGTCCATAAAGCAATGCACGAACACATCTTTCAGTCCGTACTGCTGCGCCACGGCCAGGAACTCATACACGTGGGCCAGCGAAGAATGCACGCCGCCCATCGAAGCCAAGCCCATCAGGTGCAATTTCTTGCCCGACTGCTTGACATAGTCGTACGCGGCCTTGATTTCGGCTTTCTCCAGCAACTTATGCTCCCGGCAGGCGATATTGATTTTCACCAAGTCCTGATACACCACGCGGCCGGCACCCAGATTGAGGTGACCCACCTCGCTGTTGCCCATCTGGCCGTCCGGCAGACCGACATACTCTCCGCAAGCCTGCAGATGAGCCATCGGATATTTGGCCCGGAGCGAATCGATAAAAGGAGCTCCCTGGGTGTAAATCGCGTTGCTGTGGTCGTGACGGCCTTCGCCCCAACCATCCAAAATCATCAAAAGTACTTTCTTGTTCATATCGTGTGAATTTTTATTCAAAACCAACCGCCCCGCCGTCCCGCGGTGAGACACAAATTTAATCTTGCAAAATTACGCATTTTTACGGAATTTTACGTATTTTTGTATGATTATTATAAGATGTATGAGTAAAAAGAAGAAAAAGAAATCCGCTCCGGCCCGCGTGGTAGTCGGTATTGCGAAAATGTCGCGGGACGGTTCCCTTTTGGTCAAAGTAGAAGGTGAAGAGGACGATTATTTTGTGCGGCCGACTCGCACCCTGACCGCGCTGGACGGCGATACGGTCAAACTGAGCGTCACCAAAGAACCCGGAATCCGCGTGCGGCCCGAAGGCGTGGTCATCGAGATTGTCCAACGCTCCCGCAAACAGTTCGTAGGCATTCTGCACGTGGTCGGCGAGCAGGCCTGGGTGCTGATGCAAGGCAAGAATATGCCCTACGACATTGAAATCACCGTCGGAGCAGACCGCCCCGGCAGCATCATTCCCGAAGACAGCGACAAATACCGCCTCTATAAGATTTATGACGAAGACGGCGCCGAACTCATCGCCCGCAAAGGCGAAAAAGTGGGTGTGGTCGTCGATTTCTGGAAACGCGGCGACCCCTGTCCCTCCGGTCACCTGACCGATGTGCTGGGCATGCCCGGCGAGAACAACACGGAGATGCACGCCATCCTGGCGGAATTCAACCTCCCCTACCGTTTCGAGCCGGCCGTCGCCAAAGCCGCCGACAGCATCAGCGAAGTCATCACCGACAAAGATTTGAAAGGCCGTGAAGACTTCCGCAAGACCTTGACTTTCACCATCGACCCGTCCGACGCCAAGGACTTCGACGACGCCCTTTCGTTCAAAATTCTGAAAAACGGGAACTACGAAGTCGGCGTCCATATCGCGGATGTGACCCATTATGTCAAGGTCGGTTCCGCCGTGGATGAAGAAGCCCGCGAAAGAGGCACCTCCGTCTATCTGGTGGACCGGACCGTCCCTATGCTTCCAGAGAAGCTCTCCAACAAACTGTGCTCCCTGCGTCCCCACGAAGAGAAACTCACCTTCTCCGTGGTGCTCGAACTCACCCCCGAAGCGAAAATAGCAGCCTCGCGCATCGTCCGCACCATCATCGACTCCGACTGGCGTTTCGACTACGAGGGCGCCCAAGCTATCATCGACAGCGGAGACGCGACCCTCGGCGGGGTTCCCGAGCCGATCGGACAGGCGGTACTGGCTCTCCACAAACTGGCCACCATCATCCGCAAGAAACGCTTCGCAGCCGGTTCCATCGACTTCAACCGCCCCGAAATGAAAGTGCGGGTGGACGAGAAAGGCCGTCCGGTGGAAATCTACCAGAAATTCAGCAAAGAAGCCAACTGGCTTATCGAAGAGTTCATGCTGCTGGCCAACAAGACCGTGGCGGAATTTGTCGGCAAAGGAGCCGGGGAGAAACTGCCCGCCGGTGCGCAAAAGACCTTCGTCTATCGTATCCACGACGAGCCCAATGTCTTCAAAATTGACAGTCTGCGCAATTTCGCGCGCAATTTCGGCTACAAGATGGGCCCGACCAACTCCGGTAAGGAAATCGCCTCTTCGCTGAAGGAACTGTTCAACGAAGCCGTAGGCAAGCCGGAGATCAACGCCCTGGAAATGATTGCCCTGCGCTCGATGGCCAAAGCCATTTATTCGACCGACAACATCGGGCACTACAGCCTGGCTTTCCCTTATTACACCCATTTCACCTCCCCCATCCGACGCTATCCCGACATGATGGTACACCGCCTGCTGACGCTGTACCTGGGCGGGGGCGCATCGGCCTCGAAAGAGAGCTACGAGCAACTCTGCAAGCATTGTTCCGACCGGGAGCAGGTGGCCGCCGACGCGGAACGCGCCAGCGTCAAATATAAACTCGTGGAATATATGTCCGAGCGCATCGGAGAGGAATTTGTCGGCCACGTGTCCGGAATCACCGACTGGGGAATGTATGTCGAGGTGGAGCCGACCAAGATCGAAGGTATGGTTCCCCTGCGGGAAATCACCACGGATTTTTTCGATTTCGATGAAGAAAACTACCGCCTGGTCGGACGACGCACCCGGCAGACCTACTATCTGGGCGAGGAAGTCCGCGTCCGGGTCAAGAGCACTTCGCTCGAACAGAAACTGCTGGACTACGAGTTGATTCCCGACCCGAACAAAAAGGCTGACCCCAATATTTTCAGCGGAGAATCCAAGAGAGGCGGATCCGCAACATCAAGAGCCTCCCGCAAGACCGGCGGAAGCAAAGCGTCCGGCATAGCCCAAAGGGGTGCTGGCAAGAGAAGTGACTCATCAAAGAGCGGCGTGGCCAAAAGGGGCGGCTCTCAGTCTAATGGCTCCAGGACAAGCAGTTCCAGGACAAGCAGTTCCAGGACAAGCAGCTCCAGGACAAGAAAAACAGCTAATAAGAAAGAACACAAGCGCAAATAAACGCAGACGACAATGGATAGAAGAGATTTCCTCAAATCAGCCCTGATTTCGGGCGCCGCCTTGATGCTGGGCGATTGGAAAGAGGCTTATGCCCGTGGTCAGCAAGACCCCCGGTCCGGTAAAATCTGGCAAGGCTGGAAGGAAGGAGAATTCCAAATCCATTTTATTTACACAGGCGTTGCCGAATCGATGTTCCTGATTTTCCCCGACGGGACGACGATGCTGCTTGACTGCGGCGACTTCGATGCGCTGGCTCGTGGCGAGAAAGCCGTACCGGTCCTTCCCAACCCGGACCGACACGCCGGAGAATGGATCGCCCGTTATGTCACACGCGTCAACCCCGCCATCACGGATGTCGATTATATGCTGCTCACGCACTACCACAACGACCACGCCGGCAGCGATAAATTCTATGCCGAGAAAATCATCCGCGACGGAGAGGAATACGCGCTCAGCGGGTTCAGCCAGGCGGCGGAGACCCTGAATTTCAAACGGGCCATCGACCGCATCTATCCGGACAAGGACGCAACCCTTCAGTGGGCCGACCCGGATACGGTAGAGCACATGAGCCGCTTCTACCGTTATATGGAAAAGCACCGGGGCCTCTCCATTGAAAAATTCCGCCTCGGAGCGACCGACCAGATTGTCCAGTTGAAGAATCCCGGGAAATATCCCCATTTCTCCGTCCGCAACATCTGCGGAAACGGCTACATCGCCGACGAGAACGGGCACCTCACCGACCTGTTCGCCGCCCGGCACGCCGTGGGCAAGACGACCAAAAACGAGAACGCGATGAGTCTCGGAATGATTTTCACTTACGGCGATTTCCGTTTCTACACGGCTGGTGACTTCTCGGCCCGTTTCAAAGACCCGGACGGGACCCCGCGCTTCATCGAAGACGATATCGCGGCGGTTTGCGGAAGCGCCCACGTGGCGAAACTCAACCACCACGGGCACCATTCGATGAGCAAGAAACTGGTCTCCGCCCTCCGTTCACAAGTCTATGTCAGCTGCGTCTGGGACCAGTTGCACAACTTGCCGGACTGCATGGAAATCCTCGCCGACCGCAGCCTCTACCCGGGCGAGCGCATCATCTGTCCGACCATCATGCCGGCGCAGCGGCGGGCCAAGGACGGGGACGCCGATTGGATGAAGGATGTCGCCAAGGAGTCCTACGACGGCGGGCACGTCGTGGTGAATGTCGAGAAAGGCGGAAAAAAATACAGTGTCAGCTACCTCACGGCCGAAGACGAGTCGATGACCGTCAAAAGCGTTCTGCACTTCGACTGCGTAAAATTATAGAAAGTATGGGAATCGCTTGTCTGGAAAACAAACCGATCAAATAATATTAAAGGTGTCGATATTCTCTTTGAACACGACATCGATGGGGATGTTGGAATAACGTTCCTCCTCCAGTCTTCCATACATCAGATAATGCAGCAGAGCTTCAACTCCTGAAAAGCCCTGGCGGACCGGATGCTGGTCGATAACAAAGGTAAGGGTGTTTTCGCGCACGCAGCGGGCGTTGCCTTCGGTGATATCATAACCGCCCACACAGACATCCTTACGCCCGATTGCCCGAAGCGCATCCGAAATCAGATAGCCCGTAGAAATCATCACGGCGATTCCTTTGACGCGGG
>CACZWF010000079.1:0-3203 GCA_902784785.1 uncultured Bacteroidia bacterium
AGAAAACGGCAAAAATCAGTTTGAAAATCTTCATCATGGGTATACTCCTATTATTATTGAGCCAACGAAACTTCCAGCCCCTTCAAGTCCGTCCAGCCCGCCTTGACGACGGTTGTCGAACCTTGTGTCGCACAATATTTCAGGGCCCGGAGCCTCAAATACAATTTGTTGCTGTCGATGCCATATAAGGCGATGGTATATTTATGGTAGGTGTCATCCGTACTCTTATCGTATGTGACACGACCCGGCGAGGCAATGGAAGCCGCCGTATTCCACCAATGGGCCTGGAACACATCCGTTCCCCGGCTGCAATCCTGTGCGCCATCCGCCACGGTCCAGTTGACACCATCCGCAGAGTACTCCAACAGATAGAATCCAACGCTCTTCCCGGCGCCTCCCAGTCCCGCTTCGACATTGATGCGTATGCCATCGATAAAATTCTGCACCGGAATCTCTGCGAGCCAATAATCACCCTGCAACATGCCGTTGATTTGGATACCCGGATTGAAAGTCCAGTCGGCAGACGCACTGGTGACAACCGCCGTGAGATACGCGTCCGTATTAGTGCCGGAAGTGGGAGCGATTTGATGAGGGGATTGGATCCAAGCCTGTCCTTCGGGACTCTGCTGCAAAGCGGTCCTTGTGGCGTTGGTATAGCCCAAGGCATAGAAATTCCACCCACTAGGCAGTCCTACCGGATTGGCGTCCGCGGCAACAAGCGTTTTGACCCGTCCTATCTGTTTTGCGTTGGCACATACATCCAGCCAAAGCGTACCGGAAGAGGTGGGAGTCCCGGAAATGGCCACTTCGGCTACTCCTTCTCCGTCCTGCATTTGGATGTACTGCTCGTCCACACGCAGGCCGGGAGCCCCCGCACCGGAAAGCGTCGCAGAGAAAGGCACGCTCACCTCTGAAGACGCTCCGGAATAAGGAACGAGTATCTTCATCGCGGCAGGTGTATCTTTAATGAGAGAACCCCGGACATAAGGCGTTCCATATACAAACTCCACAGGCTCTTGCGTCACCCGGACAGGACAACGCAGCCCATTGTGTATCAAATAAAAAACACCTGTTCTGGAGGCCATGGTCGCATTGTATTTCACATGAATGTAGTAAGGCTGATAATCCACGCCATTCCCGTTGCCGCTCTCCGGCACGATAGAAATCCAGTCCGCTTCGCTCTCCGACGACCAAGCGCCGTTGCAAAGCAGATAATGGCGTACATCCTGCGCCAGACCGGAGGCTTTCACCGAGTCTGTATCCCGCTGGAAGATATCTGCCGTCTTTTTACATGCCAGGATACAAAACATCAGGGCAAAAGCGGCCAATATGCGAATTCGTACTTTCATGTTCATCATTTTTACCATCCATAATTCTGTCCCAAATCGGCATTGAGCGTAATGTCCGGAGCCGGAATGGGATAGAGATACTTCTTTTCCGACCAAGTATAACCTTGTTGGATATAGGTTGCTACCCTGATATATCCTTTGTTCCCTTCGGACAGGACATGTCCGGCTCCCGACAGGGACGAGCCGTTATAGTTGACGGTCAACACGCGCAAACCCGCCTTTTCCGTCACCTTTGAGGACACAAAATTATCCGTGATGCCATCTTCATCCAGGTCCAGCGCTTTCTCCAGAGCCGGGATGTAGATTCCTGTCTTTTGCTTGACCAGCAAGGCGCCCATATGCCAGCGACGGATGTCATCCTGCCGAAGATTTTCCATCGGGAATTCCGTACCACGCTCCCGGCGGATCTCCAAGATGACCGGATCGGTAACCGTATTGTTGAAATAGGCTTTCATATAAGGATCTGCCGCAGTCGGATAGATACTCTTGACCCCACTTCTGGCCCGGGTCAAAGCGACCGTCTTGTCCCATACCGCTTTGGTACACTCACCCAACTCCGCCTTCGCTTCCGCATAGGAGAGGAGAATTTCCGCATAACGAATCAGCGGGACATCCGTATAAGTCGCATCATTAATCTGATCCTTGATCTCGTCCGTCAGATATTTGATGGGTTGATAGCCCGTCTTTGAGAATACAAGGTCGGGTGCGTAATGGGTCTTTCCCCCGTTGCGGGTGAAACCCGGCGTCCGGATGGTCTGCTCCAGACGATAGTCGCGTCCGTCGCACTCCTCCGAGAAGGTAGCATTGTAATAGTCCGTTCCGGAATAACGGGACGTAAAGGGAGTGCCATCCAGCATCAGATAGGTAAAGATAAAATCCCTGTTGAAGGCATAAGACGCATGCTGCGCATTGATCATATAGTCGTTGATGGAGTAGGATTGGTTGTTGACCTGATATCCTTCGTCATAATCCCGGGCCCAAATCCACTCGTCCGTGTAATCGGCACAGCCATCCGCTGCCGTGAACATCGCACGGTACTGGGTGCGTCGATTGGACACGACATCTACCAACTGGTAACGGCGGGAATCCATAATGGCCTCACAGGCCGCGACACATTCGCGCAAGTACATCGTCCCTTCTTCCCGTTCTTCCGTCGTCCAGGGCAGACCCGTTGACAAATCCACGGAATGGTATTTACGCCAAGTTCCCTCATACAGACAGAAGCGGGCTTTCACGGCCAGGGCTACATATTTATGGATCAATGTTGAGCGGACAAAATAGGCTTCGTCCGACGAACAATGCTCGCACGCGTAATTCAAATCTTCGAGTATGTGACGGCATATCTCCGAACGGGAGTTCCGGGTCTTGTAGAGATCGGCCGTCGAGTTGGGATCGATGACATGGTCATACCAAGGCAGGGCCCCATACGTCTTCATACGGCGGAAATAGAACATCGCCCTGAAAAAGCGCCCCACACCCTCGTAATGGTCTAAGACTTCGCTTTCGGCCTTGGCCTTGCGCATATTCTCCAAATAATAATTGATGGAGCGTAAGGAAGACCAACTCCAACTGGTTGAATTGGAGACCGAATAACGATCGGTATAGAAAAGATTTTCTCCATCCCAAGAGTGGGTGTCCGCATATCTGTCTCCGTTGATGAAATCCAAGATCTCCGTCGCATAAGAACGAATCAGACCATTGGTATACAGGATCAGTGAGTTTTCATTTTCGAAGAAAAACTCACTCTCGATGGCATTGGGGTTCTCCTTGTTCAGAAAACCCGCACAAGAAGTGGCCGTCAGGCTCAGAAAGAGAAAAACTACAATATACTTTTTCATCATCGTATCCTCCTTG
>CACZWF010000079.1:3236-21060 GCA_902784785.1 uncultured Bacteroidia bacterium
GATGGGTGATGGTCTTGAAAATAGGGTATGAGTTGCCGTTGAGTCCGCTGGCAGAAAAGTCCGAGTCGCCTCCGTCGATGCCTTCCGGATCCAAGTTCGGCGCCCATTTGTGAAGCGGCGTAAAGGTAAAAAGGTTCTCGGCGTTCACATAGACTTTCAGCGCCCTCATACGGATGGCTTTGCAGATATGCTCCGGGAAGGAGTAATCCAACTGAATGTTTTTCACCCGAAGGTAAGCGGCATTCTGCATATATCGCGTATTGGGCATATTCATGATTGTCTGCTTGTCATTGGAATTGTTGGCAATGTAGGTCGTCAGACGGGGCCAATAGGCGGTATCATAGTTGAGACATTCCGAACCGTCCTCGCTCATCTGCGCAACCGTGGGATTGTTCTGCGCATGAATGCTGGGAATGAAATAGAAGAACGGACGGGAATACTTGCCCCAGAAATAGCCGCAATCTTTTCCCGGATACCAATCGCGCTTGCCCACTCCTTGCAGGAAGATGGACAGGCCGACGCCATACCAACTGGCGGACAGATTGATTCCGAAACGATAGCGGGGTGTACTGTTACCGATAATGCTCAAATCGCCGTGGTCGTTCAGGGTTAGGTTGTTGTAATCGATCGTACCATTGTCGTCCAAGTCGGCGAATTTCACCTGTCCCGGACGGGTGACCAAGTCGGACGCCTGCTTGTAATTCTGGGTCGCGGAATTGTAGACATCCTGCCAGTCTTTGAACAATCCCGTCACCGTATAGCCCCACATTTCTCCGAGTTGCATACCCACATAGTATTCGGGCTGACCCATATTGTCCACCAGATGGGCCACCGTTCCCAGACTCCGCTGGTCGTTACCCAAATACTTCGTAATGGTGGACATGCTGTCCCACAGAGTTCCTTTCACACTGTAAGAGAAAGGACTGCCCAACAGTTGGAACTGATCTTTCCATTGGATGGAAAGTTCCCAACCATTGGTTCTCATCTCCGCGTTGTTTCCTTTGGGTACAGAACCGCCGAAGACCGGAGGCAGGGACGCTCCGTCCGTATACATATCAGAAGTAATGCGAACATAGTAGTCGAACGAAGCGGACAGGCGGTTGCGGAACAAATCAAGATCCAGTCCTACATCATAGGTGGCTGCCTTCTCCCAGGTCAATGAAAGAGGTACCAGAGATGCGACGGATGTGTAGGAAGGTAAGGTCCCGGCAATGACGATATCGTCCGCCTTGGTGACCGTCATTTCGGAGGTATACTTATACGGTGAGACATTGCCGTTACCCATCGCTCCGGCAGAAGCCCGCAATTTGAAATTATCCAGTACACTGCGGCTCCAGCCCATCCAAGGCTCCTCCGAGATTCTCCATCCCAGAGACGCTGACGGGAAAAAGCCCCAACGGCTTTGGGTGGGAAACTTGGAACTCCCATCATAACGGCCACTGGCTTCAATCAGATAACGGCCCTTCCAAGAATAATTGACCCTGGCAAAGAATCCGACATAAGCCCATTCGTACCCTCCGCTGGTGATGGAGGCTTCTCCGTCCATGAGAGAGAAAGAAGGCTTTTCGGAAATGAAATCGAGGCGATTGGAGGTCGTCGTCGAATAGTTACACCATTCCTGGTTATAGCCGGCCAATACGGACAGACGATGATCTTCACCGAGTTTGGGCGTATAAGTGGCATACGCATTGACGGCCTGATAACGGGTGTCGTAGTCTGTCAGACGGAGGAAGGCCGCCGGTGTAACCGACGAGACCAGTATTTCGCCGGGACTCTTGGAATAGGTCACCGGATTCTGCACGATATGACGCTTGCGTCCGGTATAGTTGTAGGAATAGTCGGCCTGCAACTTCAGCACTTCCGGGACGATGTCGATATCCAAGTCGAGTTTGTCGCGCAGATAGAGATAATCATCTTTGATGTAGTTGTTGCCTTCGTACATCGCGGCATAGCCGGATTCCGCAGCAGCCGGCGTCCAAGTCCCATCCGGATTTCGCAACGGAACCATCGGAGCGAGGGCGTGCTGCATAAAACGCTGAACGCTCTGGCCGGTCTGGGAGCGGGGTACGTAGTTGTTGTCGATGGACAGGCTCGCATTGTTGGTCAACTTGAGCCAGGGACGGATTTTCAGCGCCCCCTTTGCACGAAGGTTGTATTTCTTGTAATTTTCGTTTCCTACGCGGAAAACACCCTGGGAATCATAGAATCTACCCGAGACATAATAATCTGCAATATTGCTCCCCCCCCCACTGACGGAAATATTGTGCTCCGTAGAGGAGTGGCAATCCCGGTAGAATTCCTTGAACCAGTCGTGGTTGTCGTAATACGCCCAGCCAAAGCTCGGCACATCATAACTTTCTTCTACCTTACCCAAGGTCGGATCGGATTTGCGCCGGACAATCTCGTCGTAAATGGCCTGCGAATAGGGTGCCTTGTTGTCAATATTGTCCAGCAAAGCCTTGGAACCGTTGTAATAACCATTGTAGCAGGCAATCCACCAATCCAGCCATTGTTGGGAGTCCGTGATAGCATCGGGAATCACCGTACGACGGTTGATGCTGTATGAACCGCTGTAATTGACGATAGGATCGCCTTTCCCGGCTTGCTTGGTCGTTACCAGAATGACGCCGAAAGCACCCCGCGCACCGTAAACCGCCGTAGAGGATGCGTCCTTGAGAACGGAGACGCTTTCCACATCCTGTGGATTGACCATGGAGAGATTCCCCTCAACACCATCAATCAAAACCAGGCTGGAACCGCCGGCACCGATGGAACTGGCTCCGCGGACATTATAAGAACCACCGTGCGAGGGCTTGCTGTCGGTAATCGTAATATTCAAACCGGCCACTTCGCCCTGCAGCGAACGCGCAAGGTTGGAATTGGCACGGTTCCCGATCACTTCGGAACCCACGGCATCCACCGCACCGACCAGATCTCGTTTCTTCATCGAGCCGTAACCCACGACAACGACCTCTTCCAGACGCTGTGTATCCTCTTCAAGCGTAACATTCAGGACACTACGCCCCTCTACAGGAACATCTTTGGACACAAATCCGATAAAGGAAAAGGTCAAAACCGCATCGGAAGGGACTTCGAGCGAGAACGCCCCGTCTATGTCCGTCACCGTACCATTGACCGTTCCTTTCAAGACGACTCCTACCCCAATCAAAGGCTCTCCCGCCGCATCCTTCACCACACCGGACACCACAGGCCCGGCCGCAGCGAAAACATCCGCGAAAGCAAGAATAAGGGACAATAAGGTTATTGACAACTTTTTCATGTTCAATTTTCGTCAGTAAGTACAAAGAGTCCATCCTGGCCCTGAATGTAGAAATGCCCTTTGTAACTGGACATATCCTCCAGTTCGCCGGTCGTACAAGACTGCAGGTTGATTTCTTTCATCGTCTTATTCTTCAGGTCCCACACATAGAGGATGGAAAGCGCGTCTTCTTTACCGAGGCCGGTAGGCATATACAACATATCATCCAAAATGTACAAGCCCTGTCCGATGGGATTAAAACTAAAGCCGGATACGTCCTCAATCAGATAATTTTCCAATGCTTCCTCGCTCTTGAGCACGACCTGTTCCCCTTCGGAAAGTTTCGGAAGACGAAACTTGATGATGCGATGGCGGTTGGCAGGATCATTGTTGTTGATGGTATTGCCATAGCCGTAAAGCATCTGGGTTTTCGGGTCGATGACCCACTGAAGCGCATAACCGAAATCATTGTTCTTGTCATCGTAGAAAATCGTCTGAAGCAAAGTGGAACCCGTCATGTCGGGCAGAATCCGCTCGGCAAATAGAAGGTCCTTGCGTCCTTCGTAAGGCTTCTTGTGACTTTGGCTCACATAGAGCACCGGGAGAGGGTCGGTTGCATCGAATTTCTCTACGCCAAAAGAGATGACATTCGCGTGATTGACTTTGCTGAAAGTGGCCAGGTTAAACTGGCTCACTTTAGCAAAACCATCATCAGAAAGTTTATAGATGGTCGCGATACCTTTGTTCTGGCAACTGACCAACCAGTCTCCGTAAATATCCATTCCTTGATAGGAATACCCCTTTTGCCTGTGGTTCATCCCTTGCAGGGGACCCAGAAAGCGCGCATTCTGAGCGGAAAGAGTGAGACCTGACAGAAAGACAAGAAGAATGATTGTAAGACGTTTGATCATATACTTATATATAAGGTAACAGACCTTTCAACACTGTTCGGGCGGCTGCTTAGGCCAGGTGTTCGTAGGTGAAGGCTTCCCAAGGAAGGTCGGCGTCCGCTTTACCCTTGTCAAGAATCTCGGCAATGTGCATCAGCAGCGGGAAATTCTTGAGGTCCACCAGACCGAGTTCGGCCTTGCGGCGGATGGCCTGTCCCATCACACGGGTGATCACGAGGCTCTCCAGCGTGATGCCGGCGAGGGCTTCGGTCACTTCCGCAGCGGCGGGTACGACCGGAGAAAATGGTCACATACAGGTCACCGAGTCCAATGCACTCGCTCTCGAAGGAACCGCCCTGCATCTGCATCAGCATATGCGTCTCACGGACAGCCTGGGTGAAGGTACCCGCCTGGGAGTTGTAGTGCTGAGGCTCGTCCTCGCCGTGCCAGCGGATATTCAGGCCCACGGCCAGGGTAACCGCCATGGCATAGGCGTTCTTCAACGCCACGGCGCTCTCGAGTCCCATCACATCGTTGGTCAGGGAAATATGATAGTAGGGACGCTGCATCGCCTCTTTCATCATCTTGAGGGCCGCGTTGTCCTTACCGCAGAAGCCCACCTCGGTCGGGTCCATGAAGACCAGTTCGTAGGAGGTGCAAGGACCGCCGATGGCGCAGATGTCGCGGTGGATGCCGCGTTTGGCCAACTCACCGATCCAATAACCGGGATAGGACATCAGCGAACCGTCTTCGGTCGCACGTAAGCCCTTGGTCACGGACAGCACGGGGATTTTGGGATCGAGTTGGGTCAGGATTTCCTCCAGGAACCAGTCCACACCGAAGGAAGAAACACCGCCGATGACAAAGGCGGAACCTTTCACCGCCTCTTTCCAATCCTTGAAATAGTGGAAGTGAACATTCGCAGGGAAGGGCCGGCAGAATTTCTCGTGCTTGCCGGTCTTGATATACCCGTCAATAATCCCATCATCCAGACAAGTGCCAATAATATGCACATCGTGACCGTTTTCCGCTGCGGGAAATGCTAAAGCGGAGCCCATCATACCTGCTCCCAAAATCGAAATTTTCATTGTATTACAATTTAATAATAAGTTAGTTTTCTTTCGCTTTTATTAGCGTGCACGTGCACGCAATTTCTGCAAAGGTATAAAAATTTTTTATTACAACAAGAATTTTTTTGAAAATAAGTTAACTTTGCATTGTATTCTTATAATAAGATACCATGCAAAATAGCAATCACCCCATACCCACCGTTTATGATGTGGCAGAGAGGGCCGGCGTATCGAGAGGAACCGTGGACCGCGTGCTCTATCAGCGTGGACGGGTCAGCGAGCAGAGCCGCCAGAAGGTACTGCGCGCGGTGGAAGAGTTGCAATATAAGCCGAACAGCAATGCTTCGCGTCTGGCAAGAAAGAAAGAGTATCTCTTTTCTTGTATCATTCCGCAATTTAACGAGGGAGAGTATTGGGGAGAAATCAACAACGGATTCCTAGAAGCGGCCGCCCTGCTGTCCGAACGGGGTGTCCGTCTTCGCTTGCATTTCTACGACCAGACGGATGTCAAATCATTTCTGGCAGAGAGTAACGCAGCCTTGGACGACAAGCCCTGCGGCATCATCATGAATGCGGTCTTCCGGGATGAGGTAACGCTTTTTTCGCAACAATTGGACGAACTGGGGCTGCCTTATGCGTTCATCGACAACAAGATTGACGAGACGCATTATGCGCTATACTATGGTGTCGACCCGTACAAGAGCGGCGAACTGGGTGCCTGGCTGCTTTCCTTACGTTTCCCCCCGAAAGAAATTGCACTCGTACGTCTGTTGCGTGACTCATCCCAACGGGCGGACCCGAACCGCCCCCGGCGGCACGGATTTACGGACTACATCAATGAGCATTTTCCGGACTCCACGGTCCACACCGTTTTCATCGACCCCAAAGACAGTTGCTCGACCCAAAAGACACTGGAAAAGTTCTTCGCAGCACACCCGGGCATCAAGCACATCTGCATGACGAACTCCCGTATTTTCCTGCTGGAACAATACCTGCGAGAGCATCCGGACCCAGAGCGAATTGTCGTGGGTTTCGATGAATTGAAACACAATCTAAAGTGCCTGGAAAGAGGCTATGTCAACGTACTGGTCACACGCCACATCCCGGAACAGTCCAAACTGCTCCTGACAGACTTTGCCGAGAGCGTCATTTCCCGCCGTGCTCCCAAGCGCCGCGACCATTATGTCCACATGGACATCCTCACCCGGATGAACCTCGACAACTATTGATTATATGAAAAAATTGACACTGCTGTTGGCGATGATCGCTTTCCTTGGAACGCTCCCGGTCTGCGGTCGGGAACGCACATCGACTATTTGGGATATTCCCACCCAAATGGATTCGCTTCAATCGCTCACGTGGACGGAAAACAATCGTCTGTTCGCCACCCAGGGGGATTACGCACACAAAGCCTTCCTCTGTACGGAAGGGGCAGGCGCCGTCAATGAAGGCGGCAAATATCCCTCCATCCAAGGGATGAAGAAGGACGACGCCATCGTACTTACCGTCCCGGATGTCACGTTGCCCGCCGGTTCTTCCGTAGATTTCGCTATTACGCTGCGGCCCAACGGATACAATACCCCCAAGTATTTTCTTTTTGAATATTTTGACGAAGGAAAATGGAAAAGCGTAGAGGAAGACTTGTTGACGGCTTCCGACGACCCCGGCACCCGCTATTCCACCTACATCAAGCATTTTGTCAAGGGGAACCCCGGAGAGCATGGCGCCATCACCATATTGTTCACACAATCTTTCACCGTGTCGGAAGGAATGGAGGGAAAAGATTTGAAAATGCGCCTGCGCGTCGTAGGGAACATCAACAACGGAGGAAAGCCGTTGGAGGGGAACAACGACCAGAAGGTCTGCCTGGGTTATGGGAGTTACCTGACCTGCGCCGTCGCAACTTACACGGATTACCCGGTCAAGGACACCCTCTCGCTGCTGACCATCGGCAACTCTTTCACCTATTATCGTTCCTCACCCTATATCCTGAAGGAACTCGCCCGCTCGCAGGGACACCTTCTCAAAGTACGCAACCACACCCTGGGCGGACAGTATCTGCGCGACCACACTTATTTGGAAATCGCCCAGGACTACATCCGACAGGGCGGCTATGACTATGCCTTCCTGCAGGACCAGACCGTGCAACACGCGAGATGGATAAGGACGCGAGCAGACAGCATCATTCAGCATACCCAAGAATTGGCGAACCAGATTTTGGCCAAATCCCCGAAGGCCCGATTGGTCTTGGAAAACACTTGGTCCTATACCAAATATCCTACGGCAGGCGACTATACCTACACGGACCTTGACACGTTTGATGCGGACTTAAAAGCGGGGGCTATCGAGGTAGCCCATTCAATAGGAGCCCGGCTGTCTCCCATCAACGAAGCCTTCCGCCAGGCCCGTAAAGAGGGCTTTTCCCTCTACATCAGCGACAATCACCACGCCAACCGCAACGGGATGTACCTCAAATCCTGTGTCAATTACCTGCTGTTGTTCGGCGTTCCCTTGGATGAAAACGCCGCCGATTGCTTTGTGGATGCTCCCGTGGCCAAACGTCTGCGCGAAATCGCCGAAAACGTCGTCCTCAACAGTTCTCGGAAGAAGGTCTGTCTTGAATGCGGCTGCGGTCTTTGAGGTTCCACAGCGTGGCAATCATAATACAACCGATAACGGCAACGCCAGCCATCAGGATGAAGATGGGATGCCAGCCGAAAGTATCGGCGAACTTGCCCAGTGGATATCCGGTCAGCAAAGTGCTCAGATAACTCATAAAACCGATAATACCCACCGCGGAAGAAGCGGCTTTCTTGGATACCTCATTGGAGGCGACTACTCCCAGCAGGGCCTGCGGGCCATAAAGGAAGAAGCCGGCCAGGGCCAAAACAATCAGGAAAAGTACGGGAGAATGTAGGTCCTGGATAAAGTGCAAGGCGACCAGACAAAGAGTGACCAGCACCATCTCAATGGCACAGACACGCTGGGAACGGCTCTTGAACAATTTATCAGAGACAAAACCGGCAAAAATCATCCCCAGGCATCCGGCCACCTCAAATATAGCAACCGTCCAGCCGGACAGGGCCTTGCTCAGTCCCATTTCCTGCAACATCGACGGTCCCCAGTCAAGGATGGCGAAACGCACCACATACACAAACAGGTCGGTCAAGGCAAGAATCCAGATTACGGGATTGAGGAATACTTTATGCAGCAGGAATTTCCGCCAGGCCTTGGGGTCTTTTCCCTCCTGCTCGTCCAACTCCCCTTCCACCTTGGGCAATTCCGGCAGGCCGACGGAGGAAGGCGTGTCGCGCAACGTCGCGATGATGAAGAATACACCGACCAGCGAGATGCAGGCGGGCACCCAGAAACACAGTTGCCAACTGGTCAGATAGCCGCAGATGACGGCAGCGACGAAAGCCCCGATGCTGTGCGAGGTGTTCCAGATGCTCATCTTGGTGGCCAGTTCGTGCGGAGGGACCCAGTTGACCATCAGGTGATTGCACGGAGCGAAGCCGCAGCCCTGGAAAATCTGGTTGAGAATGTAAAGCACCGCCATAATCGTCATAAAGCCGCCTACGAAATCGGGGCCGGAAGACGCACCGGTAATCCAAGTGGTTAGTCTGTCGGTAAAGCCGAAGATAAAATTGGCCAGTACGCAAACCCCCAAGCCCAACACCAGGTGCCAGCGGGCGTTGGTACGGTCGCCAATCACACCGTTAATCAACTTGGAGATGCCATAGATGATGCCTCCGGCAGAAATGATGGCACCGAACTGCGCCTTCGTAATTTCCGGGTAGACTTCCTGAAGCATCGGTATGGCAAAGGAGAAGTTCTTCCGCACAAAATAAAACATCGAATAGCCAATCATCGAGCAGATGATAACTCTCCATTGCCAATATTTGAAACTGTGTTTCGTAGGTTTCATACTTACTTCATTTAATATAGGCATTCATACTAAAAAGGTGCGTGCTCGCGCACGCACCGCAAAGGTAATAAAAAATTTGAGAAAAATACGGTCGGACTTTACTTATTCTGAGGCAGACTCCTAGAAGTCGAAGTTGATCAAGATACCTGCGGACAGGAAGTCGTAGCGGGGGTTGTAGACACTTCTATCTGTGATACCCAGGCCGTTGTAATCGGCATAGATACTTTTCTCGGGATTATAGAAAGTATCCTTCATCCGGTTGGACCATCCCCACTGATAGGTAAAGCGGAAACCGAAGTGCTTGGTGACCAGCAGGTCGGCGCCGGCTACGAAATTGGCAAAAGCGAAACTGGCGATAGACGAGCGCTTTTTCTCATTCGAGGAATTAAGCGGATATCCGTTCGGTCCGTCGAAGAAGGTAAGATAGCCTTTGATACCGCCATAAATGCGGAGAGAGGCATTGCCGAAATTCACGCCGAAGGTCGGCATAATGCCGATACCCCAACTGAACATCATCGCGTCACCCGTCGCCTCGGACGGCACACCCGTCTTCAGTTTATCAGTATCCCACTTTCCGAAAGTCATCGTCATATCCATCCAGTTGAAAGTAATGCCGAAGGGGCCCCAGATGGGCTGGATATAATCGGAGGTAATCGAATAGCCATAACTCTGGGTGAGCGTACCCACCATCGTGGCAGGAAGCACCCCGGCCTGCGTCGCGAGTTCCGCATTCGCACCCCTGTTGATAAAAGGCGTATTCGTGAATAGCACAGCGATATTCATCCCTTGCGGCAAGGTCAGGTAATCGGCCGTCTTGTCTATGTGCTGTTCGTTGTCGAAACTATCGTACAACTGATAAAGTCCCTGGGCTGAGGCGCTTGCCACCAAGCAGCCAAGAAGGGAAAGGGTAAGCAATATCTTTTTCATAGTCTCAATCATTCAAAATCAGTATAAGCGGCGTGATATTCAATATCTTGCAACAGATTAGCAGGGCGGCAGCCGGAGAAAGTCAGTTCCTCCGTATGGCCGTGACGATTAACCGTCAACTTGCCGCTATAGGTTCCTTTCTTGCCCGAAGACATCGGTTTGTGATAGGTAAAATCAGAGTCGGTAATGACATCGCCCTTCTTTATACCGGACTTCTTGACCAGGTCGGAAGCCTTGTCCAGACCGATTACTTCCGCGTTTCCGTTGAGAATGATACCGAAATTGACTGCCGTCAACTCATTATAGAAATACCAGCCCGCCGACTTGGATTTCATCTTCTTGCGCATATCGTTGATCGGATGGTCCACCCAGGTGATGGCGGTCTCATAGAGTTTGTCGACATCGGCGGCCGTGTCCTCCGTGTAGTTGTATTTCATCTGCCAAATGACCGGAGCAACTTTTTCTCCCAGACGGGAGGCTTCCATAATGGTAACTTCCAGATAGGCCTTGGTAACGGTCGTCTTCTGGGTATAACCTCCGGAAGTAACGGTCTGGTAATTATTAGAGGTAACCGAGCCCAGATAACTGCCCTTCCAGCCATAAATGGCCTTGGATTCGGAGCCCGTCATCACCTGCTGCTCCGTCTTGGGAACATAGGTATAATCAATGCTCTGATTGGCATCTTTGGACAGGGTGAAAACAATATCGGGATTGATTTCGTCGCGTTTCATTCCGGCATTGCGGAAATTCCTGTCTATCTTTTCCAGCAAGTCCTTGTCGGCCAGCACATCGTTGGTGGAGATATACCAGTCGAAGGTCTTGAACTTTGACCAATCTTTGCTGTTGTCCTGACGAATCTTGAAACGCTCGGAGGGCTTGCTGTTGCTAATGGACTCCCACTTGCAGGTCAAGGGATGGAAACCCTGCGCCTGCATCCACACGGGATAAGTGCCGTCAAACACGACCTCGTAAGTCCCTTCCCGGTAGGGATGGCCCAGCACCAGCGTATGCCGGCGGGGTGAACCCATCGCATCGTAGAAATCGTCGGCACGCCAGTTCTTGGCATCCCGGCCGTCTACACTGACCACATAAGAACCGTTATAAATATTACCGTCGGTAGGCTCGAAAAAACGGCTTTTGTCTGCCCGGGTGGGCACGTCAATCAACGAGAGGATATAATCCACCGTTTTCTGACTGTCCTTCGAATAGCAGATGCAGCCCGACCAAGTGACGGTCAAGTATTCAGGATTCCAGTTCGAAAGCCGCCGGACCTCCATCAGGTTGTTACGGGGCGCGGCAAACGCGGCACTCGACCCGGCGAGCAAGGCCATCAATGCCAAAAGTAAACTAAATTTCCTCATAGGTGATAAATAATTAGTTGCAATCTCCTAAAAGGTACGGGGAACATTTGACAAAAGCAAATAAAAAAGAGGTCGGCTTTTTGAGCCGGCCCCCTCTTTATAGGAAACTTTTCGGCAGAAGATTAACGGGAAGCCTCGAATTTGGCCATTTCCTCGTTGTAAATCTTCTCGAACTGGGCGCGGTTGAAGTCGACATCGAGAATCTTCTTCTGTGCCAGTTGGTTGGCGAGTTCTTCCTTCATCGCGTCCTTGGACATCTCGACGCAGACGAAATACATATACTGGTTGCCATCTTTCAGCACTTTTTCAGCCACGACGCCGGAGCCGGCGAGTTTCTGGTCCACCACGGTGCGGGAAAGTTCCTGATACTGGCTCATCGCCTCATTGGCATCCCCATTGATGGTGTTGCGGGCGTAGTTCTCAATCACAGCACGGATGGTTCCCTGAACGGTGGAAGCCAGTTCAGTGCGAGCATTCTGCACGGCAATCTTCTTGAAATCGGTGCTCTTGCCATTCTGGACAGCGCGCCAGGAAGATACATCGCTCTTGTACTGGGCCTCAGAAAGGGGCACATTGACCTCCTGGTATTCATACTGGGTCGGAGCGGCCTTCTTGGAAGCGCCGCAAGCGGCTACGGTCAAAATGACGGCAGCAAGGAAAAGGATTTTTTTCATTGTTTTGATAAATTAAAGTGAATAATATATTTGAGTCTTTTATACTTGAAATTGTAGGACATCGTGATATTGTTCGGGTCGGTAGGCAGGCAATACTGGGTGGAATACACCAGGTTGTACAGCCCGTTTCCTCCATCTTTGAACTCAATGTCATCCACCGTATCGCAACGGGTCACCGGAACCAGCGAGGAAGTCATATTCCGGCCATCCAGCGTCAAATGATAGACGAACAGCCCCGGTTCGTTGCTTACAGGCGTGACAGCGACGCGATCCGCCGCCTCGCGGAACTGGCGTTTCAGCCCTTCGGCATCCGCCTGGCGCGTCTCATCAAAGAAGTAGGTTTTCAGGGTCTCAATATCCGCAATATAGGCAGAAATCTTGTCGATGTTGGTGAAGGTCACCAGCGTCTTTTTCAAGGAATCCAGTTGCTCGCATTTCTCCTTGTCGTAGGCCAAGAACTGCTCCACCAGCCGCTCCTGGTCAAAACGGGAAAAAGGATATTTCATAAAGCAGCGCCAGCCGCCGTCGACCTGTTCCATCCAGACATCCGCATTGGCGGTGGTCAGGCCTGTCAGGAAAGGCAGACGGGCCGCCACGGTCTTGATATTGTCTTGAAACGCCTGCCGGGTGGTGGTCACATCCCCTTCCGAATAAGACTCGGAGGTAAAAGTGGAGGTGGAAGAAATGTTGACAGCAACGGAATTGAGGATTTCCGACTGGATATTGCGGAAACAACGGTCTTTGGCATCCTGCTCATCGCCGCCGACGGCGGACGAAATAACATATCCGGGGACACTGCTATGCGTCCATTCGGGGGCCGGTTCTTTCACCGGTTTCTTTTTCCCGTGCGCCAGTGACGGCATGCAAAGCAGCATCACACACAGGAGGGCAAGTATTTTCAACGATTTTCTCATTTGTTCTCGTCTAACCATTTTTCCCATTCGACCAAACGGGTTACCTGCTCGTCACCGGCCATTTCAACGGCCTGCGCCGCAGTCATCCCTTCCTGGGCGGACAGGGGTTTGCTCCCGTCCGCAGCCGCCTTGGCGGCGCAAATTTTCTCTGCCGTAGCCAGCACGTCATCATAGCGGTCGACGCTTTGCGGAATGGCTGCCAAAGAAGCCAGGGCCTCGTCATACTGGCCGTGATTGGCCAGATATTCCGCCTTCTTCAAGATGCTTTCCAAGTTGCGGTTGAACGCATCGACAATGGCCTTGGAGGCATTTTGGATAAAGGAGGTCATCTTGGCAGTTTTGGGCTGGATGCGACGCAGCGCGGCCATCGTGGCGCGCTCAGGAGTCTTGTCCACGCCCGTGACGGACACCGTGGTCTCGCCGACCACCGCTTTGGTTTCCATATCGTAGGCCACGAACTGGACAGAAAGTTTCTTGACATACTGGACAGGGGTTGTAGCCGTGGCCTGACTGTCTTCTTCCGCCACTTTGGCCGTCAAGACGTAACGCCCCGAATAGGATGCGACGCCATTGCGCATGGCCACCTGCATCAATTTCTGCTCCATCAAATCGACGGCCGCCTGGGGCAGAAAGGCGTAGGTCTTGACGAACATCGGGGTGAAACCGACCTTCCCGGGACTGACATTGTCCGACTGCGCGGCGGCAGATAAGCCCGCGAACAGGCAGAGGGCAAGCGCCCAGATACTTTTACACAGCGTTTTCATCTTATTTTTCTCCTATTACCAACCAGACTTCGCCCAAACCTTTGGGAACGGATTTGACCACCAGGTTATAAGGCTCTTTTTTCAAGAAGCGAACCAAGTCATTGGCAAAACCGGCGGCATCGATGGCCCTCGGCTTGCCGTTCAGACCTTCCTTGAACAGCGGAATGCGCACCTGGGTAAACTTCATCATATTCTCGGTCTTTTCCGGGGAGCCATACCGGCCTTGCACCGCATTCTCCGAGAACCACAAGTCTATGATTTCCGACAACTCGGCATCCTGGCCGTTGTAATTGAATTCGGTCTCGAAATCAACGGGGGAACTGTCGAAACGATAGAGAGCGACGGTCACCTCGCGGCCGTTCGCGAACATATCATCGAAGTGGTTCTGAAGCCCTTTCAGGAAATTGTCCTTGAAACTCAGCACTGCTTCCGTCAGCAAGACATTCATCGGGGCGTTGGCGGTGGAACCGGTCCCCACATTGCCCGAGATGATGGTGGACGTATAGGCATCGACGGCCGTCAGGTTGAAGGAAACCTGCTTATTAGGACCGTTGCGGCGAACCGTAAAATCCATATCGAGGATAATGTCGGGCTTGGCCGTACGACGCAGGCGGTCGAGGGGACTTTCCGAAATCTGGGCGCCGGAATCCTTGCTGGTCAGCACGGACAACTCGGCGGAACTGGTCTGAATCTTCTTCAGTTCCTGCTCCAGAGACTTGAGGGGGAAGCCGTTCTCCGCCATAAAGTCCGCCATCGTCGAAACGACGGCACGCATATCTTCATTCTTCATCGCCGCCTGGTAATCCGGCATGGAGACCTTCTTCCCCATATCATCGTAGGTTGTCACACAACCGTTGCGCTCACACCAGGCGTCGCTGGGCTGCACCATAATCACCGGCTTTTTCGCCTGGGAAAAAGCGGGCGCGGACAACATCAAGCCCAAGAAAAGGGTACAAATAATCTTTTTCATAACTTAAAATCCACTGTTAAGGGAACGGATGATTCCGTCATCTTCCAATTTCTTCTTCAGGTTGTCGTACATCACCTGGACGCGCAGGGCGATTTTATAGCCGCCCTTCACTTTCAGTTTGTCCGGACCGGAAGGTTTGCCGCCGTCGGAAGTGACATTGATATAGGCCAGCCAATCTCCTCCGGGGGCGAAGAATTTCTCGAAATAGTCCAGGTTATTCTCCAAAACGCTGTTGTCGCGCACCAGCGCGGGCGTCGCATTGGCGCCTTCCGCCGTATTGGCAGGCAGCCCCCGGAAAATGCAGGCATGCACGGCGTTCTTCTTGGCCTGCATAATGGCATCGTCCTCTTTCTTGGCGAAAGCCCACACTTTGACATACTTGGTGCCGGGCGTTCCGACCTTGAGGGTCGTGATTTCATAATTTTCCCAACTCTTGAACGACTCTTTGCGTTCGTTTTTCTTGCCGTTGAGAACGGCCGCCGTGGCCATCAGCAAGACCACTGTCAAAAGAATTAACTTTTTCATACGATTAGAAACAATATCTTATACCACCTCCGAAGTTCAGACCGCTCTTGTGCTGACGGTCGCCCATCGAATTATTCACATCATTGTAAACACTTCCCTTCAAGAACAAGAAACTGTAATCGACAATGCCGAAAATCTGGAAAGGATAAGGCAGGAAGTTCAAACGAAGACCCACATCGCCGAACCAGCCCGTGGAATCCGTAAACAATTTTTTCTTCTTGGCCTCGTCATCTTTGAAGTATTTTTCCAACTGGGAAGAACTCACGTTGTCCATACCGACCGCCACGTAGGGGGTAAATTCCACATAACGGCTGAGGTGCAGGCCGAAGCCATAGCCGAAGGAAACATTGACAAAGAAGAAATCGGTGATGGGCTTCCCGTCCAGCGCATAGGGAGAAGCGTAATCCGCTTTTTTGAATACGCCCAGCGAGCCGAAATCAAAACCGAAATTCAGGAACAGGTATTGGCACATACCCGCCGTATTGATGGAAAGCAGATAGTCCAGGCCGATATTGAAATCGGTCATGTGGCTGAGGCTGTATTTATAATAAGGATAGATGCTCAAACGCGTGTCGCGGCTCTGCTGGAGCACCTGTCCGTCCTCCACGGTACCGTACCCGCCCACCTGGTAGAACTCGGAAGGTTCGGATTTCTGCGCGGCCGTCTTGCCGGCGTTGTTGGCAATCTTCGTGGCACGGACATAACCCGTCTTCTTGGAACTCACATTACCGCGCTCGTCCGCGACGTAGCCCCAAACCTGATAGCGGTCGCCATTGCGGATACCCTCCTTGGTTCCGATCTTGGAACGGAGCGGGTGCACGTCGCAGATGGTCGCCTTGACCTGCCAGTCGTCGATGCTCTTCTCCAAGGATTCCACCAAAGAAGAATAGGAGGAAGACATCGCGGAAGGAATCTTGCTGGTCGCATTGACGCTGGTGGTCTTGACCGTCGCGGCTACGCGCTTCAAAGCAAAATCGTAGTTGTCCCAGGCCGCTTTCTTGGCCGCCTTGACTTCATCGCTGTCATCGCTGTAGATCCAGCATTTCTCATAGAAATCCGCCAGAACGGCATCGGTAATATCCACCTTGTAGACATAGGCCACCGAATGGACCTTCCAATATTCGTCCTGCTTGCCGTTTTCCGTCTGCTTAGCCGGAACATATTCCACGGCATAGTCCACGACCATCACATAACTCCGCTGCAAAAGTTTGCTTCCGGAAGCCTGGATGGCATACATACCCACCTGGGTGCTGGTGGCGTCGGCTATATCCTGCGCCTTGGCATTGTACACGCCCCTGGATTTGAGCAGTTCGTCATCCATCTTCCCGCTCTTTTTGCGGTTGAAGACGAAGGCAACAATCCGTTTCCCCACCTGCTTCTGGGCAAGCAACGCCGCTACTTCCTCGTCGCTGACACTCTTATCACGGCTGACCTGGGTACGGATGGTCTTGACAGCGATGTTATTGGCGTCGAACTTTTCGCCCACCGCCTGACTCAACGCAATATTCTCGATTTGATTGTCATACTGGTCCCCTTTCAAGAGATAAATCAGCGAAAGGGAATTGCGGTTGTAATCCGCATTGATGACTTTGGAGACCTGCGCCGCCGTCTGCGCAGAAGCCCCGAAAGCTCCCAGAAAGAGCGCAACAAGAAGAAGAGTTAGTTTTTTCATATCCTATTTGTTTTAGCTAGTGCGGATTATCTGCAAATATACGAGCAAGCCGAGAGAAAAACAAATTTATTTACTTACCCTTATAAATAATAAGACGTCGAAGGCGTAGCGGCAGAGCCGCCCGCGAAGGCTTTCAGCCAAGCGGCATGCCCCTGGGGGCAGTCGCGCAGCGACGGGGGATTAAAAGTTCGTGAGCCGCAGGCTCATACGAACAATAAAAAAAGAGGTCCAAAGACCTCTTTTTTTATTGTTCGTCGGGAGCATCATTGCCACCGTTTCCGCCGCCGTTACCGCCGAACGGACCGCCCTGGCCGCCGAAAGGATTCTGTCCTCCGAACGGGTTGCCGCCTTCGGGACCGCCCTGAGGGCCACCCTGGGCTCCGCCCTGCGCCGCCTTGGCCATATCTTCAGAGGCTGCGTGCCAGGCCGCTTCCAATTCGGCATTGTACTTGTCGATGCCAGCAACATCCTTGGCTTCGACCGCCTTCTTCAGTTCGGCACAGGCACTCTCGATGGCCGCCTTCTTCTCGGCAGGAATCTTGTCGCCATACTCCTTGAGGTTCTTCTCGGTCTGGAAGACCATCGCATCGCCGCTGTTAATCTTGTCGATGCGCTCTTTCTCAGCCTTGTCAGCCGCTT
Organism: uncultured Bacteroidia bacterium; assembly: GCA_902784785.1. Classification (GTDB taxonomy): domain Bacteria; phylum Bacteroidota; class Bacteroidia; order Bacteroidales; family UBA932; genus Cryptobacteroides. The sequence goes on from CACZWF010000079.1 coordinate 20,830, forward strand.
CGTTGGCCTTGGCCTCGTCCCGCATCCGCTGGATTTCGGCGTCGGACAGACCGGAGGAGGCTTCGATACGGATGTTCTGGGCTTTGCCGGTCGCCTTGTCGGTGGCGGACACATTCAAGATACCGTTGGCGTCGATATCGAAGGTCACCTCAATCTGAGGAATGCCACGGGGAGCGGGCGCAATGCCGTCGAGGTGGAACTCACCGATGAGCTTGTTATCCTTGGCCATCG
>CACZWF010000080.1 GCA_902784785.1 uncultured Bacteroidia bacterium
CACGCGGAGGCAAAAAGTTTGCGTGACCCGAAAAAAGGGATCACGCAATTCTTTTACCTCCGCTCCCTCAACGCTCCCGCACGCTTCCTGTCTGGCGTAAAATACAAACTTATGACTATCAGCCATTTACAAGAAATACCCCTTCCGATTTGAGAGGGGGCATTTCTTATAAAATACTAATAAACAAATATTTATACTTTACAATAAAAAATGCCGTCCCAATGATAGTTGAAGCTGGCCGGAAAAAGGAGGACGCCAACCGATCGCGTAAAATGCCGGAAGGAAGTTATCCTTGGACGGGCGAGCACGGGCCCGCAAGGGATGTTGCCCGGCGCAGCCCGGACAGGAGATTACTTCTGCTGGCTAACCAACAAATGCCTTGCATATTGCATATTACAACAAGACCCCGCGCACGGGCAGAGGGCGCGACCCTCAAAAAGGCCCTCCCACTTCGTGGGCCCCTCCCCGGACAAAGGGACCTTCAGCGTGGCCGGTCCACCCTTTCTAATAGGGACCGGGCACGAAAACCCCGGAAAAGTGTGTCCAGTCCCCCCTACGCGATGGGGACCAGGCACATCCTCCGGTGCGAGGGCCGAAAATGCTCCCGAAAGGAAGTGCGAACGGACATTTTTTATGGAGTGAGCGCCCTTTCAGGAGCAACAGGCCCGAGCGCCGGCCGCCCGATCAGACTTTCAGCGTAGCTTTGACGCCCATATCCTGCAATTCCCGGACGAGTTGGGTGCTGACAGCGACGGAGGCTTTGCGGGCACGGAGTTGGACCTGGCATTTCCGGTAGCGAAAGCACAAGTAATTGACTATTAGAAACTTATAAAAACACCCCTCCTTGTCGGCAGGGGCCATTTTCCATAAACAACAGATAATCAGATAATTACACTTTGCATTCCAAACGGTCAACCGGCGCAAAACCGGCTTGAGCAGGTTGCTCACTTTAAGCGAGTTGAGTTGGGCTGGGTCAGGTTGACCCTATCCCAAAGACGCGAGCAGGCCGCGGACGACGCGGAAGGTGGCTTTGGGAGCTTCGTCCCAGAAATTGACGTACTGTCCGAGATTATCCTCGCTGTCCGCGCTGTCGCTGATGACACGCAGAGAGAGGAACGGCGTTTTCTTGATGTAGCAGACCTGCGCAATGGCGGCGCTTTCCATATCCACCACCTCGCAATCCGGGAAATGCCCGAGAATCGCCGGCACATTTTCCTTTTCCACAAAGATATCGCCGGTGCAAAGCATCACGGGAGTAGCCCCGAATTGAACAGCGAGATTGAGCAGTTTGGCATCAGCCTCGTAATAGAGCGGACAGCCTTGCACCTGTCCGTAAGCGTTGGGCTCCATACACCAAACGTCGTGATAGGCACATTTTTTCGCCGCCACCACGTCCAAAGGTTTGAGGCGCTTGCCGCATCCCCCGGCCACACCAGAGTTAATCACGGCGTCGGGATGATAGCGGGAAATCAATTCGCTGGCACTGATGGCGGCATTGACCTTGCCGATGCCGCTCTGCACGACAATGACCTCCAACCGTCCGACACGGCCCCGGTAAAAACTTTTCCCCAGATCAGACTTTTCTTCCTGCATTCCCTCCAGCACGCCCAGCAAAAGGTCACGCTCGGGCTCCAGGGCTACGACAATCGCAATTTTCTTTATCATATAGTTTTTCAATTTTACAGGCAGCACTTAAACACTTGCCAATCAACCAATTACCCAAAACGACCTACCTCAAAATCAGTAGGTCATTTTTGGCAACTTACTGACAATCAAGCCCTTGCCTGCCATTCATAATTCAAAATTCTTTTGCAAAAATACAATAAATTCATTTCTCTCTTTCATAATTACGAGATTTTTTCTACTTTTGTGTCCCGTATGTTAGAAGATACTTCCAACATTTCACAGAAACCAAAGTACAACTAATATATGGAAAAAATCAAAGTCGCCATCGTCGGTTATGGCAATGTGGGCCAGTTCGCCCTGGAAGCCCTGGAGGCTGCAGAAGACATGGAATGCGCGGGTATCGTCCGCCGCAACGCCAGTTCGGAAGGATTTCCTGAATTGCAAAAGTACAAAGTCGTTTCCGACATCAAAGAACTCGGAAAAGTGGACGTAGCCATCCTCGCCACCCCGTCCCGCAAAGTGGAGGAAAACGCGCTCAAGTACCTGGCTATGGGTATCAGCACGGTGGACAGCTTTGACATCCACACCAAAATCCTCGACCTTCGCAGCACCCTCGCCCCCGTCGCGAAAGCCAACGGAGCGGTCAGCGTGATTTCCGCCGGCTGGGATCCGGGCAGTGATTCCGTGGTGCGCACCTTGATGGAAGGCCTGGCCCCCAAAGGCATCAGCTACACCAATTTCGGTCCCGGTCGTTCGATGGGACACTCCGTTGCCGTCCGCGCCATCGAAGGCGTCAAGGACGCTTTGAGTATGACCATTCCCGTGGGCACCGGCATCCATCGCCGCATGGTGTATGTCGAGTTGCAACCCGGCGCTGATTTCGCCAAGGTCGAAGCCGCCATCAAGGCAGATGCTTATTTCGTCAATGATGAGACCCACGTGATGCAGGTAGAGAGCGTCGATGCCCTCAACGATGTGGGACACGGTGTCAACCTCGTCCGCAAGGGCGTTTCCGGCAAGACCCACAACCAGTTGCTGGAGTTCAACATGAAGATCAACAACCCCGCCCTCACCGGTCAGGTGCTCGTATGCTGCGCCCGCGCCGCGATGCGCCAGGCTCCCGGTTGCTACACGATGATTGAAATTCCCGTCATCGACCTCCTCGCCGGCGACCGCGAAGACCTCATCAAACACCTGGTATAACGAATAGATAGGAAGTCAAGTCATTGATTTCCTATTTTTATGTCCAAAAACCAAATATAAATATTGTACAATAAAAATATTGTTATTACCTTTGTTAAAATGAATAGTACAATTGATTTTCTGAGGGAACACTCTTCCCCGACGCCTTCACATTGGCGTGAAGATGCACAATGGAGAAGAGATAACGAGTTTTGGCTGAAATATTCGCGCGTTATCACGCTGCGAGTTCTGATGAGTATGGAAGAACAATCAGTTACGCAAGCAGAACTAGCAAAACGCTTGGGTTGCACACAGCAATATGTCTCCAACTTGTTAAAAGGAAGTTCCAATATGACGATTGAAACAATCGCCCGATTGGAGAATGCACTTCACTTAGACATTCTTCAATCTGCCCTTACAAATGTTGACGGATATAATATGATCTCCACCACCCGCACTCGTTACCTAAGCGACACGGACGAACCCGGATACGGGAACAAGAAAAAATAAAAACTCCCGGCCTTTGCTTTGCAGCAGAAGTCGGGAGTTTAGTTTTGTAAAGGGGATTACAGACGCGAGGCGAATTTTTCGTCGGACTCTGTCAGGTAGATGACACCCTCGATCAAGCCAACAAAAGCAGGAATGCCCGTCCAGCAGAAAAGCAGATAAAGGATGCCCATTCCGATTTTCCCCATATAAAATTTGTGAACCCCAAGGTCACCCAACAGGATGGCAAAAATGCCTGCCGCAACACGGCTTTTTTCATTCATTGCGCTCATAATTATAAATGTTAGATTGTTAATTCAAGTTAGCGACGGCGGTTCCAGGAGGCACCTTCGTTGGTGGAATAATACAGATGTCCGTCGAAGGTATTGGCCAGAATCTCTCGCCCTGCATCCATCAGAGAAACGAAGGTCTGAGCCGCCGAGCCGGTATAACGGGAATTCCAGGATGCGCCCTTGTTCGTTGAATAGTAGATGCCCCTGTCGGTAAGAGCAATCAATTTCCCACCATATTCAATCAAATCACGAAAATTTCCACAACTGCTACCGATGTAGCGCGTATTCCAACTCGCCCCACGATTGGTCGAATACTCGATTTTGTTGCCGGCAGGACTGATTCGAATCATCTCGCTGCCATAAGAAATAAGTTGCGGCATATCAGCGTTTTTTAGAATTACCGTTCAAAGTTACAAAAAAATTATTTCCCCGCAATCGGTGCAGGACAATAGGCTTTTCGGGCGCAGGACTTGCAGCGAAGTCCGGCCCAGACAGAATCGAATTGCTCGATGGCGGCGTCCACCAGTGCCGGCTCATCCGTCAGGATTCCAGCCTCGAAATTACGGGTGTTCGCGCTCTTCATCCCCAGCCCGGCCCCGGTCAGATTGGCCGAACCGATATAGGCCAGGGAATAGTCGAAAATAATGATTTTGAAATGAACCCTCGGACAGAGAACGTGCTCCAGGCCCTTGAACAAAATGGGATAGCGGTCGAAATCCTCGCGGAAATTCGGCCCCGGCTCCTTCGCGTGAATCAGGCGCACCTCCCTCCCCTTTCCAATCAGGTCGGCCAGCACGCCCAGGAACGGACGGTCGCCCACATACAAATCCTTGATGTCGGCCGTCCCGATCCAGAGGCTTTGCCGCACGTTCAGCACGCGCGCCAGCACCTCCTTGAAATGCGCCTCATTGGCAATAAACTCAACCATAATGCGAAGATAGGAAATTTTATTTATATCGCTGGTGCACCTTGACTTTGTAGCCAATCCGGATAAAACGACGGCGCAGTCTCAGATAGGTCGGGTCGTCTTTCCCCTTGATCATCCTCATATAGGCGAGTTTTCCTGACACCTGCCGCAGTTGGGCATCATCCGGAATGAAGTGTTCCATTTGATGGATGGCCGCCCTGAGATTCTTTGTAAAAGCCCGAGGCACGTTGACTTTTTCGCCGACAGTCAGCCCTGTCACCTCTTTCCGGTCTCCCGGGTGCGCCAGTCTCGTCTTCTTCTCATTCAAGGAAAAACCATTGTCGGCAATGATTCGCAGCAGTTCCTGAAAGAAAGTCCCTTCCGGAGAAAATAATTTGTCCCCCACCGATACATCTTTAAATGTCCCTGAAAATGTCATATCATCGGCATAACGGGTGTAGGTCAGACCGAAGCGGGAAGCCAGGCCCTCTAACCGAGCGTCCATCACCTCACAGGCGATATTGGAAAGGATGGGAGAGGCCGGAGAGCCCTGCGGAAGCACATTCAGCAGACGTCCATCCGGTGTACGCAAAGGATAGCAGCATAGCGTCGAGACCCATTGTGCCGCAAGCGGTTCCACGCCTATCCGCACAAGGGAATGTTCCACCTTCGGGGCACCGATACTGGTAAAGAAATCCTTTAGGTCCACATTCAGAAGATGGGTATTCCCGAGATGACAGGCGGCATTAGTACATATGCTGCGATCTGGAACAAATCCCATCACACAATCAAGAGGAATATAGGCTCTTGCAAGAAACGCGGCCACACAAGTCTGAAAGGCCTTGATCTTTCCGGTGGGAGCCGTAATCTGCCTTTCTCCCCCGGAACGCTTGGGGATGGTGAATTGCCGGTAACTTCTCCTTCTTTTTCCAGCGTTACGGTAACTTGGAAGGTCTTTGGGTGAGATGTCACCGATAGCCACTCCGGCCAGCAAAGGGGCGGCAATCTTGACGGCGGACAACAAACTGTCTATGGACTCAAATAGTTGCATTTTTTATAATAAAAGCAACAGGGAATGCCGCTATTTCTAAATACTGCACAGCGTGCAGTGCTGTTGCGAGTATGTCCGTGGAGGCGCAGGGGTGAACTTAAACTAAATGTAGCGAAGCGAAGTTTAGAAGGGTTCAGCCCAAGCTCGGAAGGGGCAAGCGCAGAAACAGCCTTGGAGGGAAACATTGTCAGAACCCTTTCGGATTCTACCTGCCGGTATCAGCAGGCCATTCAAACACTTGCGGCATCCCCGTTGCAAAGAACGATAATTATTTAAATTCTTTTTCCATTGTCGTTATTGTTTTCTGGCACAAAAATAGTCTGTTACCTTGCCAAAAGGTAGCAGACTGAAAGAAAAAGTGAAAAAAGTATATTTTCGACTAAAAACAGTTGCGCAAAATTCAATCGGCCAACATCATCTATCATTCGGATAATTCTTCCACAAAAGCATCCACGCCTTGTCGAAACGAACTTTCTTCACAAATCGCAGTCTCACACCACTCTGCGCGGTAATCAAAATTTCTTTGACGACCGTGAATTGTATACATCATCAAGCGACATGCGGCTAATAATCCGCAAAAATTGCGGTTTATTTCCCGCAAATGATTATATTTGCAGAAAATTGAACCGGATATGTATATTCATCAGACAGAGAATTGGCCGCATTTTACTTGGGATAAAGACCGGGTAGATCAGCACCTGGCAAAGGTGAATAAGGCTGCCGGCTTCCTGGAGGGCAGATTGTCGGCTATTGGCTTTGATGTCCAGCAACGGGCTTCCGTGGAGGCACTCACCCACGACATTGTGGCATCATCGGAGATTGAGGGCGTGGTCCTGAATTCGGACCAGGTCCGTTCTTCCGTGGCCCGCAGAATGGGCATCCGAATCACCAATGAGTCTGAGCCGACGCACTATATTGAGGGCGTGGTGGAGATGATGATGGATGCGGTGAACAATTACGCAAAGCCCCTTACGGATGAGCGTTTGTTCGGCTGGCACAACTGCTTGTTCCCCACCGGAAGAAGCGGAATGGAAATCATCAATGTGGGGATGTACCGCGTTGATGAGATGAATGTGCAGTCCGGGGCCCTGGGGCGTGAGAAGATTCATTACCGCGCGCCGAAGCCGGAGATGGTTCCCGCAGAGATGTCCAAATTCCTGGGGTGGTTCAACGCAGAATCGACCCCGAAGGATTATGTGAAGTCGGCCGTAGCGCATTTCTGGTTTGTGAGCATCCACCCCTTTGATGACGGGAATGGCCGCATCAGTAGAGCCATTGCCGATTTGGCATTGAGCCAGGCCGACAACTCCACGATGCGGTATTTCAGCATATCCCGCCAAATCAATAAAGAGAAGCGGAAGTACAACGAGACACTTGAGCGATGCCAGAAAGGAAGTACGGACATCACCTTATGGATAGAGTGGTACCTTGACTGTATGCTCCGAGCCATCAAGGGTGCTGAGGAGATGTTGTCTTCCATCCTGGACAAGGCTATCTTTTGGCAGAATCATTCGCAGGCCGATATCAATGAGCGACAGAAGAAAGTTCTCAACATCTATCTGGACGGTTATGCCGGCAAGCTGACCGCAAAGAACTGGGGCAAACTGGCCAAGGTGTCACCGGACACCGCTATCCGTGATGTACAGTTCCTCTCTGCGCTGGGAATCCTTGTTCCCCAGGAAGGAAAAGTTCGTAATATCGCCTACGGCATCAAGATCTCAAAAGGCAAGATGCTCGTGCCTGGTCCGATTGGTGACGAGGAGTAGTTCCCTTGACATTATAGCAGCCTCATCGCAATGGCGGCGCAGGCTTCGGCAGCGAGGGGAAAAGAGTATAGCCATTGTATCCAACACTCATAAAAGAAGCTCTTGTAATCAAACTATAATTGTTCATTCAATTGTTTGGACTCTATTAATGTTGTGATTGCATTGGCATGCTCTTCTATCGGGCGTCTCTCCGGTCTGTCAGTGACAATAACATTAAGACCGCCATCCGTATAAAGGGTTGCTTTACATTCTTTCGCACACCCCCATCAGCTGGCGAAAGAATCTCCATCTCTTTTTTTATAATCTCAACCATATGATGATACTGTACACACCATAGGGTGTCTGAAGGATTACCTCCGTCAGGAGCAATTTTACAGATATTACTCCAAACGATATTGTCATAATAACTATCGCCATAATATGTCCACCCAACCCAGTAGATCAGATTGAAAAATGGCCTAAATCTCTGTCTTGTTAATATATCCTTCAGAGTCTCGTGATCATCTTCATTCCAGCCATTTGTTGCTCGTCCATAAAACACAAGACCTTTACGTTCTTCTGTAGGGTAATCTACACCAACTTGTGATCTAAAAGAACGAAGGTTCATAATGTATTCATCTGAGTAATTCTTGGCATGCAGATAATCAGAGACATCCTTGAACATCTCATCGTAAAAACCATCAAGAGATTTCAAATCAATCATATTGAGTATATTAAAAAAACCACAAGGACCAAATTGTCCATCTAAAATAATCTTTATTGGCAATAAACTCAACCATAGTGCGAAGATAGGAAATTTACAACAATTTCATCGCGATGGCGGCGCAGGCCTCGGCGTCGGCGAGGGCGTGATGGTGGTTCGTGAGATCGTAGCCGCAGGCTGCCGCCACGGTCTGAAGCTGGTGATTGGGCAGGCGGCATCCGAAATGAAGGCGCGAAACGGCCAGCGTATCATAGAAAACATAATCCGGATAATCCATCTGATAGACCTTGAAGATCGCTTTGAGGCAGGACTCGTCGAACGGACTGTTGTGAGCGACCAGCGGAAGCCCCTCGATTTTGGGAGCAATCTGCGCCCAGACCTTGGGAAACACGGGTGCATCGTCCGTATCTTCCTCGCACAAACCGTGTACCTCCTGGCAGAACCATTTGTAGTACTCCGGCTCCGGGTGAATCAGACTGTAGAACGAATCCACCACCTGTCCCCCGTGCACTATGACTACTCCCACACTGCACACACTGGAACGAAACTCGTTGGCCGTCTCGAAATCTATCGCTGCAAAGTCAAGCATCTCTCCCCTACTGATTCAATCCATAATTAGCCGCCATCGCCGCGACATCTTCCATAATCTCATTACGGAAACCCTCCGGCGCCAGCACCTCGACGGCAGGCCCCCGGCTGAGCAACTCCTGCTTGAAATCGTAGGTCGGCACGATGTGGTAGCGAAATACCGTGTAGTGCTCGTCTTCCGAAATTTTAGTCTGGGAGGCGTGGAGAGGCAGCGACTCGAAATACTTCGCCTGCCCGGCGACCACCCGGACATCCACGGTTTCCACCTTGCACCCGGGTGTCACGGTGACGCCAAAATATTCCGCAAAAAACTTCGTCGCGTTGAAAGTATGAGGAACTTTTAGCTTTTTATCCACCGGATAAATCTCGTGGATGCGGTCCAGGGCATAAATGCGGGGCTCTTTGTAGTCTTCGCTCCGGGCCAGCATATACCATCTTCTTTTGAACAATTTTACACACCACGGATGCGCGATAAAGGTATGCGGCTCCGGCCTCGTAAAGCCCTGATAGGTCATTTCGACCGCCTGCTCGTCCCGCATCGCATCCACGATGACGGAGAGCCAGCGCTGGCTGGAAGGTATTTTCTCGAACAGAACACGCCCCTTCATATCCTTCGCTTCATTCAACAGATTGTTCAGCGAAAGCGACTCCAGCAGCCATTGACGCATCCCGTCACTCTCAATGTATTCGTTGTTGGCAATGTAGTACCCCCGTGAACGGTCGCACTTGATTTCAATCCCGAAAACCATCAAGATGGCGTCGATGTGATTGAAAAACGTGCGCTGAGAAAGATTCTCGTGCTTCTCGTTGATGGACGAGCGCGTCCAAGCATCGTTGATGTCCGAGAAACGGATGTACTCGTGCCGGGCAATCGTGCTGATCAGCCAGACGTACCTGTCGAAATAATTCTTTGCCATAGCCTTAAAATTAAAGTTTAACCTGAATGCGAGCCCTGTCGCCAAGCGAACCTCGCCTTCCGGCGGCAAATTTAAGAAATAATTTTGCCATTTTGTGGCAGTGATTTTTCTCTTCTTCACAAACTGCCGGAACATTTCTGCCGAGGTTTGGCAACAGAATTCATTATCTTTGTAGCAAGAATCGGAATTAAGGCCAACAAAGATGATAAACGACCCTGATTACTTCAAGAATCTGCTCCTCGCGATTTATCCGTGCAAGGTGCCGTTTACGGTGGTTCTCAAAGAGGACAAACCGAAAAGGCGTTTGGGGACTTATTATGGGAAGACGTGCAAAATCGTTCTTCATACGGGGTGGGCTGCCAAACACGATCTTATCGAAGTAGCCATCCACGAGTATGCACATCATATTCATGCATCGGAATTTGAGAAGAACAAGAAAAAGAATGCGCCGCACGGCAAGGAGTTCTGGCAAATCTACGGCCAGCTGATGAACAGGGCCCAAGCCCTTGACCTGTGCTCCTATAAACTAAGTCCCGTCCTTCGGTTTCCGGATTCCTCCAAGGTCGTGATGCCCAGCAACAGTCCCCTTCCTCAAGAAAGCGACATTCCCTCCCTCAGTCAGTTCTTGAAGAATTTCATCAATGGAGTCTTGCTGTTTTGACGCCAAGCCCGTAAATTTGACAGTATAAAGCTTTTGCTTGGCAGACATTCACTTTTAAAGAGTACACCCATGGAAAATATCGACAACAGAATCACGCCTGGGTTCATTACAGAACTGGCACAGGATGAGATTTTCGTATTTGGGTCCAATTTGCAAGGGATGCATATGGGCGGCGCGGCATGGATCGCATTCGAGAAATTCGGCGCTGTATGGGGACAGGGAGTCGGATTGCAGGGCCGCTGCTATGCCATTCCGACGATGCAGGGGCCGGTCTCGACCATCAAGCCTTATGTCGATGAATTTATCCAATTCGCCCAGAGCCACCCGGAAAATCAGTTTCTCGTCACCCGCGTCGGCTGCGGCATCGCCGGCTTTACGGATGCGCAAATCGCTCCGCTGTTCAGCGAAGCACTCCCCCTCTCCAATGTCTCGCTACCCAAAGAATGGTTTAAAATTCTCCTCTGACAGATAATCCACACACAGAAGAATTATTTATAGGCCAATAAATTATAGAGACTTTTGATGCTATTATAGAAAATCTATAATACAATTTCTATAATAGGATTTGTATAATTGAATTTTTCGGGTTATCTTTGACAAAAAATAAGACTATGGATAATCCTTTTTATATCACCGGGACTATTCCCGAAGCATATTTTTGCGACAGAGAACGAGAAACAGAGTGGTTGCTTCGAACCCTACGGAACAAAGCACACATCCTGCTCACCTCCCCTCGCCGTATGGGGAAAACACAGCTCATACGGCACATTTACGCGCAAGCTGACATAAAAGATCATTACTATACGTTCTACACAGACATCTTTCCTACTACCAGTTTGCACGAAATGGTGCTTTTACTGAGCAAGGAAATCTATCGTGTGTTGGTGTCACGGGAGAAATCAGCCCTTGACCATTTTCTTGCGGCTCTCCATTCTTTATCCGGCAGTTTCGGATATGACCCTGCGACCGGTCGACCCTCCTTCGATGTGAAATTGGGGGACATTCACTCCCCCGAACTAACGCTTGAGGAAATTTTCTCCTACCTTGAAAACGCCGGGAAACCGTGTATTTTCGCCATTGATGAGTTTCAACAAATTTCCCAATATCCCGAGAAAAATGTAGAGGCCCTGCTTCGGACATACATCCAACAATGCAACAACTGCATTTTCATATACGCCGGAAGCAATAGACATATTTTAGAGAATATGTTTCAATCTGCCGCAAAACCGTTCTACAACAGCGCCGAACAGATGTTTCTGGGGCCCATTCCCCGAGAGTCATACACTGACTTTACCCTCCGAGTGTTCAAAGAAAATGGCATGGAGATAAGTTTGGAAGCAGCACAATGGGCATACGACACATTCGAGGGACATACTTACTTTGTCCACAATCTTCTCCATCATTGCTTCTCTCGGGCCGAAACAGGTAAAATGCTACAACCCGAAGATGTCAGACTCGTTTTGGAAGACATTTTGGAAGAAAAAAGTCATAGTTATGCTTCCATCATGAATCTTCTGAATTATCAGCAGAAAGAAGTGCTGATAGCCATCGCCAAGGAGGGAAACGCATCCAAAGTGACTTCCGTCGCTTTTGTCAAGACGCACGCGTTAACCTCACCGAGTTCGGTGCAATACGCCACGTCCGCACTATTGGACAAGCAATTGATAACATACGAAAATATCGGACGAAGCAAAACATACAGCATCACAGACCGATTTTTCAGAGAATGGATCAACCTTACCTACTAAAATAGACTGCCCTATGAATCAGTATATGAAGCTGGCGATTGATGAAGCCAGGGAAGGAATCACACAAGGACACGGCGGGCCTTTCGGGGCTGTGATCGTCAAGGACGGAAAGGTGGTCGGACAGGGGCACAATTGCGTCCTGCGGGACAACGATGCGACCTGCCACGGAGAGATACAGGCCATACGCGATGCAAGCAAGCGCCTGGGCACCTACGACCTCACCGGTTGCGAACTCTACACCACCGGCGAGCCCTGCCACATGTGCCTCTGCGCCAGTATGTGGGCGAACATCAGCAAAATATACTACGGCTGCTGCATCGAGGAAAACGGAATCATCGGTTTCCGGGATGACCGCTTCGACCACATCTTTGGAGGACGCGAGAAACTGGGTGATTATATGACCCGGATCGGCAGCAATATCAACAGGGGCTGCTACAGGGACGCCTACAGGGCGGAGGAGATGGTCTTCGATACACGCCGGATGCTCTGTGAGCTCTTCCGCGGGGAAGACCTGAAAAATGTAATCTTCACGAAAAATGTGACCGAAAGCCTGAACGTCATCCTCCGGGGTTTTCTGCGCAGGGGGGATCACGTCCTTGTCTCCTCCATGGAACACAATGCCGTCATGCGGCCTCTGGTGCAGCTGCAGGCATCCGGCGTCAGCTTCAGCAGGATTCCCTGCAGCCCTGACGGAAGCCTTCTGACAGAAGCCATGGAGGAGTATCTGGAAGAAAATACCAGGGCCCTGGTTCTGACGCACGCGAGCAACGTGTGCGGCACCATGATGCCCCTGAAAGAAGCCGGAAAATTCTGCAGGAAGCACGGGATTGCCTTTATCGTCGACGCCGCCCAGACCGCCGGCGTATTTCCGGTTGATATGGAAGAATACTCCATTGACGCCCTGGCTTTCACCGGGCACAAAGGCCTTCTCGGCC
>CACZWF010000081.1 GCA_902784785.1 uncultured Bacteroidia bacterium
CAAAGATAATTTCTAATCGGTTGACTCCAAAAACCTTTGTAATTACCTAACTCTCAATATTTTCAAAGAACTTTTATGAATTTTTACCGGACACTAATGTATATAGTTAAAAAATATGAGATTAAAATTGGCAGTAAAAAATCGAGAAATAAATGGTTATATCACAATTGATGGTCTCTACGTTTCCAAGCATATATGAGACCGAGAACCCCATCCAACGCCCCTTGATTGAAGTTCTGGACGAGATGAAGAACCCAGGGGAGCAACTAGAACGAATGATTACTGCCGTCCGTGGAGCGAAGTCCACGGCAGAGCAGGATCGACTGAAGGTGATGCTGCTCCCTGTCCTTTGCCCCTCTGGTACATTCACCAAGAGGGCAGACTCCGCTTTGATCCAGTACAACGGTGTAATCTGCCTGGACCTGGACGATACGACGGATTCAGTGGCTGTGATAGAGATGGCAAAACAGTTCCCCCACACACTTGCTGCAATGCTCTCACCGACGAAAGGCGTTAAGGTGTTTGTCCTCACCGACCTCCAAGATTCCAGCCGACACTCAGACCTATATCATCATCTGGGAAATATCATGGGCTATACGTCACGTCCTGGCCTTAAGTTCGATTCCAGCTGCTCCAATCCCAGTCGTGCCTGCTTCTTTTCCGTGGACAAGAGGATGTATATTAACAGAAATGCTACTCCTTATCACGTGGACCTGGACATCTTGCCAGTATATACCCCGGCAGCCAAGACTCCCACGGTTACCTCTATCATCCCGGAAGATGCACTGTATAACCCTTCATTCCCGCCACCGATGACCGATATGGAAGCAATTCGTGACGCCATTGTGGACACTCATTCATTATTCGAAGAGTATCACCCCTTCATCCCCGGACAAAGGAATAGCTCAATCTTCATTCTGGCCTTCTTCTTCCGGCTCGATGGTATTCCAGAAGATGTGGCGTCCGACTATCTTGTTGCATACTATATTGACCCCGCCGGTGACTTCACGGCAGAGGAGATAAAAAGAACTGTAAAGTCTGCATATTCGAGATAACCAAAAGCATTTATGCCTATGATAAAAAACAAAAGATGTAATTTGAACTTTGCTCCGCTGGTGGTAGCTACTGGCGTTGTAGCAGCAAACAATGAAGGTAGAGGATTTGAAATGAACGAAAAAAAATAGGCGTCGCTCATAGTGGCGTCGGCGGAAAAACTCCGTGGCTGAGTCCAGAAAGCGAGAGTCTGTTCTTTTGTATTTCAAAGCTATTTATGAACAAAACCAAAAAATAGAGGAGAAATTAGATGAATTAATACGAGTAACATGTAGATTAGCGGATGCCATAGAGCATTCCCCCTCAGAAAGACAGATAATATATGGTATAACGGGATTGCAGGAGTTCCTTAATTGTAGTGAATCCACCGCAAAACGGATAAAGTCCTCAGGGATTCTTGATCCTGCAACGTCCCAAATAAACAGAACGATTGTATTCGATGCACAAAAGGTTTTGGAGCTGCTTCGATCGTCCAAAAGTAAGTGGACGTATCTTGGTGGCAGAAAACTGAAATCAATGAAAAAGTAGTATATTTGTAGCCCCACCCAAACAACCTTGGTGGGGCTTTGACATACTGTGATTTAATGACTTACTCAGAGGGGAAGGGGCCACAATAGGGGCTGCAACGTTATACAATATTGGCCCCTGTGTCTCTCCAGCGGCCAATAATACGTGATCCCGACGCGATTATGTGGGTAGAAGGTCTGGATGCCTAGGGGCTACAAGAAGGGATACAAGAGTAACAAAAAACGGCCCCTGATAACTCCAGAAGCCGCTTTTCGTGATTCCGTTGGGATTCGAACCCAAGACCCACAGCTTAGAAGGCTGTAAGCAAAACTCATAACTCGTTACAGGATAACAATTTCCAAAGCAACAATTGGATTACTCACTTATTACTCATCGCCTGGAGAGCAGCTACGACTTTCTCGGGCAGAGATACACTCATTTGCTCGATGAGAGCCTTACAATCCAACAGTTCGGCTTCCAGTTTGTCAATCTTGTTCTGCAACACCTCGATTGGGGAAGGGCTGTCCTGGTTCTCTTCAATTAGCATCTCCCCTTTGCCCATCAGAAGCCAATCTCGGTTAAGTTCCGGAGCACCGGAACACCACATGTCTACCAAGTACTCCGGAATACCCGAGTACCCGTATTTAATAGCCTCTATTTCATCATCACCACCTCCCGTCAAGAAGAACGCCGGTGGAAGTCCTTCGGCAGCCCTCCGTTCGTTTCTTGTGATGTTGAGATAGTCAATTGCGAGATTTAGACGCGAAAACGCAGGAACAAGATCATTGACATCCCAATGAAAAGGATTATTGTAAATCTTCTCAATGCTTTCCTTCGCGAGCGTGGACTTGCCACTCTCAACCATAGAAATATATCCGCGCGATACCCCCAGGTAGTCAGCCAGCGCTTTCTGGAGAATGCCATTTCGCTGACGGAAGGCCGTCAGATTGATGAGAGATTTGCGTTGAATTTTCGGCATATAGATAAATATAAAAAGACTTTCCTTATTGATATTAGTATATAAGCAACAAGTGTTCTAGCAAACGCAAATATACAAAAAAATGAATTCACAAAACTTCAAATGGAAAAAAAACATGTTCCCCGAAACATGAGGATCAAAAATTGTCCTTTGAGGATACATATGAATGCCCTCTTCTCCTTTGCCCATGATTGATAATTTTCCACATTTTTTTGTTTTTTTGCCAAATGTATGTATATTTGCAACTGAAATACAAATGTTGTTAAGTTTGGAGGCAACTGAATGAAACAAGACGAACCCAAAATCGTAACCACCGCAAAGTATAGCATCAGCGAGGTAGCCGAGATCCTGGGGGTGACGACCGCCACTATCAATCGCTGGACTGCTAAAGGCATGATCCACGCCGGCCGGCGCCGCCTGAATGGGCGCCGCTTCTGGACCGGGGCAGAAATCCTGCGCGCCTGGCGCGCGCAGATGTAGTAGACTGAAAAAGCCCAGGAGCTGCAACTCCCAGGCTTATTCTTAGGGCCCGAAGACCCAACGTTTTATCTACCGCAAAGATACGCTTTATTCGCGAATTCGACAAGTCTCTCGGGTCCTTTTCATTTTTTTTCAAAACTTTTTTTTCGATGAAAAGTATCAACCCCCTGCTGGCCGGTCAGGTAATGCCGGCCCCCCGGCCCTCGCCGGCCAGCGAAGAAGTGGCCTCCGATACACCCGCTACCAAGAAGCCAAGTGGGCGTCAGATGATGGATGTATCGGTGAGCCGGTTCCCAGATCAGGAGCCACCTTGTGGTGATGGGCACAACCAGCCTCGCCGCCGTAAAACCATTAAAAAGAATGCCGGCGATGGCGAAATAGCTCTTCGGCAGCATGGGTATCGGGCTATCAACTTCGGGGACTGGCGGAACTATGTGCAGATTGGGTGCACGCTCTACCTGCGGCACCCAGCTCTTGACACCAGCGGTCACTGGACCATCGCGCTTCAGCCCTGGTCTACTTCGCAGATGCGGCGCGACCTGCTCGATGCCGGCCTGTCCCGCGATGCAGAACTCATACCGCGGTATCTCGGGATGGGAAACTACCCTTCTCACACCCACTATCAGGAGTGTGTAGGCGGAAAGTACAATATGTACTGCCCGCTTATGCACAAGCCGAAAGCCGGCGAGTGGCCCACAATCGAGAAGATGCTCCGCCATATCTTCGGCGCTCAGTACGAACAGGCATTGGACTATCTTGAGATTCTGTATCGTCACCCAACGCAGAATCTGCCCATCATTCTGCTGGTGTCCAAGGAGCGCCAAACGGGCAAAACTACTTTCCTGAATTTTTTGAAAGAGGTCTTCGGCGGCAATGCAACATTTGTGACCAATGAAGCGCTGCGCAGTAATTTCAACGCAGAAAGAGCCGGTAAACTGTTGATATTGTGCGATGAAGCAATGCAAAGCAAAAAAGATGACTCCGAGCGCCTGAAGGCATTATCGACGGCGAAAACGACGCATATTGAATTTAAGGGAAAAGACCGCTACGAAATTGACAACTTCGCAAAAATAGTGCTCTGCAGCAACAACATCGTTGACCCGGTATACATCGATCCGGAAGAGGTGCGGTACTGGGTGCGCGAGGTGCCGCACATCGCCCAAGACGATCCGCAGATGCTCGAGGCGATGAAAAGAGAAATCCCGGCTTTTCTCTTTTCGTTACTTTCGCGCCCGCTGTCTGTCCCGGTGGCGCTAACACGCATGTGGTTCCGCCCCGAAGACCTCGCCACCCCCGCGCTTGCCCGCATCAAACGTCTATGCCGCCCGACAGTCGAATTGGACCTGGCAGAATTCCTGCTTGATGCGATGGACCATTTTGGGGTCGACCAGCTCGAATACACCAATTCCGACCTGCAGGCGCTCCTGAAGGCGCACGGGCGGGACATTCGGGACGCGCACCGCATCGTCTGCAAGGTGTGGGGTGTCTCGCGGGCCGCAAACAAGCTCGCTTACGACCTTTATGGTGACTGGATGGACAAGACGAGCCGGCGCACGTACGGGCGGTACTACACTTTTACCCGGACTTTTCTCGAAGGTCTCGTACCTGGTTCAGACGCCTGCACCACCACGTCAAATACCAATAAAATTGACTAACCTTAAAAAAACTGGGGAATTGAGGAATTCTTTTATAAACACCTGGATACCAATTTATTATTGTTTCCACACTTTCTCCCCAATTCCTCATTTTCTTTCCATCGCAAAAAAATTCGGGGAGTAGAAG
Source organism: uncultured Bacteroidia bacterium (assembly GCA_902784785.1). Lineage (GTDB taxonomy): Bacteria > Bacteroidota > Bacteroidia > Bacteroidales > UBA932 > Cryptobacteroides. The sequence goes on from CACZWF010000081.1 coordinate 4,802, forward strand.
GAGTAGCATTTGTGCAGCAATAATTTAATACAAGATTATGATTGACAATAACATACTCAAAGCTATAAAGGAAGTTTCCCTGCCGACAATCCTTGCGGATTTCGGCATTCGTCCCGTTCGGGAAAAAGAGCTCGCGCGTGATCACCTCTCATATATCGCCTCGTATCGTGGCGAGCAGACTCCCTCTCTCAGCGTCTTCAAGTCGAACCGAAACGGCCAGTGGTTGTTTCGTGACCACGCGACCAACGAGACCGGCACGAACATCGACCTCCTCGTCCGGTTCGGCTACTTTATGGACTGGCGGAAGGCAGCTGCCTACGTCGCCAGCAAGTACCTCGGCGTGCAGATTGATGGTCCGTCGCCGGCCACGCCTCGGATGGATTTCCGTCCCCAAAACCGAGAACGTCTCGTGACTCAGCCTCAATGCTCCGGCGTGATTCACGAAATCCTCCCGATCGTCGGCTCCCCGGCCGAGAAGTACATCGAGAAAAACCGCCGGGTCCCGATTTCGGTTGCCTCGCAGTTCGTCTGTTTCGCGCGATATTCCTACTCCCCCGGCGGCAAGGTCTTCTCCGGCATCGCCTGGCAGACCTTCCGCGGCGGATGGTCCATTCGGTGGGCGATTGACCTCGGTCCGGGAAAGGGAAAAGCCTTTGTGGGCCCCGGCGGTTTCTCCTTTTTCCCTATTGTGCCTGCTGGCCAGTCCGGGACCTGCTCTATTTTCGAGGGAATTTTTGACGCGTTGAGTTTCGTTAACTTGCACGGCTGGTGCCGGGACATCATCGTCCTCAATTCCGTTGCGCACATCGGCGAAACTCTTACTCTTTTGGCCTCCTATTCCAGGGTATATGGCTATGTCGACTCCGACATAGCCGGTCGGGAATGCTGGCAGACAGTTGTTGAGCGCTGCGGCACGAAGGCGATTGATGCCTCCGACGAATTCGCCGGCTTCAAGGACTATAACGAATATCTTCAATCTCTATAACTACCAAAACAAATATGGCAACAAAAATCATGATTGGCAACCACAAGGGCGGTGCAGCGAAGACACAGACTGCCCTGGAAATGGCCTACTATCTTGCAAAGAAAGAGAAGCGAGTCTTGTTTATTGATGTTGATCCGCAGGCCAATGCCACCAAAATTCTAAGCAAGAACACCCCGACTGAGAAGCGGGTGCTCCCGGACATCTTGATCAATGGTGATGAAATCATGCACGACGACATCTCTTCTTGTAAGCTTGACACAGCTGGGCATCACATCGACTATATAGCTTCTGGATTGAGAGCAGGCCGGTTGGAATCGAGGCTATCTGACGATACGCCGAAAGAATATGTCCTAAAAGATGCCCTCGAGACCATCGAGAAAGACTATGACTTCATCATCATTGACACTCCCCCATCCGCCGAAATAGTCGTTATCAATTCGCTTATTGCTAGCGACTATGTACTTCTTACCTGCAATGCCGCCATGTTCGGCTCAGACGGCGTCGACAAGCTAATGCCTATAATCAACGGAATACAGAGGCGCCCGAGGATGAACCCGAATCTGCGAGTCCTGGGTATCCTTGTGACTATGTACGAAAACTTCATTGACTGTAATCAGACCGTCAACGATCTCTGTGACAAATATGGGGACTTTGTCCTCTTCCCATATATCAGGAGAACAACACAGGTTGGGCAATCGAACCGTCATTATTCGTTCATCCAAGAATACCGTCCAAGGTCGACTAGTGCTTGCGATTATCGGCAAGTCTTTGACCAGCTCTTTCAAATAGACGAACCATAACCTCTATTTCCTATGGATAAGACAGATTTCACGTCGGAAAGATACCTGAAAGATGTAGATGCATTTCTTGGTCCAGAGCGGCCATGCGACAAAGAGACTCCTCTATCTCCTGAAGAACAGCGGAATCGGCTCAGAGACGCACAGAACATTAACCGAGGTCACCCCCGGAAGGGTGAAACGCGTGAGGTACTCAAGCAGATTAACGTCAGCTGCCAAGAAGACATCAGCAAACAGTTTACCGACCTGTCGCTTCGAACGGGGAAGACCAAGCGGACCTTGCTTGAAGAAGCCCTCCGCCACATCATCCGCAAATATGCCCATTGATTTATTTACTCACAATAATTTACTAGCTATATGGAAAAAGTAACCCTCATGAAGTCCATCAAGGACCTCGCGGCTAAAAAAGCCGAAGAACTTTGCGAAAAGAGCAAGCCTTACTATCAGACGTTCGTCGCCGGTATGGAAAAGAAGATTGTCGACGATCTTGTTGAAGATGCCATTACGCGTGAAAACGTCAAACTGGTCAGTCCTATCATTCGTGCTTTTGTCAAGGGAGATAGCATCACTCCGATTCCTGTTCCCTTCGAAATGGATGGCACCATGTACACTCAGATCAAGGAGGACCTCAATTGGTATGAGGTCTCCAATGACGGGGAACACTGGCGCACTCTTTTCAACAAGGACCAGATTAGGCTTTACGAGGCCCTCGAAGCTGCTGGCTGCATTGATAGTATCGAGTAACACTCTGTGGATGTCCCCTAGCGCGTGCGGGGGACGTTCATTTTTTGAAGCGAGAGGGAATGGCACAAAGTACCATTCTTTCTCGCCCTTTCAGGGGGTAAAAACAGCGCTGTGCTA
>CACZWF010000082.1 GCA_902784785.1 uncultured Bacteroidia bacterium
CATAGTTCACCACTCTCAACTCGACGTCAAAGATACAACAAAGAACACCGTGACTCCATATCGAAATCACGGTGCAAATCTAAAAGAGGGGCCCACAAGTGTAGCGCAGTGGGAGGGCCTTTTTGAGGATCGCGCCCTCCGCCGCATGTGGAGGTGTTGATGGGAAAGGGCAGTTATCTCCTGTCCGGACTGCGCCGGGAAACATCCCTTGCGGGCCCGTGCTCGCCCGTCCAAGGAGAACTTCATTCCGGCATTTTACGCGTTCGGTTGGCGTCCTCCCTTATCCGGCCGCCTTCGACTATCCTCGGCCGAGACGGGATATCACTGTCCGTAAAGTGTAAATGTATGTATATTAATACATTATAAAAATGCCCCCTGTTGAATCAAGGGGGCTATTTCTCATAATCAACTGATTATTACCTGTTTGCGTTTTACGTCCCCTGAGTCGTCCTGAAAAAAGTTTACTGTCCTGACGCCGGGGACGCGAAGGCTCCTCGGAAGGGAGGGGGGGCACTCCCTCCGGTGCGAGGACCGATAAGACTCCCAGAAAGGAAGTGCGAACGGATGTTTTCGTACGAAGTGAGCGCCCTTTCGGGGGCAACAGGCCCGAGCGTAAAATAATTACTGAGACAGTTGTCGCAGTAATTGATTCTTGTTTCCGAAATAGTGGCAATAGCGACAGAATTTCGGAATGAATAATCTACCACCGTTCCTCAAATGATGTGTAAATTCGGATGCCGCTAGAGGCCCGTAGAATGGCTCTTCGTTGCGCACATCTGCTTTGAAAAGGAGATGTGTTTACGGCACCAGCCCCACAGGTCCCTCTGCATGGGTGTCCTGTTACACATCGTTTGATGAGCGAGATTATTTGATAACCAATGAAATGATAAATTTTCGTTTGGTTATTTGGCGAGATTTTGTTTGGTTGTTTGGCGTGATTCCGTTTGGTTATTTGGTCTATATCACGTCTTCGCGCTCTTTGATGTCGCGGATGCGGAGCTGGATGTTGGCGATGCCTCGGTAATAGTTTTCGACGATACTGTAGCAGACGTCGATGGGGTTTCCCTCCTTGATATACTGGAAGTACTCGGACTGGTTGAAGGCGATGGCGGCGATAGGGTGGTAGGGCGAGGTTTCCTCGATAAGTTCGAGTTTGAGGTGGTTGCCATCATTCCCGACGCGACGTCCGTTGCCATCATCATAGACATTCTCCGTGCGGAAAACGGGCAGCAGATTGCCCGGGCCGAAGGGCTGGAACTGCTTGAGAATGCGGAAGAACTTGGGGGTGATACCGGTGAAGGAAAGGTCGGCGTCGATATCCACCACGGGAGTCAGGGTCGTCTGGGTCGCATGGGTCGCAATGAAAGCCTCCATCCGCGCACAGAACGCTGGAAGGTTCTCCTCTTTCAATGTCAGACCGGCCGCATAGAGATGGCCGCCGAAGTTCTCCAGCAAATCGCTGCAACTGTCAATCGCTTCGTATAAGTCAAACCCGTGCACGCTGCGGGCGGAACCGGTAACAAAATCACCGGAACGCGTCAGCACCACGGTAGGCCGATAGAACGCTTCGACCAGACGGGAGGCTACGATGCCGACGACGCCTTTGTGCCAGCCGGGATTGTACACGATGGTCGCATTCTCTCCCGCCAGACAGATACCCGAAGATGCCTTCTGCTGCAATACTTCCAAAGAAGGAACCGGTCCTTCAAAAGAATCCACCAAAGCCTTGGCCTCTTCCGTAATGGTCCGGTCCGCCGCCTTGCGTTCATTGTTACGCTGATTGATTTCCTCCCCAATACGAATGGCTTCGGCATCCGTCTGTGCCGTCAGCAATTCCACGGCGAGCCGTCCCGACTCCATACGTCCGGCCGCGTTGATACGAGGACCAATCTTGAAGACGATATCGTCGATACTGATATGTTTGGGGTCCAGCCCGGACAGGTTAATCATCGCCAACAAGCCTTTGCGCGGGTTCTCGTTGAGTTGTTTGAGTCCGAAATGGGCCAGTATCCGGTTCTCCCCCATCACGCCGACCAGGTCGGAAGCGATACTCACAACCAGCAAATCCAGATAAGGACTGATTTCTTCAAAAGGAACATTGTGGGACTGCGCATAGGCCTGCACAAATTTAAAGCCCACCCCGCATCCGCTGAGGTCGTCGTAGGGATAATGACAATCCTCCCGCTTGGGATCGAGCACGGCGACCGCCTCCGGCAACTCGGAGTCCGGAAGATGGTGGTCGCAGATAATCAGGTCGATGCCTTTGGAGGCGGCATAACGCGTCTTCTCTATGGCCTTGATGCCGCAATCAAGGGTGACAATGAGGGAGAATCCACTCTCGGCAGCCCAGTCTATACTTTTGTAGGACAGGCCGTATCCCTCATCATACCGATTCGGGATATAAAAATCGATGTTGGACGTATAACGCTGGAAAAAGGACAGCACCAAGGAAACGGCTGTCGTTCCATCCACATCATAATCGCCGTAAATCAGAATTTTTTCCTGCCGTTGCAAGGCCTGTTCCATACGGGCGACCGCCTTGTCCATATCTTGCATCAGGAAGGGGTCGTGCAGCTTCGAAAGAGAGGGACGGAAGAAGTCACGGGCCTGCTCAAAAGTCGTGACACCACGCTGAACGAGCAGAATTGCGAGTACGGGATCAATCCCCAGCTCCGATGAGAGCCGGCTGACCACTTCGGGATCCCCCTGCGGCAATTTCTTCCACTGAACCTCTTTTGTCATAGTTTACAAAGTTACGAATAAGCCGAGAGAAAAGCAAATGAAAAATTTGCTTTTCCGAGGCGCAGCCGTTACTGCCGCGAAGCGGAACATAATAGTATACCGAGAGAAAAGCAAATTTTATTTTGTATCTTCGCATTCCCAAACCAAAATGCGGGCCTATGAAAGAATTTCTGAAAAGAAAAAATGTCGTCCCTTCGCTCAAGCGCTACGGCATTGACGCCATGGGTGCGATGGCGCAAGGGCTTTTCTGCACCCTGCTCATCGGCACCATCCTCAACACCCTCGGCAGCCAGCTGCATATCGGTTTTCTCACCAAAGAATGGGTGACCATCGCCGGCAAAGGCTTCACCCTGGGCAGTCTGGCCTGTGCAATGGTCGGTCCGGCGATGGCCGTCGCCATCGGATACGCGCTCCAGGCCCCCGCTATGGTGCTTTTCACCCTGGTTCCTGTCGGTTGGGCGACCAACGCGATGGCCGGAGCCGGCGGTCCTTTCGCCGTCTATGTCGTGGCGATTCTGGCGGCCGAATGCGGAAAATTGGTCAGCAAAGAAACCCGCATCGACATTCTGGTAACCCCTACGGTAACGCTGCTCGCCGGCATTCTGATTGCTGCCCTGATTGCCCAACCCATCGGAACGGCCGCAACCGCCATCGGTGAAGCCATTATGTGGGCCACCCGCCTGCAACCTTTCCTCATGGGCGTTCTGGTCGCCGTATTGGTCGGAATGGCCCTCACCCTGCCCATTTCCTCCGCCGCCATCTGCGCCGGACTGGGACTGACGGGATTGGCCGGAGGCGCCGCCCTCGCGGGCTGCTGCGCGCAGATGGTCGGTTTCGCCACGATGTCTTTCCGGGAGAACAAATGGGGTGGCCTGCTGAGCCAGGGCATCGGGACCAGCATGCTGCAGATGGGCAATATCATCCGCAATCCACGCATCTGGATTCCGCCCATCCTCACCAGCGTGATAACCGGTCCTCTTGCCACCTGCCTGTTCCATCTGGAAATGAACGGTGCGGCGGTGAACTCGGGTATGGGTACCTGCGGCCTCTGCGGTCCTATCGGCGTATGGACGGGCTGGATGGAACCTTCTGCAGCGGCATTGTCGGCCGGAGCGCAAGCGCTGACGCCGGGCCTGATGGACTGGACGGGGCTTCTGCTCATCTGTATCGTGCTGCCCGCCGTTCTCTGTCCGCTGATTGCCTGGCCCTTACGAAGAGTCGGATGGATCCGCCCCGGAGATTTAACGATTTAGTCATACATTTCACAAGAAATCTTTTTGAAAAACCGACTTTTCGTTGTAAATTTGTTCACCCCTTCGGGAACCTTTTCGAGAAACAAACAAAAACAATATGAAAAAATCCAAACAAGAGCTTCAATCCATCGCCTCACAGGTGCGTCGCGACATTGTCCGCATGGTCACCGGGGCCAAATCGGGCCATCCGGGAGGATCCCTGTCGAGTACCGACATCCTCACCGCCCTGTATTTTAATATAGCCGATATCCGCCCCGAAGGCTGGACGCGTGACGGCAAGGGACAGGACCAATTCATCCTCTCCGCCGGACACCTCACCCCGGTCTATTATTCTGTCCTCGCTCACGCCGGCTTCTTCCCCGTGAGTGAACTGGCGACCTTCCGCAAGATGGGAACCCGCCTGCAAGGCCACCCTTCCGTCCGCAAAGGACTTCCGGGCATCACCCAGGCTTCCGGCTCGCTCGGCCAGGGCGTTTCGGTCGCCGCCGGTCTGGCCCTCGCCAAGAAATTTAACGGAGACTCCCACAAAGTCTATGTGCTCTGCGGAGACGGTGAAAGCGAAGAAGGACAGATTTGGGAAGGCGCTGAGTTTGCGGTCCACCACAAACTCTCCAACCTCATCGGAATGACCGACTGGAACAACCAGCAGATTGACGGCACCGTTGAGTCCGTATGCGGCGGCGGTGATTTGGAAGCCAAATGGAAAGCCTTCGGCTGGAACACCATCGTCGCGGACGGCCACGATTTCGACGCCATCCTTGACGCGTTCGCCCAAGCGGACAAACTTTCCGCCGGCGACAAGCCAACGATGATTCTGTTCAAGACCGATATGGGCCACGGCGTGGACTTTATGGCCGGCACCTGCAAATGGCACGGCAAAGCCCCTTCCGTCGAACAGTGCGAAGCCGCTATGACCCAATTGGAAGAAACCCTTGGAGATTTTTAACCCCTGCCCGTCGGGCAAGCAAAACCCAGCAATTATGAAAAAATATATCGATACAGGAAAGAAAGATACCCGCAGCGGTTTTGGAGCGGGACTGCTCGCCGCCGGAAAGGCGGATGAGCGCGTGTTCGCCCTTACCGCCGACCTCAAAGGTTCGGTGAAAATGGACGCTTTTGCCGCCGAATTCCCCGAGCGTTTCGTACAATGCGGCATTGCGGAGGCCAATATGGTCGGAGCCGCCGCCGGACTGGCCATCGCCGGAAAGATTCCCTTCATCGGCTCCTTCGCCGAATTTGTGACAGGCCGTGTCTATGACCAGATCCGTCAGGAAGTCTCCTACGGAAAGACCAATGTCAAAATCGCCTCCTCCCACGCGGGCATCACCCTCGGCGAAGACGGAGCCACCCACCAGACGATGGAGGACATCGCTTTGATGCGCGCCCTGCCCGAAATGGTGGTTATCAACCCTTGCGACTACAACCAGACGATGCAGGCGACCCTCGCCGCCGCGAAATACGACGGCCCTGTCTATCTGCGTTTCGGCCGTCCCGCCGTGCCTAACTTCACCAACCCCGACGAACCTTTCGTCATCGGGAAAGCCTATATGATGAACGAAGGCAAGGACCTGACGATTTTCGCCACCGGACACCTCGTATGGGAAGCCCTGCAGGCCGCCGAGCAACTGGAGGCCCAAGGCGTCAGCGCAGAAGTCATTGACATCGCCACCATCAAACCGCTTGATGAAGCCACCATCCTGGCCTCCGTCAAGAAGACCGGCAAGGCCCTCATCGCCGAAGAGCACAACGCCGTCGGCGGATTGGGAGACGCCATCGCCTACCTGCTGGCCGAGAAGCAACCCACCCGTCTGAGTTTCCTCAACGGCAAAGACCTCTTCGGACAGACCGGCACCCCCGCTGAATTGATGGCCCTGTACGGACTCGACGCCGCTCACATCGCTGAAGCCGCCCTCAAACTCGTCAAATAAAATTATACAACCATGAAGAAACCTTTCTTGGCCGTAACGTTGGCCGCTATGATGCTGCTGGGCTGCTGTGGCCCGCAAGCCTCCTTGTTCTCCCCTGACAAATTCCAAGGAGAAGTGGATGGGAAAGCCGTCTCGCTCTACACCCTGAAAAACGGAGAGATACAGATGCAAGTGACCAATTTCGGTGCAAGGGTCGTATCTCTTTTCACCCCGGACAAGAAAGGGAAATTGGTGAACATCGTGGTCGGTCACGACAATCTGCAAGACTACATCACGCCTCCGGAAGAACGTTTCCTGGGAGCCTGCGTGGGGCCTGTCGCCAACCGCATCGGGAATGCTTCCTTTACCGTGGACGGCATTGTATACAACACGCCGAAAAACGACAATGGCAGAAACACGCTGCACGGTGGATTTACCGGAGTGGACAATCTGGTGTGGGACGTAGTGGCTGCAACGGACAGTTCCATCACCCTGCATCTGCTGCATCCCGACGGGCTGGAAGGCTATCCCGGCAACCTGGACATGATGATGACCTATGCGCTGACCGATGATAACGAATTCCGCGTCGGCTACAGCGCAACCACGGACAAGGCCACGCCGGTCAACTTCTCCAACCATCCTTTCTTCTGCCTGCGCGGGGAAGGAAACGGAAGTGTGGAAGACTACCTGATGTATATCAAGGCCTCGAAATTCATCCCCATCGACTCGTTGAGCATCCCCACCGGAGAAATCGCGTCGGTCGAGGGAACTCCTTTCGATTTCAGGGAGCCCCACCTCATCGGAGAACGCATCGGCGAAGAGAACGAACAGTTGCGCAATGCCCGCGGCTATGACCACAACTGGTGCATCGACAAAGAAAGAGAAGGTGTGGAACTGGTCTGCCGTGTAGAAGATCCCCGTTCCGGACGTTGGGTTGAAGTTCTCACCGACCAGCCCGGGCTGCAGTTCTACAGTGGCAACTTCTTCGAAGGAAAGGAAAAGGGCTCGAACGGCAAGATACTCGGATTCCGCAGTTCCCTGGCGTTGGAGACTCAACAATTCCCCGATGCCGTCAATCACCCCGACTTCGGCGACATCACCCTCCGTCCCGGCAATCGCTACACCCAGATCTGCATCTACCGCTTCGGCTGCAAGAAATAAATGCCTTGTCCACACAAGGAGCAAGAGGGTGACTAAAAAGTCGAAAGGCTGATAGTCACCCTCTTTTTATGTCTGTTGGTCAGGGTTTGAGCAGCCTGAAACTGCTTCAAAAAAATAGCT
>CACZWF010000083.1 GCA_902784785.1 uncultured Bacteroidia bacterium
ACACCCCGACGAACCATCTTCGCCGGGGTGTTTTTTTATATGCCATTCCTATGCTCGTGCGTTAGAGCGCTGCTTCAGGTGTCCCGAATCAGGGACACCAAGCGCGTTTAGAGGGGTTTTCCGCTGCAAGTGTCCCGTTTCAGGGACACCTGACACGCCCAGCGCGCTGGCGTCGAGGGAGTGAAGGTATGATGAGCTGGAGCGAGGGGGATGATAAGGTGAGAGAGGCGTGGCCGTCCGCGGCCCCGTGAACCGACGCAAGAGCGAGAGAAGAGGGAACTCGTTTCCTCTTCCGAGCGAAAAGGAGGAAAAGGCGAAGCCTTAACCGCGGAAGGGGCCCGCCAGCGAAGCGCAGCGGGAAGGATAGTCCCGGAGGGGCGTACCTCTCGAACCTATCGCCCCCTCACGCAAGCATACACTTTTCGCCCTCGAGTGAAAGCCAAGATGCACTAAGTAAGAAATTTTGCCGTAAAATGTAAGTATCTATATAGTAGTGCTTTGTCGAAAATGCCCCCTTCGTTTCGACAGGGGGCATTTCTTGTAAGTAGATAATGTTCAGGCGATAACACTTTACGCTTGAGTAGGCGTCGGGGGAGCGAGGGGAGTTTCTACAGTTTAAACGCAACTCGAATCGCATCCACGGCATCAAGCAGTTCCCAGCCGAAGAATTGGGCCTGTGTTTGGAAGGTCTGGCGCCCCTTGCCATCGCCCAGGTCGCGCGTCACCGTTACCGGCGCCTTGAACGGCTTGCGTCCCACGTGCCCATACGCCGCTGTCGGCTCATAAATAGGCATTTTCAGGTTGAATTTGCGTATGATAGCTGCCGGACGCAGGTCAAATAATTCTCCAATCTTGGCAGCAATCACGCCGTCATCCAAGCCTGAAGCCGCCGTCCCGTATGTATTGACGAAGATACTCACCGGTTTAGCGATGCCGATGGCGTAACTGAGTTGCACCAACATTTCCCGCGCCACTCCGGCCGCTACCATGTTCTTGGCGATGTATCGTGCCGCATACGCTGCGCTTCGGTCCACCTTGGAAGGATCTTTGCCAGAGAACGCTCCGCCGCCGTGCGCGCCTTTGCCGCCGTAGGTGTCCACAATGATTTTGCGGCCTGTCAGACCGGTGTCTCCGTGCGGCCCGCCGATGACGAATTTCCCCGTCGGATTGACGTGCAGGATAAAGTCACCCTTGAACAGAGCCGCCACCTCCGCCGGAAGCGGGTCCAGCGCATACTCGTGGCCTTCCGAAGCCGGAATTCCGCTCTTGACCAACGGGAAAACAATCCCGAGCACATCCTCGCGGATTTTCTGCTGCATCGCTGCTTCGCTGTCAAATTCATCGTGCTGGGTCGAAACCACCACAGTATGCACCCGTACCGGACGGCCGCTTTCACCATCATACTCAATAGTGAACTGGCTCTTGGCATCCGGACGCAGATAGGGCATCTTGTTCGTGTATTTTCGCAGCCAGGCCAGCACCTGCAAGGTCCTGTGCGACAAGGCGAGGGGGAGGGGCATATATTCGGCCGTGTCCGTGCAAGCATAGCCGAACATCATTCCCTGGTCGCCGGCACCCTGCTCGTCCTCACTGCTGCGGACCACACCCTGGTGGATGTCGGGACTTTGCTCGTGAATGGCCGACAGAATGCCGCAGGAATGCGCGTCGAACATATACTCGGCCTTGTTGTATCCGATGCGGTCAATGACCTTGCGCACCGTGCTTTGGATATCCACATACGCATCCTCGCTGCTGACTTCACCGCCCACGACGACCAGTCCGGTCGAGCAGAAAGTCTCGCAGGCCACTTTGGCCTCGCTGTCTTGGGAAAGGAATTGATCCAGAATGGCATCGGAAATCTGGTCCGATACTTTGTCGGGGTGTCCTTCGGACACACTCTCCGACGTGAAGAGATAATTTTTTTTCATTTTAGCATTTTTTTGAGTGGTTGCAAGCAGACAAATCTGTCCACACCGTGTTGTGGCTGCAAAGGTAGACAAAAATCTGCATATTCCAAGATATTTTCGTAACTTCGCGTCCCGGATTGAGGAAAACGCTTGTTGGGAGAACACATTTTAAAAGGAAAAATGATGAAAAAATCGATACTCATTCTCTTATTTTCCCTCCTCGTTTTGCCGTTGACATACGCCCAGATAACCACCTCTCAACTTTCGGGACTTGTTGTAGAAACCCCCTCGCAACAGCCAGTCCCCGGCGTAACGGTTTTGGCGGTCCACGAACCTACGGGAACCCATTATTACAGTATTACCAGTTCCAACGGTCATTATACCATCTCCGGAATGAGAAGTGGCGGCCCTTACCGCGTCGTTTTCAACACGCCCGGCTACGCCGAAATGGAATTCAAAGGACTGACTCTGGTTCTGGGCGAAAACACCCGTCTGGACGCCTTGCTTTCCCAGAGCGAACTGGACGCCGCAAGCATTATGGAGCAGGCCGACAAACTGCATCTGGCCCGTACCGGTTCCGCTGTCAACTTCACCCGGAAGCAGATGGACAATATGCCGACCATCGAAAGGAGCATCACGGATATGATTCGGTACAGCCCTTACGCCAATGGGATGAGCATTGCCGGCGGGGACGGACGTATGACCAATTTTACGGTGGATGCCGCCAATTTCAACAACAACTACGGCTTGTCCGCCAATCTTCCCGGCGGTGGAAATCCCATCTCTATGGAGGCGATTGACGAAATCCAGTTGGTGGTTTCGCCCTATGACGTGCGTCAGACCAACTTCATCGGCGGCGGTATCAATGCGGTCACGAAGACGGGTTCCAATACCTTCCAAGGCACGGCCTATACTTATTTCACCAACCAGTCGATGCGGGGTAATATCGTGGCCGGCAAGGATTTGGGAGAACGCAAGCCCGAATATGGATGGGTCTGGGGCGCGACCATCGGCGGTCCCATCGTGAAAGATAAATTGTTCTTCTTCCTTAATTATGAGCAAGAGAATAAACCGAAGCAGGTGATTTCCTATCGGGCCCGCAACGACGGAGAAGAGGCTGGCGGGAATATCTCGCGGACCTTGCTGAGCGATATGCAGCGGGTGAGCGATTTCCTGAAAAACGATTATGGGTATGATCCTGGCTCCGCAACGGATTTCCCTGGCGATAATGTGAACCGAAAGGCGCTCGTCCGTCTGGACTGGAACATCAATGAACAGCACCGCCTGGCCCTTCGATATAACTATACCTTCGACAAGGCTTGGAACGGTCCCAGCGACAATTCCGTCACGATTTCGCCCCGTTTCCGGGGAACCTACCGTATCGGCCCCCAGTCCATGGCCTTTGCCAACAATATGTATTCCTATAACTGCGAGGTCCATTCCGCCGTGCTGGATTTCAACAGCTATCTCGCGGACGGACTGACCAACCAACTGATCGCGACTTTCACCTCCAACCGGGAATACCGCGACAGCCGTTCCACACCCTTCCCGCACGTGGATGTGATGTACAACGGGGCCTTTGAGCCTTATATGTCAATGGGTTACGAACTCTATTCGGGCTGCACCGATTTACGCAATATGGTCGCAGGCATCAAGGATGAGTTGACCTTCTCCATCGCCGACCATTCTTTTATGGCGGGTCTTTCGTATGAATACCAGACGGTTGGCAATCTCTATATGCCGAATGCGATGATGTACTATCGCTACAAATCGGTGGATGATCTGGTCAACAAGGCAATCCCGGAGGCCTTTACCTTGAGTTATGGCTTCGACGGGGTGGAAAAGCCCTACAACGAGATTGCCTATCATCAGCTCGCTTTCTATCTGCAAGATGAGTGGCAGGTGACGCCGAAATTTGAATTGACCTACGGCGTGCGTGTGGATGGCTTCATCTTTGACACGAAAGGTTTCCACCGCAACAATGCCATCTACGCAATGACATTCCGTGACGGGGCCAACACGCTTGACACGGGTACCGGTCCCAAGCCCACGCTGGCCGCTTCTCCGCGTATCGGTTTCATCTGGGATGCGGCGAACGGACTGAAAATCCACGGGGGAACCGGCCTTTTCCTGGGACATCTTCCGCTGGTGTATTTCGTCAATATTCCTGCCTTCGATAATCTTAAGACCAATTCAGTCTCTTATACGACCACCTACACAGGCAATGTGGAGACGGGACACAACGCCAATCTGGATACCTTTGCCGGCTCCGGAATGCTGACCAAGGTGGAAGATGTGATGACCCGTTTCAACCTTCCCAGAACGCTTCAGACGCACAAGGCCCCCAGCCGCATCTACGGGATGAATCCGAATTTCAAACTCCCGCAGGTGTGGAAAACGACCCTGGCCGTCGATTGGAAGGTCCCCGTGTCCTTCCCGTTCACCCTTTCGGCCGAAGGTATATTCAACAAAACGGTTTCTGCCGCTTTTGTCGAAAACATCAACCTGGACTTTGTGAACGGGGAGTGGACGCGTTTCAACGGACCGGACAACCGCTTGGTCTATCCTGCGACTAAAGGTCAGATCAATGCGGGTAAAACCGTCGCCTACTTGACCAATACCAACAAGGGATATGGCGTGAACGCATCTTTTACGATGAATATGACGCCTGTCGAGAACCTCGACCTGATGGCCTCCTATGCCTTTACCGATATGCGTGAGATGAGCAGCTTCCCCGGAACGGACTTGATTTCCGTGCTGGAAAACACCCCGCAGATCGATGGTCCCGGCCAGGCCAGACTGCAGCGCAGCCAGTATGTCATTCCCCACAAGGTGACGGCTTCCGTCAGTTATTTTGTGCCTTGGAAAGTGTTCTGCGGCGATGGCCTGCACCTGAGCCTGTTCTATACGGCCTTCTCGCCCTATGGTTACAGTTATATCTATACCAATGATATGAATGGGGACGGGGTGACCAACGATTTGATGTATATCCCGAAAGATGACAGCGAGATTCGTTTTGTGGATAAAGGTGGGGTGAGCGCTGCGGACCAGCGTGCCGCTTTCTGGGCTTTTGTGAATCAGGACGAGTATCTGCGTTCCCATAAAGGACAGTATGCGGAAGCCTATGCTGCCCGTTCTCCTTGGGTGCATCGTTTCGACCTGCGCATCGCGGAAGACTTCTCTTTCCGGGCCGGGAACACAAAGCATTGCTTCCAGTTGTCGCTCAATCTGTTGAATTTTACCAACCTGTTGAATTCAAAATGGGGTGTCAACCGCATCAATACCGCTTGCAATTCTTCCAAAATTCTGTCCTACGAGGGCAAGGATGCCGAGGGTTATCCGACTTTCTCGATGTACCAGAATGCGGGCCGTATGCCTTCCTCCACTTTTGAATATATGATTTCTGAAGACCAGTGCTGGAGCATTCAAATCGGTTTGAAATATCTATTTAACTAACTATATATGAAACGCTTATTTTTGTTGTTAATACCTTTGATGATGGCTTCTTGCAATACCCAGAACCCTTTGATGACAGAGTGGAATACGCCTTTCGATATTCCGCCTTTTGAGAAAATCCGTCCGGAACATTATCTTCCCGCCATTGAGGAGGGGATTCGGCAGCACAATGCGGAGATTGACGCGATTGTGAACAACCCCGAAGCTCCGACCTTTGAGAACACCATTTCTGCCTTGGAGTATTCCGGTCGCTTGCTGACCCGCGCCGCCGGTGTGTTCTACAATGTGTCCGAATCGGACGGAACGCCCGAAATTCAGGAACTGGAGACGAAAATCATCCCGATGCTGACGGCCCACGATGATGAGATGATGCTCAACAAAGGCTTGTTCGCCCGCGTCAAAGCCGTCTATGAAGCCCGTGAGGGCTTGGAAGGGGAGCAGCTGCGTGTGCTGGAAAATCTCTATACGAGTTTTGTGCGCAGCGGCATCGACCTGCCGGAAGAGCAGCAGGAAGAGATGAAGGCCATCAACGCCCGTATGTCCGAATGCATCCTGCAGTTCGGTCAGAACCTTTTGAAAGAAAGCAATGCCTTCAAGGAGAAATTCGGCATCAGCGTGTCGCAATACCCCGATGAAATGGCTGCCTGCGCCGACCGCGCGCGTCGTCAGGCGATGTTCGAGGCTTATTCGAATAGGGGAGCCAACGGCAATGAAAATGACAACGACAAGGTGGTATTGGAGATTATATCCCTGCGCCAGCGTCAGGCGGCTCTGCTGGGCTTTGACTGTCCCGCCGCGTTCATCTTGGATGTGAAAATGGCCAAGAATGTGCCGATCGTGGACAAGTTCCTGGCCGAGATTATGCCTGCGGCGTTGAAAGGCGCCCAAAAAGAGCGTAAGATGCTTCAAGAGGCGATGAACGAGGATATCAAGGCGGGTCTGCTGCCTGCCTGTACCACGATTCAACCTTGGGACTGGTTCTATTATGCAGACAAGGTGCGTAAGGCCCGCTACGCTTTGGATGAGGCGGAGGTGATGCCTTATTTCAAGATGGAGAATGTTCGGGCCGGTGTGTTCGGCAACGCCTCCCGTCTGTATGGCATCCAGTTCAAACCCATCGAGGGGATCACGCTCTTCAATCCCGAGGCGGCGGCGTTCCAACTCTTGGATGCGGACGGTTCCCATCTGGGCGTGATTATCACCGATTATTTTCCCCGCAACACCAAACGGGCAGGTGCCTGGATGAATGATTTTGTGAGCGAATGCGTGCTTCCTGACGGAACGCATCAGCGTCCGGTGGTCGTGAACATCGGCAATTTCTCCCGTCCCAATCTGACCATCGACAATGTGGAGACGGCTTTCCACGAGTTCGGCCACGCCCTTCATTCCTTGCTTTCCCAGTGCACCTATCCTTCGCTGGCGGGTACCAATGTCAAACGCGATTTCGTGGAACTTCCTTCCCAGATCAATGAGAACTGGGCCTTCGAGAAAGAGGTGCTCCGTACCTACGCTTTCCATTGTGAGACGGGCGAGGTGATTCCCGACGCGCTGGTGGACAAGATGAACGCAGCCGCGCAGTTCAACGAGGGCTTCAGCCTGACGGAATTGACGGCCGCCGCCATCTTGGATATGGCTTG
>CACZWF010000084.1 GCA_902784785.1 uncultured Bacteroidia bacterium
GGGATTTCTTCACAGTCCCCGGCGCGGCCGTATTTGAGGAGATTGGCAATGCGGTTGATGAGTACGGTGGTCTTGCCGCTGCCGGCTCCCGCTAGGATCAGGAGCGGGCCTTCGGTGGCGAGCACGGCCTCCTGCTGCATGGGGTTGAGGGAAGCAAAATCGCTTCTTATGAGCTCTTTGCGAGCATCGATATATTGTTTTTCAAAATCAGTCATCATAGCCGCATTGTATCACATTCCCCGCCGGGACACAAGCCGTGGCGCTTGACAATTTCCCGGTCTGACATTAGTATGTGTAAAGTATCAGATTCGGAGGACAAACAGCGCATGCGCACTGGAAAGGGCAAAGAGAATAAGGTCACGCTCACCGACATTGCGAGACAGAAAAGAGGAATGTACTTTTTCATATTTTCGCTTGCTTTAGAATGAAACGTTGATGCCCAGGGTGACATTGACCGGAATCGGGTAGCCGAAGTTGGCATTCTCCGGATCAACGCCCGTAAACTTGCTGCTCTTGATGGTCAAGAGGTTCTGGGCGGAAATGAATGCCCGCAGGCGGGCCATATGGATGCTCTCGCAAATGTGCTTGGGCACATTGTAACCAATCTGGATGGTACGGAGTTTGGCAAAGGAGCCGTCCTCAACGAAATAACTGCTGACGCGCTTTTCGTTGTTGTTGTCCATCGTACTGACCGCAGGGATGTTGGAGGACGGGTTGGCGGGGCTCCAGGCATCCAGCATACGGCGGCCCTTGTTCAGGTTGGAGATGTTGAGTCCGCTCCACAGGTCGGTTTCTTTCTTGAGGTCGCTGATGACATCCACGCCCTGGACACCCTGCCAGAACATCGTCAAGTCGAAGTTTTTGTACTGGAGATAGATGTTGATGCCCCAGGTGAAGTCGGGAACGGGAGAATAAATCCAGGTTTGGTCGGCCTCGCTGATGACACCGTCGCCATTGAGGTCTTTCCAGCGGATGCGGCCCAGGCCGGCGCCGTTCTGTGCGGCGTGGTTGTCAATCTCGTCCTGGCTCTTGAAAATGCCGTCATACACATAACCCACCTGGGCGCCCATCGGATGGCCGACGACGCTCTTGACACCGTTGCCGCCGAAGGTTCCGTTGGCGGCGATGGTATCGGGCAGTTTGGTGATGCGGTTGTCGTAGGTGCTGATGTTGCCGGCGAGGTCATACTGGAAATCACCGATTTCTCCGCGATAGCCTATGTTGAATTCGATACCTTTGTTGAGCATTTCACCGGCGTTGATCCACTGGGAAGAGCCTTCGCCCATTACCGCAATACCCGGCATATTGACGAGGATGTCCGTGGTCTTCTTGTAATATAGTTCGAAGGAACCGTAGAGCGCGCTCTTGAAGAAGGCGAAGTCCAAACCGACGTTGGTCTGCGTAGTCGTCTCCCATTTGAGGTTGTCGTTGCCGAGTTGATCGCGCTTGAAACCGCTGGGCAGCGTGGTGCCGCCGTTGGTACCGGCGATGTCATAACTCGTACCATAACTCTGGCCGCCGAAACCGGCCTCGCCATAGTTGCTGGCGAAGAGGGTGTAACGGGCCACATTGTCGATTTCCTGGTTACCGGTCTGGCCCCAACTGGCACGCAACTTGAGGTTGTCCATCCACTTGGCTTCTTCCATAAAATGTTCCTTGTCGATACGCCAGCCCAGACTCACGGAAGGGAAGAGACCGAAACGGTTGTTGCGGCCGAAACGGCTGGAACCGTCGTAACGGACGGTCACGCCGGCCAGGTAGCGGTCGTCGTAGTTGTAGTTGGCCTTGGCGAAGAAGGAGACGAGGGTAAATCCGCCTGCGCCGCCGTAGGCTTCCGCCTCGCCGACACCGGCATTGGGCCACATATAATCGGGATTCAGGACGGCATAGTCGAATTTCTTGCCGCTGAACCAGGTGTCGTTCTGGCGGTTGATTTCCGTACCGGCCAGTACGTCGCCGCGATGTTTGCCCACTTCGAAATTGTAGGTCGCCACGGCGTTCCACATCCATTTCACCCAGTGCTCCTGTTTGGCCTCCACGGCATTGGTGCTATTGGCCACCGTGCCTTCCGTGACCGGATAGGTGAAGATGCGCTGCGATTTCTGGGAGTAATCCAGACCAAAGGTGGTTTTGATGTTGAATCCCTTGAAAGGGTTGATGTTGAGGAAGGCGTCACCGAAAATGCGCCAGTAGCCATACCGGTTGTCCTTGTTGCGCGTCAGGCGGGCGAGCGGGTTTTCACGGTCGGGATAGCCGCCGACAGGACCCGCAAATTCGCCGTCTGTCGTATAGACGGGAATGGAGGGGTTGAACTGGAGGACATTCTCCAGAAAACCGCCGGGAGCCTGTACCTCGCTCGTGCGGTTGATGGTCAGATGCTCTCCGACCGTGAGGATGTGTCGGTCTTCCACCTTGAAGAGTTTGTAGTCGGTGTTGACACGGGCGGAAATGCGGGAGAAATCGGTATACTTAATGATACCGTCGTTCCTGTAGTATCCCAGGGAGAAGAAGGAATTGCCGCGCTCGCTGCCGTTGCTCAGGGACAGGTTGTACTGCTGGATGACACCGGTGCGCGTCGTCTCCTTGAACCAGTCCGTGTCGCTGGCGGGGGTCGTACCGGCCGCATCCAGGTATTTATTCATCCGGATTTTGTCAAGCACCGGCTGGCCGGCGGCATCATAACCCCAGTCATAGACATAACCCAGGGAGTTGGAGTTGGGGTTGAGCCCGTCATTGACATAGCCCTGCCACATCACCTGGCCGAATTCTTTCGCGTTGAGCACTTTCATCCGATTGACATAAGTCTGGGCGGCGACGCTGGCGTCAAAATCCACCCGTACCTTGCCCTCTTTGCCCCGCTTGGTGGTGATGATGATGACACCGTTGGCGGCCCGGCTTCCATAGATGGAGGCGGAGGCGGCATCCTTGAGCACCTGGATGGACTCGATGTCGTTGCCGTTGAGTTCGTGCATACCGGCTTTGGTCGGGACACCATCTATAATATAGAGAGGGTCGTTGTCGTTGAGCGTACCGACACCGCGGATGCGCACCGTGGCGCTTCCGGAAGGAGAACCGTCCGCAGAGATGTTCATACCCGGGACACGGCCCTGAAGGGCTTTGACCGGGTTGTTCTCATTCTGTTTTGCGAGATCGGAGACGTTGACCGTAGAAATGGCGCCGGTCAAGTCCGCCTTCCTTTGTACGGAATAGCCGGTGACGACGACCTCATCCAGCAGGTTGGTGTCTTCGTTGAGGACAACTTCCATTTTTGCCTGCGCGGGAAGTTCCTGCGTGGCATAGCCGATGGATGTAAATACGAGGGTAGCACCGGGCGAGACCGTGATGGTGAAATGACCATCGATGTCGGCGGTCGTACCGTTGGCGGTACCCTTTTCCTGGACTGCGGCGCCGATGACGCCGTAGCCGTCGGCCGCAGAGGTTACCACACCGGTAACCGTCATCTGTTGGGCAAAGGCGGAGATGCCTGCTAGCAACAGGACCGATAACAATAATGATTTGAATTTGAACATAAAATTTTAACTTATGGTGTTCCAAAACCGGGTCGGTTACAACCGCAGCAAAAGGCGGTTGCACCCGTTGCAAAGATAAAGAGACACGATGCTGATAAAAACAACGAATGTTGCAAAGTATGTTTCAAATGTTTCTTTGCAACATTTCCGATAAAAAAGGAAACCAAAAACGGAGGAAAGACCGTTTATTCGATGCAATCTTTGGGAACACTATAAACCACTCGGAGAACCGGGTGGTTTTCTGCATCGTCGGGGCCGCAGAGGACGGCGTCTATGGCGGCGGCTTCAATCCCCGCCTCGAAAAGCCCTACTCCAGCGCCATCTTCTACCTAGAAGCGGAGTAAGGAATCGGCACTAGCCTTCTCGCGAAAGGAGAAAGTTTTCGAGTCCCGAAAAAGGGCCCTCGAAATTCTTTCCCCTTTCGGCGTATACAGCCCTCACCACGTCACCACCTTATCCACAATAGTTTGTTGCTCCAAACTGCTCTTTCGTAGATAAACCCGGGTTGTCTCTATACTCTCGTGTCCCATCAAATCTGCGAGTAGAGCAATATCATTGTATTTTTCCAGAAAATTCTTTGCAAAACGGTGACGAAAAGAGTGTGGATAAACCACCTTCAGATTCATCCCATACTTAGCCGCATAATTCTTCAACTGCTGGGATATTCCCCGTGAGGTAATTCTTTCGCCAAACCGGTTTAGAAACAGATAACCGCTCGTGCGTCCCTGTGCTACTATCCATTCCTCTGCCTCACATCTCAACCTTTTGGGAATGAAAAGCCGTCGGTACTTTCCACCTTTCGAATAAATATCAAAGTATCCAACTCTGATATGCTCAATCTTAATCTGAATAAGTTCACTGACGCGAGCGCCGGTAGCAGCAAGGAAACGCACAATATAATACCACTCAAGATTCGGCTCTTTCTTCAATTTGTTTTTCAAGAAGGTGTAGTCCTCGTTGCTTATTACATTCTCCAGATAGGAACGTTGTTGCACCTTGACCGATTTCAGCCTCAACCGTGGATGCTTCGTAAATTCCAGATACTTGTTCAGAGCCTGAATGCGCAGGTTTACAGTCTTTGGCCGGAAGTTTTCCATCAGATAAGACTTGTAGTCCAATAATTTTCTTTTTGTCATTTCCTTCATTCTTGAAAAGAAATCATTGACGGCATAAGTGTATGCCGAGATGGTGTTGTCCGACAGATTTTCCTGCCGGAGAAACATTTCAAAATCATTTGTCATAAGCACATTGATTTAAGTTAAACATAAATGAGTTGTAAATTAACAATGTACAATGACTTATTCGTGATAGCAATTCTCATTATGAGAAGTTCCCGGACGGAAGGGTTGTCTGTATTGATGACGAAATCCCGTTTGAGGCACCTCAGGGATGGGAATGGGCAAGGATATCTTCTATTTTCAAGACAACTTCTGGAGGGACTCCAGACAAAGGACATTCAGATTATTATACAAATGGGAATATTCCGTGGTTGAGAAGTGGAGAGCTTGACAGGCAATATATTACTGGAACCGACCTTATGATTTCGCAGAAGGGAATGGAGAATTCCTCTGCAAAATTGTTTCCAGTCAATACAGTAGTTGTAGCCATGTATGGCGCGACTGTCGGCCAAGCGTCGATATTAAAAATCGAAACAACTACAAATCAAGCCATATGCGGATTGTTTCCGAATAATAACGTCTTACCAGAGTACCTGTATTACTTTTTCTTGGCGAAACGAGAAGATTATCTTGGAATGGCCTTCGGAAGTGGTCAGCCAAACATCTCGCAAGATGTTATAAAGCGAACCCTCATACCAATACCTCCTTTCGAAGAACAGAAAAAAATTGCCCTGCAGACTGATGCTATAGTATCTCTGGTGCAACGATACGATTCATCTCAAGCGAGACTCGACAAACTCAATAATGAGATTAACGACCGACTTCGGAAATCCATTCTACAAGAGGCCATTCAAGGGCGACTTGTACCTCAAGACCCAAATGATGAGCCAGCATCCTTACTTCTCGACCGCTTTCATACAGAGAAGCAGAAGCTGCTGAAAGAAGGAAAGATAAAGAAGAAAGATATCGTTGATTCTGCTATCCTCAAAGACGAGGATAACAAGTATTATGAGACCATCGCAGGTGTAGATGCTGAAATTGAACTGCCTTACGTTTTCCCTGAATCTTGGGCAGTCGTGCGCTTACAATCCATCTGTGCATTACTTGATGGAGAAAAAAGAACAGGGAAAGGTATCTGTCTTGATGCAAAGTACCTTCGCGGAAAATCGTCTGGAGACTTTCTTCAATCTGGCAAACACGTGAACCGAGGCGACAATATCATTCTTGTGGATGGCGAGAATTCAGGCGAGGTGTTTTCTGTACCGATTGACGGTTATATGGGAAGTACATTCAAACAGCTATGGATTAGTCACTCTCTGTATGAGCCGTATGTTCTTGAGTGCATACGATTCTACAAAGATGAGTTACGTAACTCAAAAAAAGGCGCTGCAATCCCTCACCTCAATAAAGACATATTTAAGAATCTTATCATTGGTATTCCGCCCTTCAATGAACAGCACCGCATAGTCAAACGGCTAAACGATTTATATAGCTGTCTATAGGCGAACATACAACTCTTTGATTCTCTTAACTATTCTGAACTGTTCATTTTCCGGAGGAAGAGGGATCAATAGATTGTTTATGCTGTTTGTATTGAGCGTTTTACCTTTGATCGCGTCTTTAGAATCACCAAGATTAGCGAGCACAGGCAAGGTATAAAACAGGAATCCCTTCAAAGCCTCCTGAGCAGCAAATGGCCAGATTGATATAATGGCCTCGTTATGATATGCATCAATGTCAAGAACTGCAGTTCTTCCAACGGTCAGTTTAAAGCTCATCAGTAAAGTACCCATTGGCGATTTTTGACCAAGTAAAGAAGTCGCTTTGGGAGACACCGATTCTTTCGTGTGATCTACTGTACCATAAGCTTTCATGTCTGAGATGGAAACCCAAGGAATTGTCCCGGGCTCCCAATATGCAGTTTCTCCTCTTGCCGGTGTTTTTCCAATGCGATAATGAGCAATGCTGGCTAAACGGCACCAACTCCATGATTCAGGCAGATCAAACGGTATTTCATCACTGATTTCCAGCGTTTTACAACCTATTATCTCATAGTACTTGTTATCATCGCATTTGAAAATGACAGAATCGACGATATCCTTCTTCTTTAACTTGCCAGCTTTCAAGAGTTTCTGCTTTTCTACCCTAATTCTTTCTAAAAGAGTGTTTGCTGGCTCATCTGATGGAACCTGCGAGACTAGCTTGCCTTGAATTGCTTCTTGCAGAACGGATTTTCTCAAACGATCCTTAATTTCAGAATTGATGTCATCGAGTTGTTTCTGGGATTTACCATAACGGGCTACCAGCGGCATAATTGCATCAACCTCTTTTACAATTCTGATCTGTTCA
>CACZWF010000085.1 GCA_902784785.1 uncultured Bacteroidia bacterium
CATCCTCTGCCTGTGCCTGGGAACTTTTCAAGGTCCTGCCGGAATGTGGAAAACCTTCCTGGGCATCCAATTGGACAAAATCATCCATTTCCTGATGTACCTGCCTTACCCCCCGTTGGCTTTCTGGGCTTTCTACCCAGGAAAGAATTGGGGCCGTTTTCTGTTGATCGTCCTGCTGATCGGCATTGCATACAGCGGGACGGTGGAAATCATGCAGGCGCTCTTTACCGACAGCCGCAGTGCAGAGTGGGGCGACCTCCTGGCCAACACGCTCGGAATGGGTACTTCCGCCCTGTGCATCAGTCTCATTTTTTTCATTCGCCAGTTTAAGAAATGAAAAAGGGGTGGTGGATCATAATCGGACTGTTGATTTCGCTGTTCTCCCTGCAAGGCAAGGATGTGACAACGAAGGCAGAGTTATGCGACAGCCTGTCCGTCTTGCTGGAAGAAAGAGGAGGAGTACAAACGAAAATCACCCTCAAACGCATCCTCAAGCGCGGCAAATATTCTGACTGGTACTTCAAGGAAAATTTGGGCGATTACCCTTTCCGCAAAGAAGATATTCCCTGGCTGAAACAACAATTGAAGACGCTTGCCCCCACCCCTTATCACAAACTGACCGTCGACCATATCTATGTCGGCAAGCAAACGGTTGACAAATTGGTTTGTGCGCCCTACACCCGGGACGGGAAAGCAAGTTCTTCATCCTATGCACTCTCCAAAGCACCCGCCGCCGTTCCCGCCCTGGTCCGAAAAGAATCGGGCGAAACCTACAGCGAAGGACTCAGCGGCCGTCATATCGCACTTTGGAATAGCCACGGATACTATTTCAGCCACGGCCAAAGATGCTGGATGTGGCAGCGGCCTCCCCTTTTCGGCACTTTGGAAGATGTATTCAGCACCAGTTTCATCATCCCCTTCCTGGTCCCTATGCTGGAAAACGCCGGTGCGGTGGTCATGCTCCCGCGTGAACGGGATTTCTCCCCGGTGGAAGCGATTGCCGACAATGACGAAAGCAGCAGTTCGCGCAGCCTTGGACAGGTAGAGCAAAAAGGAAACTGGGAAGTGCGGACGGGCGGATTCGCCGATATACAGGAAAACTACAGCGGTACGGAAACTCCGTTCGGAAACGGAACTTTCCTGACGACAAAAGGAGCCCCTAATGCCACCGCCAGCCTCACCTGGCGCCCGAATGTCCCCCGAAAGGGCGAATACAGCGTATATGTATGCTATCCCTCTTTCCCGGAAAGCACCACGGCCGCCCGATATACGGTTCATCACCGCGGCGGCAACACCACGATGCTCGTCAACCAGAAAATGGGCGGGGACACCTGGATTCATCTGGGCCGTTTCGAAATGGACAGCAGCAGTTTCGTCGTTTTGGACAACAAGACCCCCGACAAAGGACGCGTAAGCGGTGATGCCGTGCGTGTAGGCGGTGGAATGGGAAATATCATCCGCGCTTCCCAAGACACCAGCATCGTCTGCCCGCCGGCCCTTTCCGGCAAAGCCCGATGGGCAGAAGGAGCCCGTTACTGGCTCCAGTGGGCCGGAGCGGACAGCACCGTTTACAGCCAGAACAAACACAAACACGACTATCGGGACGACTTCATGTCACGCGGAGCGTGGGTGGGTTGGCTCAGCGGCGGTTCCCGCGTGAATCCCAAAGGCTACCTTCCCCCGAAAGATGCGGACGGACATCCCCAGGCCCTGCGAAGCGGGCTGAACATTCCGCTGGATGTCGCATTTGCCTTGCACACCAACGCCGGGTATTACCAAGCCGACTCCACCTACGGGACCCTCGCCATCTATACTTTAATGAACGAGAAATCCCGCAAACTCCCATCCGGAGAAGACCGCCAATGCCAGCGCGAACTGGCAGACCTCGTCCAAAGCCAGGTGGTCGATGATATCCGTGCCCAATTCCATCCCGAATGGCGGCGCCGGGAATTGTGGGACCGCTCCTACA
Organism: uncultured Bacteroidia bacterium; assembly: GCA_902784785.1. Taxonomy (GTDB): domain Bacteria; phylum Bacteroidota; class Bacteroidia; order Bacteroidales; family UBA932; genus Cryptobacteroides. The sequence goes on from CACZWF010000085.1 coordinate 1,970, forward strand.
GCGAAAGCCGGACACCCAGCGTGCCCGCCATGCTGCTGGAATTGCTCTCGCACCAGAGTTTCAACGATATGAAACAGGGACTCGACCCCAAATTCCGTTTCACGGTGTCCCGCAGCATTTACAAAGGACTGCTGAAATACCTCAGCGCCCGTTACCGCATCCCCTACCGCGTACAACCCCTTCCCATAAAGGATTTTGCGGCACGCTTGGGAAAAGACGACCAGGTGACGCTGTCCTGGTATGAAAGAACCGACAGTCTCGAACCGACGGCGAAAGCGGAATGGTTTATTTTATCCACGCGCATCGACGACGGAGGCTTTGACCAAGGCCGCCGCATCGAAGCCAGACGCGACAAGAACGGAATCTGGAGTACCCGTCTCCCGTTGAAAAAAGGCCACTGCTATGCCTTCCGCATCAAGGCCGCCAATGAAGGCGGTTGCAGTTTCCCTTCCGAAACCCTGTCCGTAGGACTGGCCTCGGAAAGCAAAGGGACGGTGCTGATCGTCAACAATTTCGACCGCATTTCCGGCCCCGCCTGCATTGAAACGGAAGAACGGGCCTGCTTCGATTATGCACTGGACGGAGGCGTGGGATACGGCAGCGACTGTGCCTTCATCGGAGACATGTACGAATCCCGGCGCGAACGCGAGTGGCTCGACGACCATTGTCCGGGCTTCGGTGCCAGCTGGCAGGAGCACGCCGGACAGATTCGGGGCGGCAACCGGAGGGACTACCCCATCCTGCACGGAGAAGATTTCTTTGAAAAGGGCTACAGTTATTGTTCCTCGTCCGCTTCCGCGTATGCCCAGGGGCGTTTCGGCAGCGATTCTTTCTTCCTAATCGACTTGATTTGCGGCAAGCAGACGCGCATGCAGGACAGACGGGGCAAGATGCATTATGAAGTATTCCCGGCCGGTCTGCGCCGCAGTTTGGAAACGAGCAGCCGGAATGGTACGAACCTGCTGGTTTCCGGCTCGTATATCGCCAGCGATAATTGGGACCCTATTTTTGCCGCCGACACCACGGTGCAAGTACGGGAAGCCCAATCCTTTGTCCAAAACACCCTGGGCTGGCGTTGGATGACGGGACGGGCCAGCCGTTGCGGAAGAGTCTGGGCCATGCACTCCGGCAAAGGATTTGATGCCGTACAAATCCGGCAGAGCGTAGCCTTCTGCACCGACAACCGCGAAGATTTCTACCGCGTGGAATCCCCCGACGGACTGGTTCCTGCGCAAAAGCAGGCACAGACCGTTTTCAGATACCTGGACAACAACATATCGGCCGGCGTAGCCTATCAGGGAAGCGGTTTCAAAGCCGTCAGCCTGGGCTTCCCCTTGGAAAGCATGCTGCATCCCGGCGAAAGAAAAATGATCATCGATGCCGTTTTGGCATTCTTCAACACCCCACAAGAATGAGTACACACATTGTCATCATGGCCGGCGGCGTAGGAAGCCGTCTATATCCCTTAAGCACTCCGGAACACCCCAAGCAGTTTCTGGATTTGCTGGATTGTGGGAAAAGCCTTATCCAACTCACCTATGAACGTTTCCTGCAAGTGGATACCCAGGCCCGTTTCTGGGTGGTGACCGCGGAGAAATACATTCCGTTCATCCACGAGCAACTGCCGGCCATTCCGGACGAACAGATTCTGGCCGAACCGGTCGCGCGCAACACCGCCCCTTGCATCAGTTATGTATGCCGCAAGATTGCCTTGCGTTACCCCGACGCCCGCATCATTGTCACTCCGTCCGACGCCTATGTGCCCGACTGTACGGCCTTCGCCCGGACCTGCCGTTGTGCACTGGATTTTTGCGGGACGCGTGAGAGCATCGTCTGTCTGGGCATCGAGCCCACCTTCCCCAGTTGTGAATATGGTTACATCCAGGAGAAGCCCGGCGACCTCTTCCAGCAAGACGGAGAAGTCATCCGCAAGGTGGATGCTTTCAAGGAAAAACCGGCTACAGAGCTGGCAGAACGCTATCTGGCGCAAGGTGGATTCTGGTGGAACGCCGGCATCTTTATCTGGGAAGTCGCCGTGGTCGAGCGTCAGCTTCGTCGTTATGCTCCCCAAATTGAAGGCGTGATGGACCGGATGGCCCCCTCTTTCTATACCCCGCAGGAGCAAACCTGTGTACGGGAATTCTTCCCCAGCTGCGATAAGATTTCCATCGATTACGCCGTGATGGAGAACTCTCCGGACATTTATATGGCCCCTTGCCATTGGGAATGGAGCGACTTGGGAAGCTTTGAGGCGATCGAGAAAGTAAAAAGCCGGGGCAAGTAAAGGTTTTTCTTGGGAATAGGCACAATTTTTCTCAAAAATATTTGCATATTTTCCTCAAATGATATACCTTTGCAGTCCCAATTAGGGAATGGATTGATTCGTTAGCTCAGTTGGTAGAGCACAACACTTTTAATGTTGGGGTCTTGGGTTCGAGCCCCAAACGGATCACAAAGGATTGCTTCCTTAGCTCAGTTGGTAGAGCACGACACTCTTAATGTTGGGGTCCAGGGTTCGAGCCCCTGAGGGAGCACAAGAAGACAGGCAACTGTCTTTTTTTGTTTTTATACGGGTCCGGGAAGCGTCAGATCATCGCCGCACAGGCGATTCCGTCCAGGGCGGAAGACACGATTCCCCCGGCATAACCGGCCCCTTCCCCGCAAGGATAGAGTCCCGGAACGCTGATGGATTCCAAGGTCTGCGGGTCACGCGGAATGCGGACAGGAGAGGAAGTACGAGATTCCACACCCAGCAGCAACGCATCGTTGGTATAATAGCCGTGCATCAATTTGTTGCCCACATAAGGAAATGCCAGTTTCAAACGCCAGGACACCCCTTCGGGCAGCAGTTCGTGCAAAGGCGCATTCACGGTACCGGGATGATAACTGGTCGCCGGCAAGTTCGCGGAAGGAATGCGGCGGCAGAAATCCATCATCCGCTGGGCCGGTGCCTTGAGGGAAGAAGAGAAATCGTACATCTTCTTCTCGATATCCGCCTGATAATGCATCATCGACAATACGCCGTAGCGGGCATATTCTTCGGGAACATCTTCCGGCTCCACCTGCACCACTACTCCGGCATTGGCCCATTTTCCGCTACGGGAAGAATTGCTCATCCCGTTGAGCACCAATTCGCCGGCTGCCGTAGCCGAAGGGACCAGCATTCCGCCGGGACACATACAGAACGAGAACACGCCCCGGCCTTCCACCTGCGTGACAAAAGAATATTCCGCCACCGGCATGAAAGGCTGCCAACGTCCATGATACTGAATCTTGTTGATGAGCCACTGCGGATGCTCGGCCCTGACGCCAATCGCCAGGCCTTTGGCCTCCAAAGCCCAACCCTTGCGGTCGAACAATCCGTAGATCTCGCGGGCCGAATGGCCGGTTGCCAGAATCACCTTGCGTGCCGTATAGGATTCCTCACGAGACAGGCCGGAAGAAGACTCGTCGCTCACCTGGCAACTCAGTTTCAAATTTCCATCCGACAGTCGCTCGACATCCACGACTTTGGTTCCGAAATGATACTCCCCGCCGTGTTCGATGATGCACTGACGGATACGTTCCACCAAAGCCGGCAAGCGGTCGCTGCCGATATGCGGATGCGCATTGACCAAGATATCCGGGTCGGCACCGAACTGGACCATCTGATAGAGAACCTCCCGGATATCCCCGCGCTTGGACGAACGGGTAAAGAGTTTCCCATCGGAAAAAGTTCCGGCCCCGCCTTCTCCAAAACAGAAGTTGCTGTCCGGATGAAGGATTCCGTCACGAGACAGGGCCGCCATATCGAACTTGCGGGCGTGCACCTCTTTTCCCCGTTCCAAAATGACAGGTTTATAGCCGCGCGTCAGCAATTTGAGGGCCGCGAACATACCGGCGGGGCCACTGCCGACGACCAGCACCGGCTCGGCCTCGTGCACGTCCTGATATTCCGGAATACGGTATTCCTCGGGCGTCTCGTCCGTACGCCAGGCTTCCACCTTGTAACGATAGAGGATATCACTCCCGCGCGCATCCACACTGCGCCGAACCACCCGCCAGGAAGCCACTTTGTCGGGTTTCACGCCCATCGCCTTGGCTGCCAGCGGACGAACCATCTCGTCCGTCAGCTCCTTGCCGATTTTGCACGCGATTTCCAGCTGTTTCATAATTCAGCCGCACGGGAAACGGGCGCCACGTCAAGCGTGCAACGCTCGCCATTTTTAAAATGATAATAACCGGCCAGGGCAATCATCGCCGCATTGTCGGTCGTAAACTTGAATTCAGGGAGGAAGGTTCTCCAGCCTCGCTTCTCCCCTTCCGCCACAATGCGCTCACGCAAGCCACTATTGGCCGAAACCCCACCGCCGATAGCGATGTCCTTGATGCCGGTCTGCTTGGCAGCCTTGATGAGTTTGTCCATCAAAATGTCAATCAGGGTCTTTTGGAAAGAAGCACAAAGGTCTTCCTTATTGTTTTCCAAAAAGGCGGGGTCCTTCTGCATTTCATCCCGGACAAAATACAAGAGCGAAGTCTTGACGCCGCTGAAACTATAATCCAATCCGGGAATGTGGGGTTTGGCAAAAGTGAAACGATTGGCGTCACCCTCTTTGGCCAACTTGTCGATGATGGGACCGCCGGGATAGCCCAGGCCCATCAGTTTGGAACATTTGTCAAAGGCCTCCCCCACCGCATCGTCAATCGTCTGTCCCAAGATAGTAAAGGACAGCGGACTGTCCACACGGACAATCTGGGAATTGCCTCCGGACACCAGCAGGCATAGGTAAGGGAAGGAAGGGACAGGCGCAGGCTTGTCGTATTGGCGCACGAAACCGGCCAGGATAT
>CACZWF010000086.1 GCA_902784785.1 uncultured Bacteroidia bacterium
TGCAAAATAAATTACAAAGAAAATCCACTAATTGATACAGATTCTGTCCCCAAGGTCTTACGGATAAGTCCTTGCAGCACGGTTCCGGGGCCGAATTCGGTGAAAGCATCCACCCCATCAACCTTCATTTCGTGCAAGATTTGCGACCAACGCACAGGGGCAGTCAACTGATCGACCAAGTTCGTTTGAATCGCTTCCGGATCCATTTCGGCACGAGCAGTCACATTCTGGTATATCGGGCAGAAAGGACGCTGGAAAGGGGTGGCGGCAATCGCTGCGGCCAGTTCTTCGCGGGCCGGTTCCATCAACGGAGAATGGAACGCGCCGCTGACGGCCAGGGGCAGAACCCTTCTCGCACCGGCAGCCTTGAGCGCCTCGCAGGCGGCAGCCACCGCTTCTTTTTCTCCGGAGATGACCACTTGTCCGGGGCTGTTGTAGTTGGCTGCCACGACGGTACCGGGCGTGTCCTGACAGACTTTTTCAATAACATCGTCGGTCAGACCTATGATAGCAGCCATCGTACCGCTCACCTGTTCGCAGCAACGCTGCATCGCCTGGGCGCGGATATCGACCAATTTCACTGCATCCTCGAAAGCCAGCGCTCCGCAAACGACCAATGCGGACATTTCGCCCAGGGAGTGACCGGCGACACAATCCGGTTTAGGCACCGGAGCCGTCAGCGCCAGAATCGCGGAATGCAGAAAGACGGAAAGCTGCGTGACACGCGTCTGCTTCAAATCCTCCTCCGTCCCTTCGAACATCACATCGGTGATACGGAAGCCCAGTAAATCGTTGGCCTTCTCAAACAAAGTACGGGCAGATTCATTCTGCTCGTACAAATCTCGTCCCATACCCGGGAACTGCGCACCCTGGCCGGGAAATACGTATGCTTTTGCCATAGATTATTTCGTACCGAAGATACGGTCGCCGGCATCGCCGAGACCCGGAACAATGTAAGCGTCCTCGTTGAGTCTCTCGTCCACAGCCGCCACATAGATTTTCACATCGGGATGAGCCTGATGCACCTTGATGATACCTTCGGGAGCAGCCACGAGGCACATCAGACGGATATGCTGGCATCCTCTTTCCTTCAGCATCGTGATGGCATCCACGGCGCTGCCGCCGGTCGCCAGCATCGGGTCGGTCACAATGACCTTGCGCTCCTGAATATCAAAGGGAAGTTTGCAGTAATAGACCACAGGCTCGTGGGTCTCTTCGTTGCGATAGAGGCCGATGTGGCCAATTTTCGCCACGGGAATCAAGGACAACAGGCCGTCGACCATACCCAGGCCCGCACGGAGAATGGGAATGAGGGCGACTTTCTTTCCGTCAATCTGTTTGCCGACCATCGGGCCGATCGGGGTTTCGATGTTCACGTCGTGCACGGGAAAATCGCGCGTAACCTCAAAGCCCATCAGCAAGGAAATCTCGGTCAACAAGGTACGGAAGTCCTTGGAGCCGGTGTTCTTGTCACGCATCAAGGTGAGTTTGTGCTGAATCAAAGGATGATCGAAAACGTGAAGTTTCCCGGACGCGACCACCGGGAGAAGCGTGTTGTTCAAGGCGTCTATAATTTTTCCCATAGCTTTGAGTTTTTATTTCCTACAAACTTACAAATTTTTCTGCAAACTATCAAATATCCTGTGATGTTATTTCTTTGAGTTCCTCGCGATAGGCGAGCAAAATGCGGGATTTGGAGATGAATCCCAGGTAGATATCATCCTCGCCCAGCACCGGCAATCGCCAGGCATCGGTCCGGTCGAACTTGGCCATCACGGCATCCATCTTTTCATCGACATACACCCGTTCAGGCGGATCGCTCATCAAATTATACACGTACAGTTTGTCATACTGCTTCACTTTGAGGATATAGGGGCGAATGGTATCCATTTCGAGAATCCCTTGAAAATGACCTTCTTCGTCCACGACAGGAAAGACAGCCGCAGTACTCTTCGTGACCACTTTCACCACTTCCCGCAAGGTCCAGTCCAAATGCACCCGGGGGTATTTATCTCGCACCAGGTCGGAGGTCTTCAAGAGGGTCAGCACCGCCTGGTCGCTATCGTGGGTCAGCAGGTCTCCGCTCTGAGCGATACGTTTGGTATAGATGGAATATTTTTCAAAAATGCGGACGCAACCAAATGAAATAGAAGCGGTCAGGATTAAAGGGATGAACAATCCGTACCCGCCCGTCACCTCGGCTATCAAGAAGATGGCAGTCATCGGAGCCTGCATCACTCCCGCCATCAGGCCGGCCATTCCCACGAGCACGAAATTGGCCTGAGGAACGGTCGCGACACCGGACATATTGATAACACGAGCGACCAGAAAGCCCGTCAACGCGCCCACGAACAAGGTCGGACCGAAAGTACCGCCGACTCCCCCTCCCGCATTGGTCAAAGTCATGGAAAAGATTTTCAGCAATAAGACCAACAAAAAGAAAAACACGACACCCCAAGGGTTTTGCAACAGAAAGGCCAGAGGCGTATGCACAGCGGGCTGGATGTCATTCCCCCATAGCATCTCGCGCACGTCTCCGTACCCTTCCCCATAGAGCGGCGGGAATAAAAAGAGCAGCAGACCCAAGGCCAGGGCGGACAGCGCCCAGCGGGTGTAGGGAGACCCTTTCGCCTTGATCTTATCTTCCAGATAGAGGGTCATCCGCGTAAAATAGAGCGAGGTCGCCGCACACAACAAGCCCAATATGACATAGAAAGGCAGATTGCGCATCGAGAACGGAGCGATGAAAGCCTCGAACAGCGGCTCCATTCCCAGAAAGGCATAAGAGACCACCGTTGCGGATACGGTCGACAACAGCAAGGGCAGGATGGAGGACATGGAGATATTGAAGAGCAAAATCTCCAGCGTAAACAGCACCCCGGCCAACGGCGCCTTGAAAATGCCAGCCACAGCCCCGGCCGCCCCGCAGCCCAGCAGGATGGTCATATTGCGATAAGGCAGACCTGCCTTTTGCGCCACATTCGACCCGATGGCCGCCCCGGTATAGACTATCGGCGCCTCCGCACCCACACTACCGCCGAAACCGATGGTGACGCAGCTGGCTACAAGAGAAGACCAGGTGTTGTGAAGCTTGATGCGGGACTCGCTTTTGGATACGGCCAGCAAAACTTTTGTCACCCCGTGTCCGATATCATCTTTGACTACATAACGGACAAACAGCAGCGCCAGCAGCATACCGGCACCGGGATAAATCAGATAAAGCAGATTCCACCACACGCTATCCCCGAACCAGCCGGTCAGTCCCTGTTGAAGAGTATGGATTCCCCAATGGAGCAACACGGCGGCCAGACCGCAAAGAACACCCACCAACACCGAAAGAACCAAGGTCTTGCGGTGATCATCCCAGGAATTGAAGTAGTCTTTTAGGGTCATACAAAAAAGGACGGCGCACCGTCCTTACGTTCATTATTCGTCTGCAACATCATCGTCGCCGCCGGAATACTGTGAGATATTGTCATCCGGCAAGGTGCTCTCGGAATCCGTCTCCTCGTCCGAATCGTCTTCATCCAGCCACTTGTCCACGTCATTGAGGTCATCGACCTTAATTTGTACTTTGACCAAATAAATGGCGCTGGGGATTTCAATGGTAACAGTATAGATGCTGGTCCCGTCCGGTTTGTCGATTTTTTGGACATCAGGAAGATAATCCTGCGCCCCTCTCGGGTATTTTTCCTCAAAAGCAGCCGCTACCTCCTCCGGCATTTTCTCGTAGCTGACGACAGCTCTTTTTTTCAGGTTTTCCATTTTCAACAGAGAAATTTCATTTACGGGTGCAAGTATAGGACATTTTTTTGCGATAAAAAAATTTTTTGCAAAAAATTATAAACAATCCAGAGGAGCGATGGTGGCAAGGAATGCCTCTACACGCGTCCAAATATCCTGCAAGTCATAGCGTTTGCTATATTTGGGATAATAATCCCGAATGGATTTCCCCACAAAATATTTTCCGCGTTCGTCACTGAAGAGCGCACGAAGCGCCGGACGGACGCCTTTTTCCGGGGTATAGCAGACCGGACGGAAAAAAAGGTCGGCAATCGGATCGAACCAACGGTCCAGACGGATGATGGGCGTATTCACGATCCAGGGGTCGGACATATTCACATATTGCGGCACACGGCGGGAAAGTTCGAGGGTATAAAGCAGCAAGGCCAATTTGCTTTGGGCGTAAACGCCCAATTGGGTGAAGTCTTTCTCATCGCTCAAGGGGAAATTCTCTGTTAAGCGGGCGTAATGCGCACTGAGGGATACCATATTGTCGATATGGGCATCCGGAGCCAAAATCGGCAGCAGCAGTCTTGTCAGCAAGCAGGGCGAAAGGAAATTGACCTGCCAGGTGGTTTCGATACCATCGCGGGTCTTGGTAAAATGGCGGTTCATCGTACCGGCATTGTTGAAAAGTCCATCCAGTTTGACACCTTCCTCCTTGAGCTCGTTGGCAAAGGTTTTGACGGAATCGAAAGAAGACAGATCCAAGAGTTTGATGCGGATGTCGGCCTCCGGATAATCTTGGAGGATTTGCCGGCGGACCGTTTCTCCTTTTTGCAGGTTACGGCAAGCCATCCAGACAGTATGGCCTTCACCGGCGAGTTTGCGCACAGCTGCGGAACCCATCGCGCCGCTGGCACCGGTAACTAAAAATGTTTTCATAATTTCTTCCAGATTGCGGCCACGCAAGCATTCGGCAAAGCATTGACCAAGAAAGGAACCAGATAGTTGGTAAATCCGGGACGTACCACCCGCTTGCGACGGAACATCCCCCGCAGCGCCCGGCGGACGAGCCATTCAGGCGTTGCAATGAAACCCAGGCGCACGCCCCAGGTCATCAGTTTGGGTTGAATGTGATAGAGCGGCGTCGCAACGGCGGCCGGACAGACGACGGTCAATCCCACGCCGTAAGGACGATACTCGAAAAAGAGCGATTTTGAAAAAGTCTTCAGGTAGGACTTGGTCGCCGCATACAAGCTCAGGCCGGGCGCGGGAATGTTCGCCGCCATCGAAGACACGTTGAGCACATAGCCGACTCCCCTGTTTTTCATCTCCTGCCCCAGCAGAAGCGTCAGGCGAGTCACCGTAGCAATATGCAAGGCCAGAATGGTTTCCACACGGGCCCGGTCGTCCGGAAGGACCAGCTCCTTGAAGAAAAACATCCCCGCGTTGTTGATCAGGATATCCACGAACAGACCTTCAGCCTGACACCAGGCAAAGAGTTCGTCGGCCGCCGTTTCCGTGGCAAGGTCCTGATAGCGGGTCAGGCAGCGAACGCCATAAGCCCCGGCCAGTTCCGATGCCACTTGCGCCAATTGCGTTTCCTGATTGCTGACCAGCAGCAGGTCACAACCGGCTTGGGCCAATTCCTTGGCATAGATGACCCCCATTCCGCTGCTGGCCCCGGTAATCAGCGCCAGCGGCGTTCGGCCGCATCGTTCCCTCAGCGCGTCAATGTCTTTCTTGAAATCCCTCATAAAGTGGCTTCCGCCTCATCGATTTCCTTTTGCAATTTCTTCGGCAGGTTCTCCACGCAATGGTGGCACTTCATTTCGAGGGTGTACATGCGGCCGATGCAATAGTTGGAATGCTTGCAGCCGCTGCACTGGAGTTCGCCCCGCTGGAGTTTGTTGACAAAATCGGTATCGTGGACGAGGGCGCGGGCCATCTGCAGGCCTTCGAAACCGGCCTCCAGGACTTCTTCCATTTTCTGCTTGGACACCAGTCCGCCCACATAAATCAGGGGCATCTTCAGCGCCTCGCGGAACTTCTTGGCTTCCTCGAGGAAATAGCCTTCGCTCCAGGGAACCGTCGGGACCATCAGCCGTCCGACCAGAGCCAGACCGGCTTTGAGCCACCAGAAACTCTTCATATCCATATAGTAGGCCAGGGTCTTCAAAGGCATCGCGCCGCGCATCACCTCCATCGGGGCCTTGCTCACGAAACCGGCGCTCAACACCAGGGCGTGCACCCCCAAGCGTTCAAGTTCTTTGGCGACTTCGATACACTCGGGCGTCTGCATGCCGCCCTTGAAACCGTCGTGCATATTGACCTTGACGATTACGCCCATATCGTCCCCCGCTACGCGCAGGACCTCAGTCATCACCTCCCGCATAAAGCGCATGCGGTTGTCGAGGCTCCCGCCATACTCGTCGTGACGGTGGTTGGTATAGGGAGAGAGGAACTGGCTGATGAGGTAGCCGTGACCCGCGTGCACCTCCACGCAGTCGAATCCGGCCTGGCGAGCCAAGTCGACCGCCTTGCCGAAATCCTTCACCAATTGCTGGATTTCATCTTTGCGCAAGCCGCGAACGATGGTCGGAGAATAGGGGTTGAAGCCCGAAGAAGGGCCGACGGGCGTGCAGCCGCAGGTCGAACGATGCGTCATATTGCCGCAGTGGCCCAACTGGATGGAAGCCTTGGCGCCCTCCGCGTGGATGGCGTCGGTCAATTTTTTCAATTCGGGAACAATCTCTTCCCGCATCCACAACTGCCCGTTGAACGACAGGCCGGACTGGCAGACGGCGGCATAGGCGATCGTCGTCATTCCGACACCGCCCCGCGCAACGGCCGTATGATAGTCAAACAAGGCCTGCGAAGGCGAATTGTTGGTGGCCATATTCTCGAAAGCCGCGGAGCGGATCACGCGGTTTCTCAGGGTCACAGGCCCGATTTTGACGGGAGTAAAAATAGGAGATTCCATTAGAAAACAAAAGGTATGATGCGTTTCACTTTTTTCGTGTCGATTTCCCCCGGAAATCTTGGTAGCGGTCGTAGATACGGGCCGCCCTCGGGGCCAGATTGGCGAAGGTCCAGAGTGAGAACACCGCTCCGGCCCAGGACCAGGTCAGGATGGCAAATCCGGTCCACTCCAGCCATTCACCGAAATAGTTGGCGGAGGTAACGTATTTGAAAAAGCCCTGACGCGGGAGATAATGCTGGTTGTCTCCGGGCGCGCGAAGGTGACGGATGATGTTGTCCGACTGGATATTGATGAACATGCCGGCAAAAAACAGGACGCATCCGATGATAAAACGAGGATCCGTCAGCCATTGGGCACCATAATAATCATCCGGAGAAACATAGAAAATCCAGCCGCCTTGCATCATCGCGTTCAGGCTGTTGAAAAGCACTCCCATCAAAATGATGGACAGCGGCATGATCCCGTTTCCGCGAATCAGCATCGGGAAGATGAAGGAACGTTGAAAATAATGCAACTCGAAAAGCAGCAGAAAAGTCAGACGCACGATATCCTCTTTCCGGTCGGAATAAAAATAGAGCATCAGCATCAGGATGAAGACCGGAGCCTCCATCAGCACCCAGCCGAAGCGATTGTTGACCGCGGGGCCCCATTTTTTATTGTAGAACTTGCCATAACCGGCATCCACAAAAAACAGGACAATGAAGACGACCACGGCAATGGCCGACATCACAGCGAGAAAGAAATTGAAAGACATATTCGTAAAAAAGGAAGTTAAATCAGCTTCTTACATTCGTTGGGGCAACTCGATGCCCAAGATGTCCATCGCTTTGACCAGCACTTTGGCGACCGCAGCAATCAGTTCCAACCGGAAACACAGCAGCGCCTTATTCTCTTCCTTGAGAATCGGCGTATCGTGATAGTACTGGTTGAACTCTTTAGCCAGCTCGTAGGCATAATTGGCGATTAGGGCCGGAGAATAAGCCGCGCCGGCCTCCGCCACTTTCGAAGGATAGGTCTCCATCAACTTGATGAGCCGGATTTCTTTCGCAGAAGGAAGAGCCTCCGCTGAAATGCCGGGCTCAATCCCCTGATCCGCCGCTTTGCGAAGGACCGAACAGATACGAGCGTGGGAATACTGGATGAAAGGACCGGTGTTTCCATTGAAATCGATGGACTCTTTCGGGTCGAACAACATCGTCTTGCGCGGGTCCACCTTGAGGATGAAATACTTCATCGCACCCAGGGAGAGCATACGGAACAGACGGTCCTGCTCGCTCTCGTCCATATCTTCGATGCGGCCGAGTTCCAAAGAAGTGGTCTTGGCCGTATTGTACATATTCTCCATCAAATCGTCGGCATCCACGACCGTTCCCTCGCGGGATTTCATCTTGCCCTCCGGCAATTCCACCATTCCGTAAGAAAGATGGTAGATGCTCTTCGCCCAAGGGAAGCCCAGCTTTTCGAGAATCAGTTTCAATACCTGGAAATGGTAATTCTGCTCGTTTCCGACGACATAGATATGCTCGTCCAGTTTGTATTCCTCGAAACGCTGCTCGGCCGTTCCCAGATCCTGGGTCATATAGACCGAAGTACCGTCGCCCCGGAGCAAGAGCTTGCGGTCGAGGCCGTCGGCAGTCAGGTCGCACCACACGGAACCATCCGCCTCCCGGACGAAAATACCCATATCCAATCCCTTCTGGACCAATGCCTTGCCAAAGAGATATGTCTGGGACTCATAGTAAGTGCGGTCGAAGGAGATACCCAGGTTCTTGTAGGTCTGGTCGAATCCTTCGTACACCCATCCGTTCATCATCGTCCAAAGGGCGCGGATTTCGGGGTCGTTGTTCTCCCAGCCTACCAGCATCGCCTGCGCTTCCTTGAGAGAAGGAGCGTTTTTCTTGGCCTCGTCCTCACTCATCCCCTGCGCCATCAAGTCCTTGACTTCCTGCACATAGAGATTGTTGAAGGCCACATAATAATCCCCCACCAGATGGTCGCCTTTCTTGCCGCTGGAGGCCGGAGTTTCGCCATTGGCGCATTTCTTCCAGGCCAGCATCGACTTGCAGATGTGAATACCCCGGTCGTTGACCAGGTTCACGCGCATCACCTTGTGCCCGTTTTCCTGCAACAGACGCGACACGGACCAGCCCAGCAAGTTGTTGCGGATATGGCCCAGATGCAACGGTTTGTTGGTATTCGGCGAGGAAAACTCAATCATCACCTGGCGACCCGTAGCCGGCAATGTGCCATATTGTGCATCCGCAACGATGGCCTGCAGCGTCTCCTGCCAGTAAAGCGGCGAGAAACACACATTCAGAAAGCCCTTGACGGCATTGTAAGAGCCGATTTCCGGGCAATGGGCCAAGAGTTCCTCCCCGATGGCCTTGGCCGTCATTTCGGGAGAACTGTGGGTGATTTTCAACAGCGGAAAGACCACGAGGGTATAATCCCCTTCAAAATCCTTGCGCGTCGGCTCCACTTGCAGGAGCGCATCGGGTACCTGTGTATGATACAAATTTTCCACGGCCTTGCGGGCCGCGGAAAGCAGTAATGTGTCGGGAGAAGTTGTCATTATCCAAGATAGCTTTTAAGCAATTTACAACGGCTGCTCACTTTTAAACGGCGGATAGCCTTCTCTTTAATCTGACGCACGCGCTCGCGGGTCAGGTTGAATTTCTCGCCAATCTCTTCCAAGGTCATTTCCTGGCAACCGATACCGAAGAAATATTTGACGATATCCCTTTCACGAGGCGTCAGCGTGGATAGGGCGCGCTCAATCTCTTTGTTGAGCGATTCGCTGACCAATCCCTTGCTGGCGGCCGGCGACTCTTCGTTTTCCAGCACATCGAGCAGGTTGTTGTCCTCTCCTTCCACAAAAGGAGCGTCGAGGGAGACGTGACGGCCGGATACGCGAATGGTATCGGCAATCTTCTCTTTGGGCAGGTCCAGGTTCAGGGCGAGCTTCTGGTCGTCCAGCACCGTCGCATAGAGTTCCACCGTCTCGCGCAGAAAAGCGCACAGGTCGATGTCCTCGCGCGGCGTGCGGTCGAGCTTGCAGCCCGTCTGCGAAATCTCCAGCATGGTGTTGATCAGCTCCAGCATGTCGGACGACTGCTCGAACAGCATCTCGGGAAGCGGGCGGTTCAGTTCGCCGCCCATCGCGGCGAACTCTGCCGCAGTGCGCAGGCGCGTGAGCGGCGTGCGAAGGTCGTGCGCGATGTCGTCGGTGAGCGTCTTCAGCTCGGTGAGGGTCTTCTCGTTCTGGTCGCACATCGTGTTGAAGGCGTCTTCCAGCAGCACGAGTTCGCGGCTTTCGTGGGAGGGCGTGACGCGGGTGGACCATTCGCCGGCCCTGATCCTGTCTGCGGCGTCAGAGACGTTCTGCAGCGATCGGACGAATCGCCGCGCCAGCCAGTCCGCCGCCCATCCGCCAAGCAGAAGCGAGAGCAGGAAAGCGCCCTGCCCCATTACCATCGAATCGTACTGCGCGTGAAGACCACGGTTCTGCCAGACGGCTTCAAGCTCTCCATCGGCCACAACGTCACGGACGACGAGCAGTACCTACTCTTTCTCGCCATCACT
>CACZWF010000087.1 GCA_902784785.1 uncultured Bacteroidia bacterium
GTCTGTCTACGAGGCGGAAGCGGAAGCCCGGAACAATGATGATGCGGGTGCCCAGGCTGAGGGCTTCCAACTTTTGGCTGTCCAGCCACGCAATCAGCGCATTCAGGCTTTCCTGCGTGCTGTAAGTGTATTCTCGGGTATAGGGTTCCCATTGGGAAATGTCGTGCGGAGCGCCTTCTTCCAGGCATTGCACGCCGGCATAATAGAGGGATTCCAGGGTGCGGACCGAGGTGGTGCCCACGGCCACGCAAGGGCGGTCTCCCTTGTCGCGGAGTTGCTGCAGCAGCGCTTTGGAGACAACAAAGGGCTCACGGTGCATCGTATGGCGGGCTACCTCGTCGTCCTTGACGGGCAGGAAGGTGCCGGCGCCCACGTGCAGGCAGACTTGCTGGAGTTCCACGCCTTTGTCTTTCAACGCATTCAGCACACGCTCTGTGAAGTGCAAACCGGCAGTGGGGGCGGCGACGGAGCCGCGGATGTGGGCGTAGAGGGTCTGGTAGCGTTCCCAGTCCAGACTTTCACTTTCCCGATTCAAATAAGGGGGGATGGGAATGCTGCCGCAAAGTTCCAAAACCCGCGAGAACGGGCTTCCGTCTTTCCAATTGAACTCCACCACCCCCGTCTGGCCGTCACGGCTGATCAATGTGGCTGTAAGGCTTAAAGCATCTACGCTTGCAGGGGCCGCCTGCACGCCCGAGGGGGTAGCATCCGGCATATATAACTTCAGCACATCGTTTTTCCAACGCTTGGCATTGCCGATGATGCATTTCCAGCGGCAAGAAGCGGTGGCGGCGAAGTTGGTGGCATATTCGGCGGGGCGGTCAGGCTCCAGGCAGAAAACCTCGATGTGTGCGCCGCTTTCGCGGACGAAATGCAGACGAGCCGGAACGACTTTGGTATCGTTGAACACCATCAGGGCGTCCGCCGGAATCATTTCGGGCAATTCGCGGAAAATACGGTCGCTGAGTTCAAATTCTCCCGGACGCAGGCGCTTGCAGCACAAGAGCTTGCTGGCGTCCCGCTCGGCGAGGGGATATTTGGCAATCCGTTCCTCGGGCAGCGGATAGTCGAAATCGGAGATATGAATGTCAGGCATCATATTTTCTCGAGGGCAACGACATTTTCTACGTGGTGGGTGTGCGGGAACATATCCACGGGCTGCACGGCCGTAATGGTATAGCGGGGCGCCTGTTCGTCTTCCGGATGGCAGAAAAGTGCCAAATCGCGGGCCTGGGAGGCCGGATTGCAACTGACATAGACCATACGGGCAGGCGCGGCTTTCAGAATCACTTTGGCCACATCGGGATGGATGCCGGCGCGCGGGGGATCCAGGATAATTACATCCGGCTGTCCGTGCCGGGCGATGAAATCCGACGTCAGCACATATTTCATATCGCCGGCGAAAAACTCGCAATTCGTGATATGGTTGGCTTGGGCGTTGTTTTTTGCGTCCTCGATGGCCTCGGGCACATATTCAATCCCGACGACTTTAGCCGCTTTCCCGCTGACGAACTGGGCGATAGTTCCCGTACCTGTATAGAGGTCATAAACCGTCTCCGAGCCCGTCAGGGCGGCAAATTCACGCGCGACACTGTATAATTTATAAGCCTGATCGGTATTGGTCTGGTAGAAGGATTTGGGACCGATGCGGAAACGCAGATTTTCCATTCCTTCATAAATGGCATCATCGCCGGCGTATAACTGGCAAGGCAGGTCGGAAATGGAGTCGTTCACCTTGCCATTGATGACGTAATACAGCGATTTGATGGCCGGAAAACGTGCCTGCAGGGCATCAAGAAGGGGATTCAACCATTGTTTTTCATCCGTTTTGACCACCAGGATCAGCATTATATCGCCTTGACGGTTGTTGCGGATAATCAGGTTGCGCAACCAGCCTTCCTGTGAGCGTATATTATAGAATGACAGGCCTTTATCCATGGCGTATGTCCGGATAAAATTGCGGATTTCATTGGAAATCTCGCTCTGGAGCCAACATTGGCGGATATCCAGCACTTTGTCAAAAAAGCGGCCTACGTGGAAGCCCAGCCCCGGACAAGAAGGAATATACGCGTCGTCAGCCGGCTTTTCATCGTCCATCAGCCAACGCTTGTCCGAAAAGGTAAACTCCAGTTTATTACGATAATAAGTCGTGTTATCTGAAGCAAGAATAGGGGAGATGGCAGGGATTTCCAGATGGCCGATGCGCACCAGTTGGTCTTCTACCTGCTGTTGCTTGGCGGCCAACTGCATTTCATACGGAAGAATCTGCCATTTGCAGCCGCCGCACAGTCCGAAATGTTCGCAGAACGGTTCCAGTCGTTTTTCTGAAGGTTCGACGATACGCTCGATCAAGCCTTCCATATAATTCTTGCGTTTCTTGGTGACGAAGATATCCACAACATCGCCTGGCACGCCGTAAGGCACAAAGATGACCGCATTGTCGATGTGGGCCAGGGCTTTGCCTTCGGCTGCGATGGCTTCGATGCGAACGCCTTCCAATACGATATGCTGCCTCTTTCTCATAATCTCTGCGAATTTACTAATTTTTTCGATATATCCGTTATAGGGGACATCTCCTTATTTTCTTACCCACACAAGTTAACATAATATAAATTGTATATCATAAGTCCAGGGCAATGCCCAGGGCGATATTGCTGACAAACATTTGACTTTGGTACGATCGCTCTGCCGGGATTTTAATGCCGTCTTCATACAGCGTCGGTGTTCCGTAACAGTTGGCGCTCCGGATAAAAAATTCCAGATGGCTGTCTGCTGATATTGCCAGACTGTAACCGAATGACAAATTCAACAAAGCATACGGTTTCGACCAATCTTTGGCTTTTAATGCACAGCCTACATCGACAGCCGCAAAAAAACGGTCCCCTTGTGGGTTGACGGGCTTAAAATTCCATTGATTTCGCAACAACAACTCGTGTAAGTGGATATCCGACCGAATTCCGGCATAACCCATCAGGAGCCGCAACTGGTAATATTCTGTGAAATGCCAGGCTGCCGAGGCCATAATGGAGCCATTGTTCTGGAACTCGGATTGACCGATCTCCGAGAAATAGCGAGAGCCATCCTCAGCCAGATACATGGACAATAAATAACTGTAAATAGTTGGTTGATAGGAAAATTCTAGTCCTAAGGTCCAATGGCGGCTGCGGGCTTGCCCACAATGCCGGAGGCCGCTTTCAGGAGACGATTTAAGTGCCTGATTACCAAATCGATAACCAATGGAAAATTCCGGAATAATCGTTCTCCAAAGTCCTGATTGATAGAGGTTTAACTTGGCCTGCCCGTCCACCCAGTGGACATGATAACCAACGACGGGATGGATGGATGCACCAAGGGTTATATTTCTGTCAAATAGATACTTAAATCCGAAATGCCCCGTAAGCGCGAATACAAGTCCATGGGGTTGGCCGCGATCCGTCACATACCCCGCCATCGCTCCTGGACCGGCGTACAGGAGCATTCTGTCTCGGTTCAGCAAAGTGAAATGGTAGTCGTAACGAAGGAATCCGCCCGGCGTTGAACTCTGCCCGAATATTAAATCTTGATAATCAAGGAATATGCTGACTGATTGAAAGTTGTTGTTTTTCTCTGCAGGAAAACTGTAGGTAAAACCGAGGTCCTGAACGCCTCCTTGCAGCGCAAGTTCCCTGAATGCGGAGGAACCCTCCGGTTCTTGCCCAAAGACGATGGTTTGTGCCATACAGACGCACAGGCACACCCCAATCCACCTTTTTATGAAGGTTGTCGGTTTCATTACACGCTTTCTTCTACAAATATATTGATTTTCCTTTAGATTATTGCCAAAAATTACCTATTTTTGCATAAACGCACGAATGATTGTATGGATTTGAATACGCATACTTTGGCTCCCCTTCCGGAACGGATGCGCCCGACTACCCTCGACGGTTATGTAGGCCAGCGTCACCTGATTGGTCCCGGTTGCGTGCTTCGGACGATGATTGAGTCTGGAAATCTGAGCTCTTTCATTCTCTGGGGGCCTCCGGGCGTGGGTAAGACGACCTTGTCCAAGATTATAGCTACAAGCCTGGGACGCGAATTCTATACCCTTTCCGCCGTATCCTCCGGTGTCAAAGAAGTGCGCGAAGTCATCGATGCGGCCCGCAAAGCCAAAGACGGACTCTTCTCCCCTTCCGCCACGCCCATCCTTTTTATCGATGAGATTCATCGTTTCAGCAAGTCACAGCAAGACGCCCTGCTGGGAGCCGTCGAAGACGGGTCCATCGTGCTGATTGGTGCCACGACGGAGAATCCTTCTTTCGAGGTCATCTCTCCCCTGCTGTCCCGCTGCCAGGTCTATGTGCTGAAGAGTCTGGAAGCGGACGACCTCAAACAACTGCTTGACCGGGCACTGAAAGAGGACTTCGTTCTTTCCCAGAAAGACATCGAGGTGCGTGAGACGGAAGCCCTCTTCCGTTTCAGTGGCGGAGATGCCAGAAAATTGCTCGGTGTGCTGGAAATTGTGGTCAATTCGGTGCCGGAAGGTAAGATTACGATTGATAACAAAATTGTTACATCCGTTCTACAAGAGAATATTGCGATGTATGATAAGAAAGGAGAGATGCATTATGACATTATCTCTGCTTTCATCAAAAGTGTGCGCGGATCGGACCCGAATGCGGCCATTTACTACCTGGCGCGCATGCTTTCTGCCGGGGAAGATCCCCTTTTTGTGGCCCGTCGTCTCTGTATTTTAGCGGCCGAAGACATCGGTCTCGCCAATCCCAATGCCCTGCTGCTGGCCAATTCCTGTTTTGAGATTGTCAATAAAATCGGGATGCCGGAAGCGCGGATTCCGCTGGCGGAAGCTACCATTTACCTGGCTTCCTCTCCCAAAAGCAACAGCGCTTATATGGCGATCAACACGGCCCTCGAAACGGTCGGTAAGGATGCCTCCCCTGCTGTTCCCCTTCATCTTCGCAACGCACCTACGCAGTTGATGGAGAATCTGGGCTATTCCGACGGATATAAGTATGCCCACGATTATCCCGGCCACTTTGCGGATTTGGAATTTATGCCCAAGGAACTGGTCGGAACGGTGTTCTACTCCCCTGCTGAAAACAAGCACGAGGACGGCCTGAAAAAGTATCTGGAAGCCTGCTGGCCTAAGTATTACAAGAAGTAGCCAGACAGCTCTCTGATGCTCCGAAGGACAGGGGTTAAAGTGCCACAAAGGGGGTGTCACCCCCTCAATTCTTTGATGATTTCTTCGCTGATGGCGAAGGTGTGCTCTTCGCCCGGGAAAGAGCGTTCTGCACATTCGATTTTGTACTGTTTGAAGGCCTCGAGCATCGTGTTGTGCAGGTCCGCGTATTTTTTGACGAATTTGGGGGCGATGTTCCCTGCATAACCGAGCATATCCTGATATACCAGCACCTGTCCGTCGCAATAGCGGCCGGCTCCGATACCGATGGTCAGCACTCCGCAACGCTCGGTGATGAGCTGGGCCAGTGCTTCGGGCACACACTCCAACGTGATGGCGAACACCCCTGCCTCTTCCAGGGCTTTAGCGTCCTCTAAGAGCTTCTGCGCGTCCTTCAAGGACTTTCCCTGTACGCGATATCCGCCCATCGTATTGACGGACTGAGGGGTGAGGCCGATATGTCCCACAACGGGGATTCCGGCTTGTATGATAGCCCGGATACGGTCGGTGTACTCCGCTCCCCCTTCCAATTTGACGGCCTGACAACCGGTCTCCTTGAGGATGCGTCCGGCATTTCTGACGGCATCTTCGACGCTGGCCTGATAGGACATAAAAGGCATATCGATGACCACAAATGCATCTTGTGCGGCCCTGCAGACGGCTTTCCCGTGATGAATCATATCGTCCACCGTCACGGCCAGGGTGTTTTCATAGCCCAATATCACGTTTCCCAGGGAATCGCCTACCAGAATCATATCCACGCCGGCTTCGTTCATCATGCGGGCCGTAGGATAGTCATAAGCGGTCAGCATGCTGATGGGGGAAGAGCCTTTGCGGCTGAGCAGGTCGAAAATGGTCTTTTTCATTGTTCCTTCTGATTATAAGTTATTTGCGTCCTTTGTGGCAACGAAAAGTCCTTTGAAAAGCAGGTTGTCATCAATGACGATTTGATGGCGGCAGAGCGGGATGATCTGCCGGGCCAGTCCGCCGGTCGCAATGATTTTGATTTCGCCTTCCAACGTGGGGCTGATGCGGTCGATAATGCCGTCAATCATCGCGGCATTGCCATACAGCGTACCGCTTTGCATACATTCCTGCGTGTTTCGGCCGATGATATCCGCCGGTTTCTCCAGGTTGATCATCGGAAGCTGCGAGGCCTTGTTACTCAAGGCTTTCAAAGAAGTTTTCGCTCCCGGAATAATCATCCCGCCGATGAAGCAACGGTCTTTATTGACCACTCCGATGGTGGTGGCGGTCCCCATATCGATGATGATGGCAGGAACACCGTAACAGGAGGCCGCTCCGATGGCATCCGCCAGACGGTCTTTGCCCAATCCTGCCGGCGCCTCTACATCGATTTTGATGACGCGCAGGGCGTCATTCAAGTTGAAAATATGCGGATTTACTCCCGTTATGTCTTTGATGGATTGAACAATATGTCCATTTATCTCAGGTACTACAGAAGATACGGAAATGCGCTCGATTTCCGAGGGGTCGATGCCGTATTTCTTGAGGCTGGACTTGA
>CACZWF010000088.1 GCA_902784785.1 uncultured Bacteroidia bacterium
CAGGGACCGAATATGCCGGAAATCTGGGGGACGACACCGGAGGCGAGGATGTTGCGCTCGAACATCTCTCCGTAGCCGGCCAGGGCGCAGACACCTTCCTGAATACGGGCGCCGCCGCTGTCGTTGAGCGCGATGCAGGGCGCGCCCACGCGCATCGCCAGATCCTGCACTTTGCAGATTTTCTGGGCCTGCGTCTCGGAAAGGGAGCCTCCGTTGACGGTGAAGTCCTGGGCATAGACATAGACCAGGCGTCCATCAATGGTTCCGCAACCGGCCACCACGCCGTCGCCGTCCACTTTGTTGTTTTCCATTCCGAAATGGGTGCAGCGGTGCTGCTTGAACATATCGTATTCTTCGAAGGAGCCCGCATCCAACAGGGCGGCCAGCCGTTCACGGGCGGTCATCTTCCCTTTGGCGTGTTGCGCTTCAATCCGTTTGGCGCCACCGCCGAGGGCCGCTTTCTCGCGGCGCTCGACCAGTTGCGCAATTCTTTCACTTTGCTTGGTTGTCATAGCAATTTAATCTTTAAGGAACGGCTGGAGGTATTCCCAGATGTGGTCAATGACGTTGTAACTCCCAGTGCCGGGCGAGGCATTACGATGAAAGCAATGCTCGCGCAAGGCCAGGGTGTGCAATTCGCTCTGGATGCCCATACTCCGCATCTTTTCCCACACTTTGACCGAGCCCATGGAAGCGTGACCGTCCGCATCCCCGTGGATGAAGAGCATCGGAGCCGTGTCCAGGTCAAAGGAGAAGTCGGGGACCAGTATGTCGGAGTCCGCATTTCCCCCGTTGGAATTTCTCCCATTGTTTCCGTCACTCAAAACGTAAGCGGGATAAATCCCGATACCCCAGGTCACTTTACAGGATATTTTATCTTTGTCATCGACTTTCAGGTAGGAATTGTGCCGGGAGGAGGTGACGCCCATCAGGGTGAGGTGACCGCCGGCTGAGGAGCCCATAATGCCGATTCTGTTCGGGTCGAGACCCAGCGAGTCGGCTTGCGAACGGACGAGACGGATGCAGCGCTGAAGGTCTTGCCAGGCGGTGGTGTGCTTGCCCAGGCCCTCGGGACGGGGTGTGCGGTATTTGAGGGTGACGACTGTCATACCCTTTTCGTTCAGATAGCGGCGCACGGGCAAGACCTCGAAACTGTCGGGGCTGTTGTTGTTGTAACCGCCGCCGGAGTAGATAATTTGAATGGCCTTGGTCGTCTGCTTTTTGGGGAAATGCCACTCCAGATAGGGGACGCACTGATTTTCGCGGAAGTCGGGTGTTTTGCCTTCGGGCCAGATGTTCTGTTGGACGACACGCTCACGGGCGTCGTCGGAGGCATAACGCTCTTTCAGTTTCTCTTCCGGGCCCAAGGGACCGAGCCAACCCATTTGCGTCATAAACTCGATGGCCCGATCCAGACCGAAAGCCCCGTGTCCTTTGTCGGGATAGAGGTGCAGTTCGGCGGGAACGCCCATCGTGCGGAGTTTGCGGTAAATCAACGTGGAGCCGTTGGGGGAGTAGGGGTCCTTTCCTCCATGGTGGAGGCTCATCGGGCAGGTCTTTTCGTCAAATTGGAAGACTTGGCTGAGCTGTACGTCGACTCCGTATCCTTCCCGCGTGGCTCTCGTGCCGTTTTCTCCATCCGTCGTAACATAGGCGGGAGCGTTGGCCACCGCCCAGTTGATGTGGCAGGGGATGTCGTCGACGGCATCGATGCGGGCGTAGGCCGGGGTCTGGGAGGAAGTGGCCAGCAGGACGGCCAGGTGGCTGCCCGCGGACATACCGATGACACCGATTTTTTCGGGGTCAAAGCCTCTCTTGGCGGCTTGGGAGCGGACCATCCGCACGGCACGTTGGCCGTCTTCCCACGCGCTCTGGTAGATAGGGAGGCCTTCGGGCCGGGGGGTGCGGTACACGAAATTGACGCACTGGATACCCAGGGCGGTCAGCTCTTTGTGCCAGAGGTCAATCAAGTTGACGTCGCAACAATTCTTGTAACTGCCGCCGGAAATGAGGATCATGCAGGCGTCGTTGTCGACGGCCTTGTTCGGCTTTTCGTACCACTCCAGATAGGGTTCGGTCCATTCCTCGGCCTTGAATCCGTAGGCTTTGGTCACATTGGTCATCGCCGCGATCTGATGCGCTTGTCTGTCGGGCATCTTTCCTTTGGGCCAGATGTACTCTTTTTTATTGCTCGCGCAGGCCGTGATGGCGAGCAGCAACGCGAAGCCGAAAATGATGATTCTCCTCATACGGGCTGTTATTATGAACGTCTTACTTTTCTTCCTTTTCCTTAAGAGCGGGAAGTTTTGCGTTGATGCTCTTGAGGGTGTTGGAGATATTGACAAACACTTTAGTGAATGCCCAGATGATCAAAGGATAAATGACCAACATGGCGGCGGTGATGATCGCGCCGACTATCATGACGAAGCCGTTTGTGTTTTTTGTTGCGAAGGCCAGCCCAATGCCTACAGCAATGAAGAGAGCACCGATGCCAATGGAAACCCAAAGGATCAGATTGGCAAAGAACGCCAAGGTCTCCTCAGGGAGAGAAACCTTCTTGGGGGCAGCGGGTTTGGGAGCATGCTTCGGGGCCTCCGGCTTGGGGGCGGGTTTTTCAACGGGCTTGGGAGCTTCAACCTTCGGAGCCTCAGCTTTGGGGGCTGCTTTCGGAGCCGCAGGCTCAACAGGCTTGGGTGCTTCCACAGGTTTCGGCGCTTCCACGGGTTTCGGAGCTTCCGCTGCTTTGACCGCCGGCTTGGGGGCGACTTTCGTTGCAGGCTTGACTGCGACCTTGGGGGCAACCGCCTCTTTCGCAGCCGGTTTAACAGCGACTTTCGGGGCAGGGGCTACGGGTTTCTTCGGAGCGACTTTCGCAGGTTCGGCCGTCTTTACGGTTTTCGCGGCCTTGTCGGCCTCTGCGGGCTGAGCAGGAGCGCTCTGGGCGGGAGCAGCATTTACCGGTTTCTTGGTAAATCTTTTCTTGTGTTCAAGCATAGTATTTAAGATATTAAAGTTAGATTCGTACTATTATGCAAAAATAAAATTTTTCTGCGAGAAAAGCAAAAAAAAGGCCCGCTCGCAAGGAGCAGGCCTCATGTATGTGCTGATAGTGTGATTAGAGCGCGAGGGTAAGGATGACGGAGGTGTTTTTCCCATTGGCTTTACCCGTGATGCTGATGACGCATTTGCTCCAAGTGAAAGCGATGGAAGCCTGCCCTTCGAAGAAACTCAAATCTCCAACAGAGCCTTTGATGGCAACCTGATTAAGCGCGAAGCTGGCCAAATCAGCTTTGCTGTCAAATGTTGCGACATATTTCTCATCGTTAGCAAAGGCAATACCGAGTTTGCTGTCGGAAACAAAGACACCCGCAATAACCATATTGTCTTTGAAGGTCTTTTTTTCTATCAGCTTTTGCTCCACAGCCCACTGCTCGAATTTGTTCAGGTCGCCATCTGCACAGTTGTAGGTGGCCCCACCATAAACCAGTGTGAGGGAAGAGAATTTCCAAGTGTGGTTGGCGGCGCGCTGGTTGTCGTTGCCGGCGGAAGGTTTGGTGACGGTGACTTCAATGACTTGATCCGTCATTCCAGAAATGTTAACCTTCACCTTGCCGTTTCCAAGGTCTTCGATAGTGCCATACGGAGTAACACCCTTGGAAACCGGATACAGCGTATAAATTTTATTTTCATAACTGTAGGTTCCCCATATAACATTATACTCCGCTTTGGCTTTTATGCCGGCGGTGAAGGTGTTGTCTCCGTTAAAAGAAGCCCACATGTCCTCATTTTCAAAAGTCGCGGCGGTGCTGAAGCTTTCGCCCGTGGCGATGCTGGAAGAACCGGGGTCGTTGTTTTTGTCCTTGTTGCAGGAGTACAGGAGGGGCAGCGCAAGAGCGACTGCAAATAAAAGAATCTTTTTCATTGTGTTATGAATTTAATGTGATAAACTATTTGGCCAGGGTCAGCGTGATGGTGATGGGAGTTTCACTTTCCCCTTTGACGGAACCTTCGACCGTGAAGATGCAGAGGTCGCCGCTGAATTCAAAGGAACCCGTTCCGTTGAAGTACTTGCTGACTTCGCTGTTGGAGCCGGCAAAATCTTCCACGGTGAAGTTGCTGAAGGATGTCACAGTGGTAGCGAAGGGCTTGGCCTTCTCGAAGTTGATGGTGATGGAACTGTCCATAATCATCACGCTCGTGACATTGTAGCCTTCCGTTGCCGCAACATCTTCCTCTTTGATCAATTCCAAGTCTTTGGCCCATTCGGCAATGCCGTGGATATCCAGGCCGGTCGTGTTGTATGTAGCGCTGCGGGCTTTCGCAAGCGTGTTTTGAACATGCCAGGTTCCGTTGATGATGGCGGCGTTGGGATCGGAGGGGTCGGGAGCGGTGACGTCCAATTCCACTTCATATTTCTTGTCTTCGGAGACGTTCCCTTGCTCATCTTTGTGGGAAACGGTGATTTCGACTTTTTCGACATTGCCTTCCTGGGAAATGTTGATGTTAATATCCTGGTTGTTGTCGAGCGTGAGTCGGATGGCCGTCGTGGTGTTGCCGTCGCTGACCGTGGTCGTGACAGTATATTTGCCCGTCCGGAAGTTGTATCTCCTGAGGATTTTTACCGTGGTGGCTTTGGTTTCCTCCACATAGTCCTCATCCCAGGTGGTGCAATCACCGTCGGCATTGGTGGAAAATACGGAACGGGTAAAAACGTCCAAACCGCCTTCTTTGACGGTTTCCCCGTTCTCTACTTTGGGCTGTCCGTTAGTGGTATAGGTCTTGGCCTGATTGATGTTGGCGCCGGCCGTGACCGTAACGGGTTTGTTCTTCAAATCATTGGCGTAGTTGGCGTCAAACATTTTGTTGCACCCTGCAGCGAGGGTGACAATTGCTAAAAGAATCAGAATCTTTTTCATAGCAGTATGGATTAAAAGGGTTTCAATTTAGAACAATTTAACGACAAGGGACAACTTGACGTATCCGGCGATGGGAAGAGTGGACAGGGTCTGATAGGCATCCAAGACTTTGAGCATGGTATCGTCCGCCGGCTTGTCCGCCATATCTTCAAGCAAAGTCTGCAAACCGGCTCGGTCCAGCATGCCGCGAACCGGTTTTCCGGTTTCAAGGTTGAGGTTGTGGATGTCCCTCGCGTCCACGATGACACCTGTTCCGCCGTTGAACTCAAGGCCCATGTCAAACAGCACGCCGACGCGTTTGCTGGGAACGAAGGAACCCCAGCCCAGTCCGACGTAGGGGCGCGCAATCCAGCGGCGGCCGATGGTCAGGCCGATGTCGCCGTTCTTGTCGACGACGACTTGGTGGAGGTTCGTGGCGCTTTTGTCGCCGCCCGGATAGAATGCGATGCCGACGCCTTTAAAATCATTCAGCGGGGCCGTGTTCTTGATGGTGATGAGGTTGTCGTTGCCCGCGAGCATGCCGACCGTAAAGTGGAAGGAAGACTTGCGGGAAGGGAAGAAGTCAAACATAATGTTGCCGGTGTGGCGCGTCATAAAAGCGCCCGCCTGCATATGGACATCCTTTCCGCCCAGTTTGATGTCGGCCGCAATCGGCTGCCCTTGTGTGCCGACGCCTGCGATGGAGAACGGCCATTTGGTGACGCTCCAAGGCACGATGGAATAGCCGGCGCGCACTTGCAGCCAGGGGAAGATGCAGGTACCGACATTGATGCCGAATCCATCGGGGGAGATGAGGTCGATGCCGATAGCCCAGTGGTTGATGAGACCGAATTGGTCGTTGCGGGCGGATTTCGCTTGCTGTGCGGAAGCGTCCACGCTCATCGCCGTAAGGGCGAAAAGCAGGCAAAGAGAATAGAGTACTTTTTTCATAAGCTACTTAATTTGTGCAAAAATAAAAATTATTTTCGGATTTCGCGAACTTTTCAAGTACATATTTGACTATCAATTCGTCAAAATCTGATGAAATGACGCATTTTTACACCAGTTTTCTATAATTGATGATGCAAAAAGGGCCTCCGACGTTGCGGAAGCCCTTTGATTTTAATCAAAAGCGCGCGGAAATGCCCGACGCTCGGGAGGGTCTTACTCGGCTTTGGGACCGGCGCTGACGAGCGCCTTGCCGGCTTCGTTGGTCTCGTACTTCTTGAAGTTCTTGACGAAGCGGGAGGCGAGGTCCTTGGCTTTGGCTTCCCACTGGGAGGCGTCGGCGTAGGTGTCGCGAGGGTCGAGGATGCCCGTGTCCACTCCGGGGAGGACGGTGGGAACTTCAAAGTTGAAGTAAGGAATGGTCTTGGTGGGGGCTTTGTCGATGCTGCCGTTGAGGATGGCGTCGATGATGCCACGGGTGTCGCGGATAGAGATACGTTTGCCCGTACCGTTCCAACCGGTGTTCACGAGGTAAGCCTTGGCGCCGCTCTTTTCCATCTTCTTGACGAGTTCCTCGGCATACTTGGTGGGATGCAGTTCGAGGAAGGCCTGGCCGAAGCAGGCGGAGAAGGTCGGGGTGGGCTCGGTGATGCCGCGCTCGGTACCCGCGAGTTTGGCGGTGAAGCCGGAGAGGAAGTAGTATTTGGTCTGTTCGGGGGTCAGGATGCTCACCGGAGGGAGAACGCCAAAGGCGTCGGCGGAGAGGAAGATGACCTGCTTCGCGGCGGGGCC
>CACZWF010000089.1 GCA_902784785.1 uncultured Bacteroidia bacterium
ACCGTGCCCCCGATTGGTCCACCGGCAGGTCAGGGGATGGAAACCCTGTGCCGTCATCCAGGCGGGTATTGTGCCTGTCGTCACAACCTCATATTCACCCTTGAAGGGATGGCCCAGACGGATGGTATGGGGGCCCTTGCTCTCGAGACGACGGTACAACTCACTATGATGCGTGTAAATCCTTTTCTCCATATCATTCACAACCACCCCGTCGATTGCGATAATCCAGGAACCGATGCAAATCAGCGGAGAGGTGGGACGGAAGAAGTCATCCATATCCTCCCTTGTCGGATGGGTCAGCAGGCTCCGGATATACTCGACCGTAGGCTTGCTGTCGTTGTAAAACCCGATGCTTCCATTCCAGTAAACGACATTATTCCCCCAGCCCGGAGCCGTTCCGATATCCATCAGGTGATTCGGCTCGGCCGCTTCAGCAGTAATCCCCCTTCCTATCGGAAGAACGAGGACTGCCAAAAGAAGAATCAATTTTTTCATAGGTAATAAATAATAAATTAGCAATCTTAGACAAAGATACGGGTAACATTTGACAAAAGCAAATAAAAGCCTCTCAATATGTACATTCGAATCTTATCCCATCTTTTTATGGAATAGCTCATCCAGCGTCACGACTTTTTGAATCATTCCGGCATACTGGTTATTCTGCAAGCCATAAGTCGTCACGAAAGTGAGGTGAAGCGCCTTGCGGGTTTTTGTGATTTTCCGGAACAATTCAGCCCTTTCCGTCAGTTTTTTCAGATAGGATCCGGTCAGCTCATACTCGTCGGTTGAAAATTTCATTTCACAAAGATTGATGATCTGATCCCTACGGTCTATCAACAAATCAATCTGCCCTCCCGGATGCTCATCTTTTTTCTCTTGGACTGCCCAAGAACAAATATCGCTGGAAACACCTGAAATTCCCAGAGCATCTTTAATTTGTGCAATGTGATGAAGGCAGAGCATTTCAAAGGAATAACCCAGCCAAGCTCTTTTCGCGGGAGAATCCTGCATGTTACTCCACCTATGTTCATCCAACCCTTTATAGTTTTCAAGATACTTCAAGTGAAAAAGAGTAAAGAAATCCGTCAATTGATAGAGCGTATCACGCTCTTTTTTGCCATAAGCGCCATAAGCCCGAATGAAGTCACAACTAATCAAGTCTTTCAAGACCTCTGTCAGTCCCCCACCGGCCTCTTGCAGATGCAAAGCCTGAATAATCTCACTTCTCGTCATACCTTTGGCTCGTGCTCCAATAACTTCTATGACTTTCTTATAAACTGCCGGCCGCTTGAAAAGTGAGCGTAGTAACAGTTCATATTCACCAAATAACTCAGCATCTTCCCGAAAGAATAATTCATCAATATTTTGCGCGACACTCAAGCCCTTATGCAAAGCTTGAAGATAATAAGGAATTCCCCCGAGAATCATATAACATTCGGCTATCTGATAACGATTCCAGCGAAGCCCCTTGCTATTAAGGTACTGCTCGCACTCGTATAAAGAAAATGGCGCCAACTTGATTCTTCGGGTTGAACGGTTGTACAAGCCCCCCTTGTTCGTAATAATATTATCCATCATCCACGTGGTTGCTGAACCACAAACGATGAGTTTGATATTGGGGCGACTGGAGGCCCATCCATTCCAAAAGACATCAAAGGCTTTTATAAAACGCGAAGATGGAGCGTCCATCCAAGGCATTTCATCGAAAAAGAGAATTGCATTCTTCTTTTCATCCAACGAAGACAGGTACTGTATTAATTGTTCGAAAGCATCGCTCCACTTCGTAACCTTCGGGTAATACAAACCCGAATAATGATTGAGTTGACGTTGAAATACCGCCAGCTGTTCATCCATAGTCCCTTCGTAAACACCTGTTGTATAAAAAACAAATTGTTTTTCAAACAGATATTTTACCAAAAAGGTCTTCCCGACCCTGCGACGGCCGTATACGGCAATCAATTCTGCCTTTGGAGATGCGACTGCCTCTTCGAGCAGTTTAGATTCCCATTCTCTTCCGATAAGTTGTTCCATATAGTATAATATTTACGCCGTAAAGGTAGTAAAAAATATAGTTACGGCGAAACACTTCGGTAAAATTTACGCCGTAAGTGGGTAAAAAATCATACTTACGGCGCGGATTAATGTTATAGAATTTCGAAAATTAACGCCCCAAAAGCCAATAAACTATTGATTTACTGGTTAACATTCGCCTTTCTTGACACCTCATTCAGAATTGCATTCGCCTCTGACAGAATCTTCGCCCAAGGAAGAGTATAATCCGTAAGTTCAACCGTCTGCTCGGATAGGACAAACAGGGCACCAACAACTACCGCATCCCGAACGGCACCGCCGCCGCCATGACGGAAGCCGACTGCCTGGCCCTTATCGCCGGCAGCCAGCCCACTGCAGCAAAAACCCGCCGGTTTACGAAAAAGAAATAGGCGGGTATAGCACGATAGATTCGGCTCAAAAATCACCTAAAAATGGGAAATACGGCTCAAATCATTTTGGAAATGAGCCGTATTTTTTGTAATTTTGAGCCGAAAACAAAAAGTCTATGACAAGAGAAAACGAAATACTCCAGTACTTGCACTACCATCCCGGCTCCTCCCGCGGCGAGATTGAAATGGCTATGAATATGAAGAAAAGCCCTGCTACCGTGAAACGCATCCTCGCCTCCTTGGTGGAGAGCAAAGATGCCATCGTTACCGGACAAGGCCGCGCTACGCGTTACAGCGTATCTCCGCAGGCTCACGTAACCATGGAGTTAAACATTGACACCTATTTCCAGAAAGAGACGGATGAACGGGAGGTTCAGACCCGTTTCAACTTTGAACTCATCAAGGATATTCTACCACAGGTAGAACTATTTACAGAGGACGAAAAGAAGTATCTGGCCGACCTGCAGGACCAGTTTACCAAGAATCTGGCAGGCATTACCCCCACAGAATACCGCAAAGAAATGGAGCGTCTGGGCATTGACCTTAGTTGGAAGTCCTCTCAGATCGAAGGCAACACCTATTCCCTGTTGGAGACCGAAAAACTCCTCAAGGAAAAACAGACGGCCTCCGGAAAAACCAAAGAGGAAGCAGTGATGTTACTCAATCATAAAGATGCACTTGAGTTCATTCTGGCTGACCCGGGATACCTGCAGGAGATTTCCATCCGCCGCATTGAGGAACTGCACACGCTGTTAGTCAAAGAACTGGACGTTGACAAAGGCATCCGCAAGCGTCGCGTGGGTGTGACCGGTACTAACTATCGGCCGCTGGACAACGAACATCAGATTCGTGAGGCCCTGGAAGACGCCTGTCGCCTCATCAACGAAAAGAAGAATGTCTTTGAAAAGGCACTGTTGGCGCTGGTGCTACTCTCGTACATTCAGGCCTTTGCAGACGGGAATAAGCGCACGGCTCGCATTACCGGCAACGCCATTCTTATGGCCAATCACTACTGCCCGATTTCCTTCCGTACTGTTGACTCTGTAGATTACAAGAAGGCCATGCTCATCTTTTATGAGCAGAATAACATCTCCGCTTTCAAGAAGATCTTCATCGAGCAGTTCGCCTTCGCAGTGCAGACATACTTTTGACCGCCGCTTCACGAAGAAGAAGTAGAACGATGTATGGGAAATCAGTTATCTAGGTAGACCTCCAAGCCTTTGAGGTCGGTCCAGCCAACAACTGCAGTTGTACGTGTCAAGTTAGAAATAGAACTTGCAGCATAACCGGAAGTATTCTGTAGACGAAGGTACAAACAAGACTCAATCCCAGAGACTGAAAACCGGTATTTTTTCCACGAATAAGAATAAGTGGAATTTACATCTGTCATGTACTTGTGATATTCTGTTCGAAGTGAACCGTCCATTGTCGCTACCCAGAAATGGGCATTGAAAGTGTCACTAACGCCTTCTGAGCTCAAGGTTATGGAAGACGCACCGGGGACTGTTGTCCAATCACTTCCGTCAGTAGACCACTGAAGCAGATAGAAGCCCGGAGCGCCTGCCGCTCCACCAACTGCCGCTTCTATAGTAATCACAGAATCATCGGGAATCGCCCCGGGAATAGTTACCAACCAATAATCATCCGTCTTAAAGCCGCGAAATATATAACCGGGGTTCAAGTTATAGGCGGTTGTTCTGGTTTCACCATGAACAGTTATGCCACTTTGAGGTTTCGCACCATCCGCCGCTACGGCCTGAAGGGTAGCCGATGCTGAACTGCCATATGTCGGGGCGGCCAAATGATCTGTCCCATCCACCCAAGTTCTTCCTATTGTACTTCCCTGTGCATCACCACGCGTAGCTTTGGTATACCCCTCTCCATAAAAATTCCAACCGGCCAGGATGGTAAAATCATACAAAGTCAAAGCGACCTTCTTGCCCTTTTTGCGGCCGATGGTCTGGGAGGAAGAGGCCGATGTAGTGCTGGCTATCAGTTTTCCCGTCGCCGTGTAGCCCAGTACTTTTTCCACGGTATAGGTTCCGACCGGAAGGGGGACCATCAACTTGCAGGTCTCGCCCGGAGAAACGGTCGAGGAGAGTTTGTAAGCCACCTCGCGGGTCTTCAAGGTCGCGTCGCTGTCGGTGGCGATGGACAGATGTCCACCACTCGCAGCCGCGGTAAAGTCGCCCCAGATGCGTTTGTCCGTCCGTACAACAAGGGTCTGCAGGTGAGGACGCCTCCCAGATGCTGGAATTCGAGACGGTTTCCCAACAACAGTCCGTCCGAATCCGCCTGTATGGCAATCATCGGCGTCGGGGCATAGGGATAGACATAATCGTCGTAGGTATAAGGCAGACTGATGTTATAACAACGGGCCGCCGCCGATGCGTCTGCCAGAATGTTCGCGGGATAGTAGGCAAAACCGGTCCGGGTTTCACTGCCCACCAGCGGAATTTCCACCTCGGCTTCCGCCCCGGAAACATCCACGGAGACATCCACGGCATCGCTGACGGAACGCTGAACCCGTATGCTTTCCGAACCCTGCCAGGCAAAATTGCCTGTCGTCTCGTTGAACGAGACCTTGGTATCCGAGGCTATCGCAAGCCTTTCGTAATGTATATCTTTCTCCTGTGCAAGGGCCGTGGCACCCTCTACCTCCCCGGGCAACTCGCGCGTACAGGCCGCCACAGAGAGCAGAAGTAAGAAGGTCAGTAAACTAAGCGTTTTATTCATCGTTTTCATAATCTGATGTTTGTACGTTATTCCCAATCAATACCCTCACCGGCCAGGAAAGTTCCTCCCGAGCCTTTGTCATCCCAGTCGATACCTTCCCCATAGAAGGTACTTCCGCAAAGCACCCAGTCCGGTTCTTCTGCGGGGTTTACCAGCCAGAACTTTGGTGAACTGTATTTATCAGTGCGTCCAATCATAGCCGACTATCGTATTAAAATCCTGCAGTCCCGCCGTTCCCGTCTGGCCGGATACGCTCTCCTTATAAGAAGACTGGGTCACCTGATAAGGATAAGCCACCGCATTCTTGACAGCCTCCTTGATAGCCGCGAGTTCTTTGGCCGTATATACATACTGGGGAGGAGACCATAAAACAGATTCGGGATCCACCTCATCCAGAACCGCCGCCCAGGTCAAAGCCGCCACATACCTGCCTACTTCGTAAGACAAATGGTAGCCGTCCCGGGTCAGGGTATCTCCATAAAAACTGGTCCGCAGATTCTGGATACTCGTTCCCGAAGGGATGATGTGCGTGAAAGAGCCGTTCGAAACCACTTTCGACTGGACGGCCGACACAATGTCCGCATACATCTGCATCTGATCAGAGCCATAGTCGGGAAATGCCTTGTGCGTGGAATTGCCCTGATAAGCCCAGGTCATGTGCCACACGAACTTCGCGTTCGGGCAGTACGACTTGGCGATGGACAGCAACTGGCCCATATAGGGGTCATAACTGTCGGGCTTTCCGGAAAGCGGACTAGACTGCTGCAAGGAGATATAATCCCACTCATATTCGGACAAGGCTTCCAGCGGCTGGAAAGACTTCGTCGAGGTCCACGTCCCTGAGGTATTTTTATAATAGGTATAGGCCGCATCGTTGTTGGTAAAATGCTCCGCGTGCGTCTGCAGACTGCAGCCGCCGATATACAGGTTACCCAGGATGATATCGGTCGAACCTCCTTCCGCCAGGATGTCATACAAGTATTGCATCGCATCCACCGAGAAACTATTTCCGATGGCCAGCACGCAGATTCGCTTTTCTACCGGCTGATCCGGAGCCGCCGTCCTGACAAGCACGGCCGTGCTCTGCGCCAAGTTGTCCAACGAGCCATTGAGCGGGGCATAGACCTCCAAGGAAGATTTGAGCATCTTTCCTTCTTGCAACGCAGCCATCTCGTCCGCGTTCATTCCGCTGCGATAGAGGAATACTTCGCGCAAAGAAATCGCGGCGTCCGTACCGCCGACATATAGGGTCTTCGGAGCCAATTGTTCCCCCACGCTGCCTTGCAGCGCTCCATCCACGTACAGGCAGGTCTCTCCCCGGGCGTAGAAATGGGTCAGAGCAATCTGGTGCCATTGACCGTCCTTGACTCGGGCGGAAGTAAGCAAGCCCCGATAGGTAAGGGCTCCTTCCGGGCTGACGGACAAATTCCGTGATTCGTCACCAGCGTCCAGGGTCAGAATCCTTCCCGCCTCACTCATCAGGATGCCGAACGAGACCGTAAAGGAATGCAGCGTCCCTTGAGGAGTCAGTTTGAGGGCTTCTCCCTGCGCCAGGTCAAGCCGTCCCTGGACATCACGTTGCGGCTGTGCCTTACCGACACGGAGCGCATCCGGCAAAGAGGGGACCCAGGCATAGGACATTTCCGTGTGGCCTTCATCGTTGGGATGGGATTTGTCGGCATAGTAACCCTCCGTCCACTTCCCTGCTCCGTTATCGATGGTTCCCATCAGATTGACGGAAGGGAGATCCCATTGGTGAATATCCAGATTGATTTTCCGAATCCAGGCATAATGGGCCGTCGTGTAGTTCCCTTTTGCATAATTGCCAGTTACGATGACATTCTTTCCTTCCGCCAAGGCGGTTTTGACAAAACTGTCATCATTGAGATAAACCCGTCCCGTCCATTGCTCGTAGAGTGCGCGCTGGGCTTCTTCGGTCGAGGCCGAGGCCAAGCCCTCATTGCCCAAGGAAAGGGCGATGACGAGCGTCTTCCCGCCATCGACGGTCTGCTCGTCGAAGCGGACGCCCAACTTGGTCGTCTGGTCGCCGGGAACGGAAAGGTTGGAAATGTACCAGGGATAAGCGCTTTGCGTCTTGAGTATGTCTCCAAAGCGCTGGATATAGCCATATCTATCCATCGCACCTTGGCCATAGGGGACAGAAGAACCCATGACCGTAATGCGATTCGCATCCAACTCTCCACTGTGAGAAATCGAAAAACAATAGGACCTTAAATCAAGGCTGATGTCATAACAACCCGGATTCAGGATAATTTCCTGCGTCTGCACTGTGGACCTCGTCCATTCTATTTCCCTCCGGGTGCCCGGAACCTGTCCGAAAGCGGGACTCCACGCCCCTTTCCTGACAAAACTGAAGGACAAAGTACGATCATATTTGGGAAATCCGTCCGCATCGAAAACAAGCCCCGTCCCGGAATAGATGCCGTGGCCGGCATAGGTCAACTCTCCGCCCCGCTGATTACTGATGCCTTTCACCGCGCTTCCCTGCGCGAGGACGACGGGCATCTCCAGGAATTGATAGGTCCGTTGGTCGAAATTCACTTCCAGCCAGACGGGACCGCTTATGGGAGACGGTCCGGCAAAGGAAAATTCTTCCCCGTCCTCGTCCACACCGGTAAACACCACTTCCTCGGCCTCTGTAAAAGAGGACACCCCGAAAAATAGATGGCTCGTTTCGGTGCTCCTTCGCATGGGGAAGGTTTCCTCGGAAGACTTCACCTGCAGGGAGGCAGGCAAAACCGCGGGGATATCCAATGGAGCCGGCGGATCAGGCTGCGGGTCAACCTCCGGCGGGACAGGCTGCGGGGCCGGCTGCTCTTTCTGGGGCTGCTCAGGAAGTTCTTTTCCCCGGCAACTGCCGGAAACAATCAGACAGAGAATGACTGACAATCTCAGTAAGAATTTCATCATTTCTTCGTGTATTACTGTTCAAGCCAAGTACCCAATTCCGTATAAATCTTATTGGCAATGAAATCCATCGCTTTTGAGGCGGGATGACATCCGGCCTTGGTAACGGGATTGTAGTCGTGCTTGGGCATAAATTCCTGGTCATTGAAACCGTTCACCTGCAGCAAGTCGACACACTTGGCGCCATAATGTGCGGCGATGTCGAGAATGGAATGCTCGATGGCTTCATTCAAATAGTCTCCAATGACGCAGACTACCTTGCACTGGGGATAACGGTTCCGGATCAGGCAGAGCAGTTTGGCGTAAGCCTCACAGAAGGTGTTGTCCGGGAGTGCATTGACCTGCTCGCGCGTCACGGCGGCATCTGCCACGGCAAAAATCGGATTCAACTGCTCCGCTGTCGGAGGCAAAGCGCTTTTGGTCGTAGGACCGCCGGGATAGAGCGGGTCCGCATCGTGTCCCCAGTCGTTCGTTCCTCCGTGAATCAACACGACGTCCGGCCGTCCCACTCCGCCGCACTCGATAAAGCGGGTGACGAAGTCATGTTGCCACCAGGCCGGTACCGTATCACCGTAACGGGCTTTCAAATTGGCCTCTGTCGTATTCGTCACCGTCGAACCGGAGAAAGCGATATTCATATCCAGTTCAGCATTCTGCATGTGGTCGTAAATCAAGCGATACCACCAAGTCTCGTTGACCAGGGTCAGCGTGCCGTCTTTGGCGGGATAATGCGTGGCATAACCGGAAGGTATCCAGCCCCTGAATGTCGAGATGGAGTCTCCGATGACACTCACCCTTTTCTGGGCCTTGGGCTTGACGTGGGGATCGGCCGGAATCGCTTGAGGAATGGGAAGTCCGTCTGCACCGGCTACCCATTGCACGCCGTCGTTGTGCTCCTGCAGGCTGGCGAGCAAAGTACCGTTTGAGAACAGGGCTGTAGGAATAGAGCCGCCACCCAATTGGGTGACAGTGGCATCATCCGTTCCGAACTTGATTCCCTCGTCTCCCCAACAATACTGAATGGTCGTCGCGCTGGTAGCGCGGCAATAGACAGCGCCATAGAAGTTGTAACCCGAAATGGAAGCGACCGACTCGTTTTGCGAGAACATATTGGACGCCGTCACGGTCGAATAGGAATTGCGGAACACCACTTTGGTGTCTTTGTTGTTCTGGAAAGCGACCATACCGCTGATGGCGCCTCGGTTACCGTCGGCAATCGTCTGAATGAAGGCCGGGTTGCTGCAGCAATCGGTGATAAGAAGTTGGTTGGAACCGTGGGACCATCCGACTATACCGCCTATCAGGGAATACATATTGGATCCTCCGTTGCTGCCGGTAGCCGTCAACTCCGCTCCATAGACCGCACAGCCCCGGATGGTGACCGGCTGAACCGCATCGGACAATCCGGAATTGCCCACATATCCGACGATGCCGCCGACCGCATACTGTCCCTTGACCGTACCATAGACGGCACAATGCTCCAGCATAATTTCTTCGACGGGCAAGGCCGCACCGACCATACCTCCTGCATTATACTTGTCGCAACCAATGATCGCATAACTTCCCAAAACACATTTTTCGATGCGTCCGCCTTCCATCCTTCCGACCATACCGCCCTGGAAGTATCCGGCGGCCGTCAAGTTGCCTTCAAAACTGCAATTCCTGACCAGCGAAGACGCACCCGTCAACTTGCCCATCAAACCACCGTTTATGTGATAGTAGATATTGACCGTCTTTCCCTTGAGGAAATGACAATCTTCAATGCGGGAGTTCTCGACGTAGCCGAACAAACCGCCACTATACATACCGTAAATGGTGACATTGGCATCCAGGGTGCAGGATTCTACTGTACTGTTGCTCACCCAGCCGGCAAGACCTCCGCTGTAGGCCTCGTTATTTTCACCCAGTACGTTCAGCCCCATTTCATATTGACGGATTTGTCCGCTTACGCGGCAGTTGCTGAGTTTGGAATTGACCAGTTTGCCTGCCACGGAACCGGCATATACATAGACAGCATCAACATCCACTGCCTCCAGGGACAAGTTCTGGACGAGGGCGTCATTCAAACTGGAGAAAAAGCCACAGGGCGCCTTGGCGGGAGAATGAATCACGAGTCCTTTAACGCTATGTCCTTTGCCGTCATATTGCCCGGTAAAACCATTTTCCAAAGAAAGGAACATCGGCAGGAATCCCGGCATTTGGCTCATATCGATGTCAGCCGTCTGCTCAAAATAACAGGACGCATAACGGGAAGCCAGCGCCGAGTTGGAATACGCAGACAGGTAAGCCAAGTCGTCCGCCGTCGCGATGAGATAGGGCGCGTCTTTCGTACCATATCCGCCGCTGAAGTTCCCGTCTCCGACTACCGTCGGTTCGGACGGTGTCCCTGACTGGGACGGGACGAGTTCCGATTTATTGCAGGAAATCGCAACAACAGTCATCAAACATACGAACAGGGCGTATGCTTTTCTCTTGATGTTCATCCTATTATTCCTCCTCTGCAAATGATACTTCAAAACCCTTCAAATCCGTCCAAGACGTATTCTTGGGCTTGCTCAACGAAGTCTGCGCACCACTGTACCAAGTTCTCAGACGCAGGTACAAAATACCGTCTTCAATCGTCACCGGCGAAGTGAAAGTAAATTTCTTATACGAGTATTTAATGACATCCGTATCCTCTTCAAAGGTCTTTTTGATATACTGTTTCCGAAGGTTGGTATAGCCCGTCGCCGTTATCGTACTATAGGTCGTCCACAGGTGCGCATTGGCCGAACTCTCCCCTCTCTGAACCGAATAATAGCCGGAGAATCCTGTCCAAGAGGTCCCGTTGGTCGAATAGCCCAGTAGCCACAGTCCCGCACCGGAAGCAGCGCCGCCCGCGCCCATTTCGATGGTAAATTTGGTTTTCCCTTTGACAAAGTTCTTGACCGGAATGGTCGCAAGCCAGTAATCATTCTGAGCCAGGCCGTTGAATTGGATACTGGGATTGAAACTGCGCTGAATATCCGCCTCCGCTTTTGTGGTAACGGCGGTCAGGCGGGCATCGGGATTGACACCGGCCGTGGGCAGGAGATACCCGTCATTGAGCCAGTGCTGGCCGTTTTCCGTTGCCTTCAACGCCTCCAGCGACTCCGTCGCACTGGTGTAGCCTTCCGCATA
>CACZWF010000090.1 GCA_902784785.1 uncultured Bacteroidia bacterium
GCTCATCGGCCACCATGACATTGATGTTCATATTCTGCTAAAAATTGCGATATATCGTGCAAAAATACTACTTTTCCGCCGAACTTTCAAAAAAAATGACTACTTTTGGACTCAAATTGAACATAATCTTCAAACGATAATGAAACTTACAGTCATTGGAGCAGGAAATATGGGGGGCGCGACCGCCCGGGGCCTGCTTTCCAGCGGAGCTGTCGCCCCGCAGAATCTTACCGTTACCGACGCCAACCAGAAGGCTCTGGAGGGCTTCAAGGCGATGGGTGTCAACACCACCGGCGACAACAAAGCGGCGGTGGATGCCTCCGACACGATTATCATCGTTGTCAAGCCTTGGATCGTACCCTTGGTCCTGGAGCAGATCAAAAGCTGCGATTTGAGCGGCAAAACCCTCATCTGCATGGCGGCCGGCGTGAAACCGGAGGTGTTGGAGCCGTATCTGGCCGCTGACACCCGTTTGGTCTATGTCATTCCCAATACGGCCATTGAAATCGGCCAGGCGATGATTTTCGTCTCTCCTATCAAGAGCGACGAGGCCGCGACGGCCGCGGTGGTCGACCTGTTCAGCCACGTCGGCAAGGTCAAGACCATCGACTACGCCCATCTGGGAGGCGGTATCTCGCTGGCCTCCTGTGGAATCGCCTATGCGATGCGTTATATCCGCGCCGCCGTCGAGGGGGCCGTGGAGTTGGGCTTCTATCCGGGGGAGGCGACCGAAATCGTCTGCCAGACCGTGATCGGGGCGGCCAGCCTCATCGACGCGCACAAATCGCATCCGGAAGCGGAAATCGACAAGGTGACCACCCCGGGCGGACTGACCATCAAGGGTTTGAACGCGATGGAGGAAGCCGGATTCACGGATGCGGTCATCAAAGGTTTGAAAGCAGGAAGCAAGTAAGATGCGACTCGTTGTAAAAGTGGGCAGTAACGTCCTCACCAAGCGGGACGGTACGATGGATTTGGGCCGTATGGCTTCGCTGGTGGGTCAGATCGCCTGCCTGATGGGAATGGGGCACGAAGTGATTCTTGTTTCCAGCGGCGCCGTCGCGTGCGGCCGGAGCCTGATCAAGACGGATATCAAGTTGGATGAGGTGGAGCAGCGTCAGCTTTTTTCCGCCGTGGGGCAGGTGAGTCTGATGTCGAACTACCGCGACCTCTTTTCCCGCCACAGCATCCACACGGGGCAGGTGCTGACGATGAAGGAGAATTTCTCCACGCGTCGCGATTACCTCAATCAGCGTCACTGTATGGGGGTGATGCTGCGTTGCGAGGTCCTTCCCATCATCAATGAAAATGACACGGTGAGCGTCACGGAGTTGATGTTCACGGACAACGATGAACTTTCGGGCATGATTGCCACGATGATGGGGGCGGATATGCTGATTATCCTGAGCAATATCGACGGTATTTACGACGGCAATCCTACGATGGCCGGCACGAAAGTCATCCGCAAGATCGAGCCGGGCAAAGACCTCAGCCGCTACATCCAATTGGGACGCAGCAGTTTCGGTCGCGGCGGGATGCTGACCAAGTCTTCCATCGCGGCGAAAGTGGCTCAAGAAGGAATAAAGGTAATTATTGCCAATGGGTTGAAAGATAATATTCTCCCTGATTTGCTTGAACATCCAGAAACGACCGTTCACACAGAGTTTGTTCCGGTCGAAAACGGGGTCTCCAGCGTGAAGAAATGGATCGCCCACAGCGACGGTTTTGCCAAGGGACGCATCGTGATCAACGACAAGGCGTTGGAGAGATTGATGGAGAAAAAGGCGATGAGTCTGCTGATGGTGGGTGTGACGGCCGTGCAGGGGGAGTTCGAGGAAGGAGATATCATCAGTGTGGTGGATTCTTCGGACCGCGTGGTGGCGGTGGGCAAGTCTGCGTATTCCAATGAGCAGGCGGCCAAGTTGATCGGCGCCCACGATGTCAAACCCATCATTCACTATGATTATTTGTATATTCTATGAAAGCAAGGAGTCCCCTTGCTTTACGATAGAGTCGTGTAACAAATAATCAAAATTGAATTTTTTTCGAAAAATCTTAACAAGGCTATAATATGTCAGAAGCATTAGAGTTGATTAAAAGGACGAAGGAGGCGAGCGGGTGCCTGACGCCTTGCTGCTGGCCCTCGCAGATGCGCTGGAAGCCTCCTGCGATGAATTGCTGGCGGCCAACACCAAAGATTTGGCCCGGATGGAAAAGACCAACCCCCTGTATGACCGCCTGCTGCTCAACCAGCAGCGTCTGGCCGGGATTGCGGGCGATATCCGCAAGGTTTCCACCCTGCCCAGCCCGCTGGGCGCCGTTCTTTCCGACGCTACGATGGAAAACGGCCTGCATATCCGCCGTGTCAGCGTTCCTTTCGGTGTGATCGGCGTCATCTACGAAGCCCGTCCGAATGTGACCTTCGACGTGTTTTCCCTTTGCTTCAAGAGCGGCAACGCCTGCGTGCTTAAAGGCGGAAAAGACGCCGATGATTCCAATAGAGCCATTGTCGCCCTCATCAAATCCGTCCTCAAAAAGGCCGGCATCGAGGAAGATGTCATCAATCTGCTGCCCGCCACCCACGAGGCGACAGGGGAGTTGCTCACGGCCAACGGCCTGGTGGATCTGGTGATTCCCCGGGGCGGCCGCAAACTGATCGACTTCGTCCGCGACAACGCGAAAGTGCCCTGTATCGAGACGGGCGCCGGAGTGGTCAATACCTATTTCGATACGAAAGGTGACCTTGCGAAAGGTGCTCGTATTGTGTATAATGCAAAAACGAGAAGAGTGAGCGTTTGCAACGCCCTCGACTGTCTGTTGGTCGCCCGCGACCGCTTGGCTGACCTGCCTGTTTTGGTGGGTCAGATGGCCGATAAAAAGGTCATTATCTATGCGGATGCCGAGGCGTACAAAGCCCTCGAGGGGAGTTATCCTGCAGACCTGCTGCAAGCCTCCTCTCCGGAAGACTACGGCCGTGAGTTTATGGACTACAAAATGGCTATCAAGACCGTCGCGGACGTGAAAGAAGCCGTTGTGCACATTTCCCGCTACGGCTCCGGCCACAGCGAGAGCATCGTGACGGAAGATGCGGCCGCTGCCGATTATTTCCGCCGCAAAGTGGACGCCGCCTGCGTCTATGTCAACGCTCCTACCGCCTTTACGGACGGCGCGCAGTTCGGTCTGGGTGCCGAAATCGGCATTTCCACCCAGAAACTGGGCGCCCGCGGACCTATGGCTCTGGCCGCGATGACCACCTACAAATGGCTGATTGACGGTGACGGACAGACCCGCCCGTAAGATATTTAACAATTAAAAATCAATATATTCGTATGGAATACAGTCCTTATTTCAACCCCGAGTTCGAGTTGCTCGACCGTGGACAGATTGAGGCGCTACAGTTGAAAAGGCTTCAAGACACCGTGGCGAGTTGTTACCTGGGTTCTCCCTTCTATCGCAAGCGTTTGGACAGCGTGGGAGTGACCCCGGACCGCATCAAGACGCTGGACGACCTCCGTCGCATTCCTTTCACCACAAAACAGGATTTGCGCGACACCTATCCTTTCGGCATCGCCTCCATTCCCTTGGACAAATGCGTGCGTCTGCATTCTTCCAGCGGAACGACCGGCAATCCCACCGTCGTCCTGCACTCCGCCAAGGACTTGCATGAATGGGCCAACGCCTTGGCCCGCAGTCTGTGGATGGTTGGCTGCCGTCCTGAAGATGTGTTCCAGAATACCTCCGGTTACGGTATGTTCACCGGCGGCCTGGGCTTCCAGTATGCCGCTGAGATGCTGGGTATGCTGACGGTGCCCGCCGGCGCCGGCAATACCCTCCGTCAACTAAAGTTCTTTACGGACTTCGGCACGACCGTGGTGCACGCCATTCCCTCCTACGCCGCCCGCTTGTATGAAGTGATGTGCCAGCAGGGGATTGACCCGCGCCGCGACACCAAACTGAAGATTATGGCCATCGGCGCCGAGCCTCACTCCGAAGACACCCGTCGCCGCATTGAGGAAATGTTGGGCGTCAAGGCTTACAACTCTTTCGGAATGAGCGAAATGTGTGGCCCCGGCGTGGCTTTCGAATGCAAGGAGCAGAACGGTATGCATATCTGGGAAGACTACTACATCGTGGAGATTGTCGATCCCGAGACGCTCGAACCCGTTCCGGAAGGGGAAGTAGGAGAATTGGTCCTCACGACCCTCAATCGCGAAGCGATGCCTCTTCTTCGCTACCGTACCCGCGACCTGACCCGCATTCTCCCCGGGAAATGCCCTTGCGGCCGCGAGCACAAGCGTCTGGACCGTATGAAAGGCCGCAGCGACGATATGATTATTCTCAAGGGGGTCAACATCTTCCCGATTCAGATTGAGACCATCCTCGCGCAATACAGGGATTTGGCTTCCGACTATTTAATCACACTGAATACGGTAGAGGACAATGATGATATGACGGTGGAGGTGGAATTGTCCGAATTCGCCAATGTCGACGATTACGCGTATCTGCAGAACCTGAGCAAGGATATCACCCGCAAGTTACGGGATGAAATCCTGGTCACTCCGAAGGTGAAGTTGCTGCCGAAAGGCACGCTTCCGAGAGCCGAAGGCAAAGCCGTCCGTGTGAAAGATTTACGTAAAAAATATTGATTGGAACCATTTCAAAACAACATCTGAGATTATGGCAGTACAACAAATATCTGTATTTTTGGAGAATAAAAGCGGCTCTCTGGTGAAGGTTTTCCGCGCTTTGTCCCAGGCCGGCATCCAGCTTATCACTTCCACGCTGGCCGACACCGCTGATTATGGGGTTTGCCGCATTCTGTGCAACCAGCCCGACAAGGCTTACGATATTCTGTCGAAAGAGGGATTTACGGTGAACAAGACGCCCGTCCTGGCCATTGCGTTGGACGACCGGCCCGGCCGCGCCGCTGACGCCATCGCCTGCTTCGCAGAAGGGGGGCTCAGCATTTCCTACCTTTATTCCTTCCTCTATGAGGGAAAAGGCGTGTTGATTTTCCGGACTTCCGAAATGGAGAAAGCGGCCGCTCTCATCGCGGCCAACGGTTTGGTCGAAGCTCGGTTGTAAAATCAGTTCAGTTCGGACTCATTCCGACTCTTTTTGTTATCAAATTTGTTGATTATTTGTCAAAATTTGGCAGATAATCAACAAATTTGTATATTTGCGGCATGGATTACA
Source organism: uncultured Bacteroidia bacterium (assembly GCA_902784785.1). Lineage (GTDB taxonomy): Bacteria > Bacteroidota > Bacteroidia > Bacteroidales > UBA932 > Cryptobacteroides. Next base: position 5,197 of record CACZWF010000090.1, read on the forward strand.
ATAGTTACTCACAAGAAACGTACGAACAGTCCAATGGGGAAATTATTGCTCGTTTGGGCGAACGTTTCCGTCAGTATCGCAACGCATTGGGTCTTTCCCAAAAGCAAATAGCTTTCCAAAGTGGCGTTTCGGTCATGACGATTGTTCGTTTTGAGAAAGGGAAAGGGAATGCCATTCGCTTGGATAATTTGACCGCGCTGATGCGCGCCATCCAACGTTTGGACGATATTGCGGAACTTATTCCGGATATGCCCGAAAGTTTATACGATAAAAGAAACACACGATGAAGAACAATCGGGTGAGTGTCCGTCTATGGGGACGTGAAATCTGTAAGTTGGAGTGGAGGGGAGGCTATAAACCAAAGTTTGGAAAGTTGGGCTCCGTTGTCTCTTTTCACCCCGATTATGTTTCCTATGGCTGGGACCTGGACCCTATCGGCCCCTATAATCATTCTATTTATATGGTTCAAGCCGGACTTTCCGACTGGTGCCGTGAGACGGAATATGAAGGGCTTCCCCGCTTTTTGTCTGGATCGCTTCCGGATGTGTGGGGAAATGAGGTCTTTTCTGTCTGGATTGATAGTCGTCATATCCGTCATTCCGAGGTTAATGCGGTTGATAAACTTGCCTTCATTGGACAAAGAGGAATGGGGGCCTTGGAATTTGTGCCCGCTTTGTATGAAGGTGTCCAGCCGGAAAATGATTTAATCCTCAGTGAATTGTATGGTCTGTCCCAGCAGATTCAACGTGTCCGCGAAGGGTTTTCCATTGACTTGAGCACACATCCCAAATTGGGAGATTTGATGGCTGTTGGAATGAGTGCGGGTGGGATGCACCCCAAGGCGATTGTTGCCATCAATTGGGACACTTTGGAGGTAAAATCGGGGCAGTTTTTGCTTCCGGATGGATTTACACAATATATTCTGAAATTCAAAGATTCGAAAATATGGCCTACGGCTGAAGTGGAGTGGGGCTATTCTAAGATGGCGCAAAAATGCGGCATTATGATGGAACAATGTCGTATGCTCAATCTGGACGGAGAAAACCATTTTCTTACAGAGCGCTTCGATCGGAAGCAAGGGATGAAAATCCATTCGGCGACGCTTCAAGCCCTTAACGGACCAACGAAATCTTATGAACAAATTTATTCCGTGTGTAGGAAATTGAGGCTTCCTTATTGTGATATGGAACAAATTTTCCGTCGCGCTGTCTTTAATTATGTTGCTTGCGTCTGTGATGATCACGACAAGAATTTCTCATTCATAATGACGCCTGACGGGGTTTGGAGGCTCGCTCCGGCCTATGACCTCACATTTACCGAGAATTTGGCAAATAAATTTATCGGAGACCGCCACGTGATGAGTCTTTCCGGACAAAATCGCATCGTGACGCGAAAAGATTTGATAACATTAGCTGAACATGGGGATATCAAGAATGCGGAATCCATCATCGATGAAGTTATAGATGCGGTAATGTCCTTCCCGACCGTCGCCGAAGAAATCGGGATGGAGCCATCCATCACAAAGCTTATCTTCGAGCATATCAAGCTTCATATACCCAATTCTTGATATTCTAAATCTATATTCTGAAGAAGTCGTAAATCGATAGAAATCTTCCTTCCAATGGCATTATATCGCTTTTGAGAATTATCGGGGCGAAAATTTTTTCTATATATCGAATTTTATATGAAGGTATGATAAAGAAACATTCCTAACTTTGGGCTATGAATAGACTTTGTACCATCCTTTTGCTTCTTGGTCTGGCTTTCTTCCCGGGCTGTCGTACTTCGTCCACCTCTTTTGAACGCTTGGAAGCGGTGATGAATCATAGAGATGCCTATCTGGAGGAGTTTGAAGCCAATGTGGACTCATTGAAGCGGATTCCCGATTTTGAGGCTCAATTTGCCGCATTCGAGCGCTACTTTAATTTTAATATAGATTCCGCGCAAGTCTCTTCAGACCATTTAAGCGAAATTGCTTCTAACCGTCAAGAAAAGATATTGGCTCTGTGTGCCCGAAGCGCTTTGCTGACAGCCCACCGTGAATATCGTCTTGCTTGGAGTCTTTTGAGTGATGCGGAATTGAGCGCAGGCGTATTGGCTGATTCATTGCATTTTATTCTTCTTCAGTATATGCAAGATGTCTGTGTGGCGGCTTCCAACGATGTGAGCCTGCCGATGGATATAAAGATGGATTATGCCTCCAGTCGAAAAGAAGTGCTCCGAAATATTTTAGCACTTCAAGGGATTTCACCCTTCCAATATCTCTATTCGCAAGGAAAGTTGCAATCTCTTGAAGGGGATATTACCGCTGCGCTGGTCTCTTTCAATGACGCGCTTCCGATTTGTCCCGATGATGAGCGTCGTATTCATTTGTACTATGCGATTGCCGGCTGTTATCATAAATTGGACCGGCAAGAAGATTGGATGCATTGGCTGATTGAAACGGCCACCTTGGATCTGCAGCGATGTCATCGCAAATACCGTTCTTTATACGATTTGTCTTTGGCTTTATATGAAGATGGAGACTATGCCCGTTCTGAGCGATATCTTCAGGTCACTCTTACAGATGCGCTCGCTTGTAATTTTGACACCCGAATCATCAACGCTGCCAATTCCAACCGTATTGTTACGGCGGCTCTTCGTCAGCGTGACCGACAGCGTTATTACCTCATTCTGACCATATTCTTTGTTTTGGTCCTTGCGTTGGTCGGAGTGATGTTTCTGATGTCTAAAATCAATCGTCAGCGCCGTCGGCTCAAGGACCTGCTTTATCAGCAGCGTGAACTGAACGCCCAGTTGGCAGCTTCGCAAGCCCAGATCCGTGAAAGCAATATCCTCAAAGAGCAGTATCTCTTCCGCTATATGCTTTTGTCCGCGCAGTTTGTGGAAAATATCAATGACTACAGGATGTCCATTTCCCATATCTTAAAGAATCAAGGATCTGATAAAGCGCGGGAAAAACTTCGCGATGTAGAATATATTTATATGCAGTATGATTCGTTCTATCGGCTTTTTGATGAAATTTTCCTCGGTGTTTTTCCCGATTTCGTGCAAGATGTCAACAAACTCCTTTCCTCGGGCGCGCAGATGGAATTGACGGAAACGGGTGCTCTATCAACCGAACTGCGTATCCTGGCCGTCATTCGGCTGGGGATGAACAAAAGCGGTAAGATTGCCCGTTTTCTCAATGTTTCTCCCAATACTGTGTACACTTACCGGGCCGCGCTCAAAAAGGCTTCTCTTGTCGGAGAAGATGTTTTTGAAGAACGCATCTCTCGCATAGGGGGGGGTAACTAATCCGCAGAATCTATATTCATAGGTTTCCCAGATCGTTGAAAGACTTCCATTGAGACCGTTTACAGCTATGTTTACGGTCTTTTTGTAATATGTCGAAATCTATATCCTCATTCGCGTGTATTGTATAAGGATGCTGAACATTATATTTTT
>CACZWF010000091.1 GCA_902784785.1 uncultured Bacteroidia bacterium
CCAGAAGATGTTCGAAAGCCGTCTGTTCTTCGTCGATAAACTGATTGATATGGGCGCCCAGATCATCCTCTGCGACCCGCACCGGGCCGTCGTCATCGGGCACGACCACCGCTTCTCCTTGAAGGCGGGCAAGATGCTTTCTCCCGATATCCGTGCCGGTATCGCCCTGCTGATAGCCGCGATGTCCGCCAAGGGCACCAGCGTCATCGATAACATCGACCAGATCGACCGCGGTTACGAAGATATCGACGGCCGTCTCAACGCCCTCGGCGCCCACATCACCCGCGTGTAAAAGCGCCCCGTCATGCCCGGCTTGACCGGGAATCTATGCCAGGATGGCGGTGAGGATGTAGGTGAGGATGGTGGCGATGACGGCGAGGGACCAGTTCATCTTAAGGATGATGCAGGCGGCCAGGATGCAGATGGCGAAGGCGATGACGAATACGCGTTTGACAAACACCCGCGTGCCGCGTCCCTGTCCCTTGTGAAATTTGAAGGAGAACATCTCCGCGCGGCTGATCATCAGTCCGCAAAGGACGGCCGTCAGGCAGGGGACGAACCAAAGGTTGCGGGACCAGTCTGCCAGGAATCCGTAAGGCTCAACCACCGTATAATAGGCCAGCGCTCCGCAGAGCAGGGCGGCGGCCGGTGTGGCCAGACCGCGGAAGGATTCACTTTGTTCGGTGTCGATGTTGAACTTGGCCAGACGCAGCGCGGCGAACACGGCGAACATCAAGGGGATATAGCAAATCGGGCTGTCGGACCAGGTCAGGGACAGCATCATCCGGTTGAGGATGAGGGCCGGCAGTACGCCGAAACTCACCAGGTCGGACAAGGAATCCAATTGCTTGCCCAATTCGCTGTAGGCGCCCAAGGCGCGGGCGGTAAGGCCGTCGCAGAAATCGAAGACGATGGCCGCCAGCATGAAATAGAACGACCAGTCGAAGCGCAGCGAGAAGCAGGCGATGATGCCGGCGATGCCGCAAATCAGGTTCAGGCAAGTAATGGTATTGGGGATGTGTTTGGTCAGGCTCATAGCGCGTGTCAATTATTTTCGGAACAATCCGTCCGTTTTCAAGTGCGAAGATACGATTTATTTTTCAAAATAGTGTATTTTTCGTACCTTTGTCAGTTTAGTATAAGATTGTGTAATTTGCTCGAAGTATAGAGTAAAGAGAAATGTTTGCGGAGAGTATCAGTATAGATGACATCGTGAAGTTGGAGTACGCTTCTTTCCCGGGGAAAGTGACGGTGATTGAGGAGGATGGTCCGGCTTTTGAGGAAGCGGTGGAATATCTGTCCCAGTGCCAATTGTTGGGATTTGATACGGAGACGAGGCCTTGTTTCTCGCCGGTGCAGCCGCGTTCCGAAGTGTCTCTGCTGCAGCTTTCCAGTGGCAACCGGGCTTTCCTTTTCCGGCTCAAGAACTTGAAATTGAAGCATCGGCTGCGCAAAATTCTCTCCAATCCCGATATCCTGAAAGTGGGTGCGGCGGTGCGCGATGATATCCGGGGCTTGCAGCGGCTCGGTCAGTTCGAGCCGGCGGGCTTCGTGGATTTGCAGCAGATTATATGGCAGTGGGGCGTACGGGACAAGAGTGTCAAGAAGATGGCGGCCATCATTCTGGGTGTGCGCATCAGCAAGACGCAGCAGTTGTCCAATTGGGAGGCCGCCAACCTGAGCGAATCGCAGATCAAGTACGCGGCGACCGACGCCTGGGTGTGCGAGACGATGTATTTGAAGTTGTTGGAGTCGGAGAAGCATCCGCTTCCGCCGGAAGAACAGTCCAAGCCTGCGGGTGAAAAAGATGGGACGAAAGAGGCGGCTGATAACAAAACGAGCGGGGAAGGAAAGAAGAAATCCTCCCGTTCCCGTCGCCGCAAACCTCGGCGTAGACATAGACATCACGCTTCCACGGGAGGGGACAATCCCGTTCAAGCGACAGAAAATAAAGAACAATGACCAGCGTCATCCTCAAAAAAGGAAGGGAAGAGTCCCTGCTCCGTTTCCACCCTTGGGTGTTCTCGGGGGCGGTAGCCGACATTCGTGGCAACGTGTCGGAAGGGGACCTTGTGCAGGTATGCAGCGCACAGGGGGAACCCCTTGCGCTCGGCCATTATCAAGTGGGTTCCATCGCCGTGCGCGTGTTGAGTTTTGGCCCGGGCCTTGCGCGAGCAGCCGGGGGTGATTTCCGGGATGGATGATGCGGCTACCAACTGCTATCGTCTCTGCCACGGAGAAGGGGACGGCCTGCCGGGTCTGATCATCGATTATTACGACGGGGTCTGCGTGATGCAAGCCCATTCCGTAGGGATGTTCCGGGCGAAAAACCGTATTTGCGAGGCCCTGCAAAGCCTCTATGGTGAAGCGTTGAAAGCGGTCTATGACAAGAGCAGCGGCACGGCGCCTTTCAAAGCCGGTCTGGATTTGGTGGACGGTTATCTCTACCGCCGACCGGATTTTACGGCCGGGGAAATCACCGTGCTGGAGAACGGACATCGTTTTTATGTGGACTGGGAAGGTGGCCAGAAAACCGGTTTTTTCCTTGACCAGCGGGACAACCGTCTGGCCGTGGGACAGCGGGCCAAGGGCAGACGGGTGCTCAACCTGTTCTGCTACACGGGCGGTTTTTCTGTCTATGCCCTCGCGGCCGGTGCGGAAAGCGTCTGTTCCGTGGATTCTTCCCGCAGGGCTGTCGATATGGTGGAGCGCAATGTGGCGTTGATGGACGAGAACGGTTCTTTCTCCGCCCGGCACGAAGCCCTTTGCACGGATGCCATTGACTTTTTGAAAAACTGTCCCGAGGATGCCTACGATTTGATGATTGTGGATCCACCGGCCTTTGCCAAGCACCGGGGCGTGCTCTCCAACGCGTTGCGGGCCTATCGCCGGCTCAACGCCTCCGCCATCGCCAAGGTGGCGCCGGGCGGCCTGATTTTCACGTTCAGTTGCTCGCAAGTGGTGGACAAGGTGGCCTTTGCGGAAGCGGTCTTCAGCGCGGCGGCCAGTGTGGGCCGGAGCGTGCGGATTCTGGACCGTTTCAACCAGCCCGCCGACCATCCCGTCAATATCTACCATCCGGAAGGGGAGTACCTCAAAGGACTGTTGTTATATGTTGAATAAATAAAGAATTAAAAAGATATGTTACGCATCGCAATGCAAGCCAAAGGCCGTCTTAATGAAGACAGTATGGCTCTTTTGAAAGAAATCGGAATCGACATCGATGATTCCAAACGGAAGTTCCTCGCCGCTGCGGCCAATTTCCCCATCGAAGTGCTCTATATGCGCGACGATGACATTCCCCAATTGGTCTATAACGGCACTTCCCATCTCGGCATTGTCGGTTACAACGAGGTGGTCGAAAAAGGTCTGCCTGTGGATATCGTCAAGGAACTGGGCTTCAGCCAGTGCCGCATTTCCCTGGCCGTTCCCAAGAATGTGGATTATCCCGGTCCCTCCTGGTTCGAGGGCAAGCGCATAGCCACTTCCTACCCGAATATCCTGAAAGATTATTTGAAAAAGCAGGGCATCCAGGCCGATATCGAAGTGATCACGGGTTCGGTGGAAATCGCTCCCGCCGCCGGCATCGCGGACGCCATTTTCGACATTGTCTCTTCCGGAGGCACGCTGGTATCCAATGGTTTGAAAGAAGTGGAGAAGGTTTTCTTCTCCCAGGCCGTGCTGATCAAATCCGGCGAACTTTCCGATGAAAACCAGGCCCTCTTGGATGAAATGCTTTTCCGTATGGAATCCGAGAAAGTCAGCCGGGGCAAAAAATACATTCTGATGAACCTGCCCAAGGCTTCGCTCGACGAGGCGATTAAGATTCTCCCAGCGATGCGCAGCCCGACCGTGATGCCCCTGGCGGCGGAAGGCTGGTGCTCCCTGCATTCGGTGGTGGACAGCAATGACCTGTGGGATAAAATCCGGCAGCTCAAGGCCATCGGTGCCGAGGGAATTCTGGTGTTGAATGTAGATAAAATCATACCTTAATGGAAATCATCGTCAATCCCGACCGTTCGCGCTGGCCGGAACTCTGCCAGCGTCCTTCTTCGGACAATCCTGTTGTCCGGGAACGGGTCGAGGCTATCATAGAAAGGGTGAAAACCCAAGGGGACGAGGCCCTGAAAGCCTTGTCGCTGGAAATAGACCGCCGTCCGCTCGACGCCATCGAGGTGTCGCAGGCGGAATTCGACGAGGCGGAAGCCGCTGTCACGATGGAAGTCAAGCACGCCATTGCCCGCGCGATGGCCAATATCCTGGCTTTCCATAAGGCCCAGCTCCCCAACGAAATTTGTGTGGAGACGATGCCCGGCGTGAAATGCTGGCAGCGTCCCGTGCCCATCGAAAAGGTGGGACTCTATATCCCCGGTGGCACGGCGCCCCTCTTCTCCACCGTGTTGATGCTGGCCCTGCCCGCCCGTCTGGCCGGTTGCAAGACCATCATCCTCTGCACCCCCACTGGAAAAGATGGGAAGGTGGCTCCCGAAGTGCTGTTCAGCGCCCGTTCCTGCGGTGTGGAGAAAGTCTTCAAACTCGGCGGCGCCCAAGCGGTCGCCGCAATGGCTTACGGTACGGCCAGTGTGCCCAAGGTGGATAAAATATTCGGACCCGGCAACCAATATGTGACGACCGCCAAGCAAATGCTGGGCGGCCGTGTGGTGGCGATTGATATGCCTGCCGGCCCCTCGGAGGTGATGGTGCTGGCCGACGCCTCCGCCCGTCCCGCTTTCGTGGCGGCTGATTTGCTTTCGCAGGCCGAACACGGAGCCGACAGCCAGGCGATGCTGGTGTGCGACAGCGTGGATTTCGCGGAAAAAGTCAAGGCGGAAGTGCTGGCGCAGGCCGCCCGGCTCGGACGTATGGATTATGTCCAGGCCTCTTTGGCCAAGAGCCGCCTCTTTGTGCTGGACGATGAAGACGACCGCGTGGACCTGGTCAACGCCTACGGAGCCGAACACCTGATTCTGTCGGTGGAGGACCCTTGGCGCATCGCGGACCGCATCACGGCGGCTGGCAGCGTTTTTGTCGGGAATTATTCGCCCGAAAGCGCGGGAGACTATGCCTCCGGCACCAACCATACCCTGCCTACCTGCGGCTGGGCGGCTTCCTACAGCGGGGTCAATATCGACAGCTTCATGCGTAAGATGACCTTGCAGGAACTCACTCCCGAAGGCTTGCAGGCCCTTTCCAAAACCATCCTGACGATGGCTGAGGCCGAAGGGCTGGATGCCCACGCCAATGCCGTCCGCGTGCGATTGGCGGAGGAGCAGACCGGTGAACCCAAAGAAAAGGAGGAACAGCGATGACACTCGAACAAGTTCGCACCCTCGTGCGCCCCAATATCGCCCGCTTGACCCCGTATTCCACGGCCCGTGACGAGTACCAAGGCTCGCTCGGCGTCTTTCTGGATGCCAACGAGAGCCCCTATCCCACGGGTTACAACCGTTATCCCGACCCGCACCAGAAGGCCCTCAAACAGCGCTTGTCTGAAATCAAGGGCGTGCCGGCGGAGTCCATCTTTGTCGGCAACGGTTCAGACGAAGCCATCGATATGGTCTTCCGCGTGTTCTGCACCCCCGCTGTGGACAATGTGGTCGCCATCGAACCCAGTTACGGCATGTACGCCGTCTCCGCCGCCATCAATGATGTGGCTGTGCGCGGTGTGGCCCTCGGGGAGGATTTCTCCTTGCCGGTGGATGCCATTCTGTCCGCCTGTGACGCGCATACCAAGGCTGTTTTCCTCTGTTCTCCCAACAACCCGTCGGGCAACGCCTTCTCCCGGGAAGACCTGCTTCGCATCGTGCGCGGCGTTCCGGCGATGGTCGTGGTGGACGAGGCTTATATCGACTTTTGCGAGCAGCCGTCCCTGCGTTTCGAGGTGGAGAAAGAACCCAACCTCGTGGTGTACCAGACGCTCTCGAAGGCCTGGGGCCTGGCCGGATTGCGACTCGGACTGGCTTTCGCTCACCCGGCGGTCATCGCCCTGATGTCCCAGGTGAAATATCCCTACAACATCAGCGCCTTGACCCAGAAAACGGTCATCAAAGCCCTGGAAAATCCCATTGACGCGCAGGTGAAGGAGATTATCGCCGAACGCGGACGGGTGGCCCTCGCCTTGCAAAAGTTGTCCTGCGTGCTGAAAATCTATCCCAGTCAGGCCAATTTCCTGCTGGTGAAAGTGACAGATGCGGACGCCATTTACGACTTGCTGGTTTCCCGCGGCGTCATCGTGCGCAACCGCAACAAAGTGAAAGGTTGCGCCGGCTGCCTGCGTATCACCATCGGTTTGAAGGAGGAGAACGATATTATGTTGGACGCCCTCAAAAACTATAAGGTATGAAAAAGGTAATTTTTGTCGATCGGGATGGGACCATCCTATGCGAACCCGCCGACGAACAGATTGACAGCTTCCAGAAAATGGAGTTTGTGCCCGGCGCGATTTCCGCCCTGCGGAGCATCGCCGCTCTCGATTACGAGTTGGTGCTGGCCAGCAACCAGGACGGACTCGGCACCCCCTCATACCCCGAGGCGGATTTTTATCCGACCCACCACAAGATGCTTTCCATCCTGGCGGGAGAGGGTGTCGTCTTTGCCGACGAACTGATCGACCGCAGTTTCCCCGAAGACAACGCTCCCACGCGCAAGCCGCGCACCGGTATGTTCGGTGCCTATATGGACGGCTCCTACGATTTGAAAGCCAGTTATGTCATCGGCGATCGTGATACGGATGCGGAACTGGCCGCCAACCTGGGCTGCCGTTTCCTACGCATCGACAGTCCGGCCGCGGACGACCGTTCTGCGGACGCGATGATGCTGGCGGCGGAAAGTTGGGCCAAAGCGGCGGAGGAAGTCCGCAAAAGCGAGCGTTGCGCCGTGGTCAGCCGCAAAACGGCGGAGACCGATATCTATGTGGAAGTGGATTTGGACGGAAGAGGGGAGAGCGCCATCGACACCGGCCTGCATTTCTTCGACCACATGCTTGACCAGCTTGTACACCACGGCGGTCTGTCCCTGAAGATTCGTTGCAAGGGCGATCTGCAGGTGGACGAGCACCATACGATGGAAGATGTGGGCATCGCCCTCGGAGAAGCCCTGTTGAAGGCCCTCGGGAACAAAGTCGGCATCGCCCGTTACGGTTTCGCCCTGCCGATGGACGAAAGCGAGGCGCAGGTGCTGCTCGATTTGGGCGGTCGCTGCGATTTCGCCTGGGACGTTCCGTTCACCCGCGAATATGTGGGCGACACCCCGACGGAAATGTTCAAGCATTTCTTCAAATCCCTTTCCGATGCCTTGCACTGCAACCTGCATATCAAGGCGACGGGGGAGAACAACCACCACCTCATCGAGGGCGTGTTCAAGGCTTTTGCCCGCACCCTTCGCCAGGCGGTGTCGCGCAATGTGTATTCGAGGGCTCTGCCTTCCAGTAAAGGTACTTTGTGATGATAGCGATTGTAGATTATAAATGTGGCAACCTCCGGTCCGTGGAAAACGCGTTGGAGCGTCTGTCCTGCCCCTATATCCTGACGGCCGACCCGGCCGAACTCAAGGCGGCCGACAAAGTGATTCTGCCCGGCGTGGGCAGCGCCAAAGCGGCGATGGACAATCTCCGCGCGGCGGGCCTGCCCGACCTCATCCGCAGCCTCCGTCAGCCCGTTCTGGGCATCTGCGTGGGCTTGCAGGTGATGTGCCGCGACAGTGAAGAAGGTCCGACCGACGGCCTGGGCATTTTCGATGCGCACGTCCGCCGTTTCGAGGCTACGCCCGACGCCAAGGTCCCGCACATGGGCTGGAACAGCCTGGGCAATCTGGACGGCAAGTTGTTCAAGGGGATGCAAAGCGGCGCCTTCGTCTATTTCGTCCACTCCTACTACGCCGGTCTCTGCCAGGATACGGTGGCGACCTGCCGGCACGGGAACACGCTGTTCAGCGCAGCCCTGCGTTATGAGAATTTTTACGGCACCCAGTTCCATCCCGAGAAAAGCGGGGAAGTGGGCGAGCAGGTGTTGAAAAACTTTTTGGCTATCTGAGCCCGTTTTGAGTGGATGCTACTCTTTTCCCAAATTTTCCGTTTCGTATTACAGTTCCACTCCTGTCGCTTTCAAGATATCCTCAGCGGACAGACCCATCTCATGCAGTTTCCGAGCAACATCCTCACGTCCTTTAGCCTCACCTTCTTTGAATGCTTCTTCTTTGACGTAGCGTTTCTCAAGACTGATATCCAATTCGTTTCGCATCGTTTCTTCGTAGCGCTCCCGTTGTTCGATGGTCATTGAACCCAATTCCGTGGCACGGTACAGAAGCCGGAGCAAATCCTCCGTAAACGAACCCGGCTGGTCGGTCAGCGTGTGCATATACTTCAGCGAGAACACGAACTTCTCCAAAAGTGTTTTGCACTGCTCTTCCTCATTTTCTTCGTAAGGAAAGCGGTCCATCTCCACATAGATGAAATGCAGCGCGTCCGTCATCAACTCCCCGTTGCGGTCGTTCCGCACCGCGTAGCGGCTGATCAGCCCGTTGTCCGCGTCCAGCGCATCCTCGCCCTCGTGTTCGAGCGCAAAATTCAGGAAGCTCAGCACATACACCGGACGCAACGAGTAATCCATCTTGTCCAGGCTCTCTCCTGACTGATAGCGCGTCAGTTTCCCTGTACGTGTTCTGCTTGCCGAACTGCATCTCTACAATGAACTCTTCCCCCGTCGCCTCATCCTTACAAAGGAGGTCAAAATTAGTGTTTTTCTCGGAAATCACCAAACCTTTCTGCTCCTTGTCAATGAAAGTGAGATAGGAAATGCGCTTGCCCGGGATGAGCAGTTCGATGATGCGCCGGATGAGTTCCTCGTTCTCGCGGCGGACCAGGACCACCTTGAATGTGGTGTCGTAAAGGACGCAGGCATATTTCCCCGCCTGCTTGTAGGGTTGATTGGAATGTGTCATACATCGTCACATTTGCGAGAGCGGAGACGGACGTCCGACGACCAGTCGCGCTGGAATGCCGCCATCCGCACCCAAGTTCAACATTTGTACAACACCGCGTCATCGCGATGTCCGGGCCACGCCACATCAATGGCGAAAGCCGGACTGCAAAAATATCGTGATTAAAAAGAAAATACTTTCAAATACGGAAAAACTTTTTTTGACTTTTTGCGTTTTCGGAAAAATTTTTACTCTCCGAAAAATCCAAACGGAAAAATGTCCGGAAAAAGAAATTTTTTTCAGTTTTGTGCATTTGCAGCACAGCGGGAGGTACAATGCCCACGCACGGGGCGGAGGGCGCGACCCTCAAAAAGGCCCTCCCAAACAAGTTTGGGCCCCTCCCCGTCCTGCCCGGCTTGACCGGGCATCTGTTTGATGCTTTTGTCTTCAGTTTCTTGCATAAGTCGACAATTTACAGTACCTTCGCGAGTTGTAATTAGATAGAGAGAATATCATCGGATATGAAAACCTTCCGCTACATCTTTTCTCGCGTTTTTGCGATAGCAACTTTTATCTTTGCGGTACTATCCTTTTCCGCCTGCAATGGTAAGGTGGACCAGGACCTGATAGATTCCATTACCGGGAAGGTGTCGGTGGAGAAGATTACCATCGACCAGGAAGACTTTGAAATGACGGAGGGTGAAAGTACGGTCCTTACGGCTACTGTCTTGCCGGCCGATGCCACAGATAAGACGATCAGTTGGAATTCTTCAAAGGAGGATGTCGTGATGATATCGAATACGGGTAAGGCGATGGCTATGGCTCCGGGAAAATCCGTCATTACGGCTAAGGCAGGCAACAAGACGGACTTCATCACTATTGCCGTCATTGCCAACGCGGTTCCTGTGACGGGCATTTCGTTGGACAAGACTTCGCTGACGCTCGCGGTGGGCGAAAGCGAGACGCTGACAGCGACGATTACTCCGGAAGATGCGACCAACAAGAATGTCTCTTGGACCAGCAGCGATCCGCTGGTAGCCACAGTAGAGAACGGAAGAATAACGGGCGTGAAGCCGGGTAGCGTGACCATCACCGCTAAGACGGAGGATGGAGACAAGACGGCAGAATGTGCGGTCACGGTTAAAACAAACCTTGCTCCATCCGTGACAATTGGAGCTGAACACATATCTGCGGTAAGCGCGGTGCTGAAGGGTAAGGCGAATGTCAGCGATCCTTTTGGTTTGGTCGTGGGAATCCAGTATTATATGAAAAAGGGCAATCTTCCTTCTGATCCTATTTCGGTAGAGGCAAAAGATTCAGATGAAGAATATTATTACTCCATTGAGGTTACCGGACTGGAGCCGGATTCGACATATTTTTTCAGGAGTTTCTTCAAAAAAGACGGCCAGGAAGCTTATGGCGAGACAATGTCCTTCAAAACAAAGGATTTGTCTTCTCTGTTAAAGACGGAGGATGTTTCTGATGTGACATACACGGGTGCGGTGTTGCATGGAAATTTGGATTTGACAGATGTTTTATATAGCGGCTTTGAATATGGTTTTTATTGGGACTCTACGGAGGCATCCCAAAACAGCCATTCGGAAAGCAACGATTATGCCGACAATGCTTTCTCGGCATCCTTGTCCGGGCTTAATCCCGGTACTCAATATTGGTACAAGGCGTATGTCAAGTTATATGATGAAAATGAAAAAGAATATGAATATATCGCTCCTGTCCGGACCATTAACACGCATTCATATATTAGCAAAATATCCTTGACCGGCAGCAATTTGTCTGTCGGTCGGGCGGCAACTTTCGAAACATCCGTCACGCCGTCGGACGCTTATGATAAGTCTCTTTTGTGGACATCTTCAGACGAGTCCGTCGCCACGGTCGATCAAGCTGGGAAAGTGACGGGCGTTTCAGCGGGAACGACCACCATCACGGCCACAGCCAAGGACGGTAGTGGGCAATCTGCTTCTGCAATGGTGACAGTATTTGATTCAATGGCAGACGTGGTTGACCTGGGTTTGAGTGTCAAGTGGGCATCCTGCAACCTTTGCGAGTCAGGTTTCGTCAGTTCTCCCGAGGTGTATGGTGATTATTATGCCTGGGGAGAAACACTGCCCAAGAGCGATTACAGTTGGTCTTCTTACAAATGGTGCAACGGTTCATCCACTTCCCTCACCAAGTACAATACCAGCAGCAGTTACGGTAGTACAGTCGACAATAAGACTATGTTGGAGTCAGGCGATGATGCCGCTCAAGTCAAATTAGGCGGCAATTGGCGTATGCCTGCGGATGAGGAGTTCGCAGAATTGCGCAATAGTTCCAATTGCTCATGGGAGTGGATGAGACTCAATGGCGTAACTGGCTATAAGGTAACGAGCATAAAATCCGGTTATACGGGCAATTGGATCTTCCTCCCTGCCGCTGGCCGCCGGTACGATGCCCGTCTCCTCAATGTCGGTTCCTACGGCTACTATTGGTCCTCTTCCCTCACTACGGACTACCCGTACTACGCGTACCGCGTGTACTTCTATTCAGGCGATGTCAGCAGGTACTACTACTACCGTTACTACGGGCTCTCTGTTCGTCCCGTTCTTTCTTCCCGGTCTGTTGTCAATGTGTCCCTTGATCGTTCTTATTTGGTATTAGAATCTAGAAAATCCGATGTCTTGACGGCCACTGTCCTTCCCTCCGATGCCCACGACAAGTCTCTCACATGGACATCCTCGGACGAGTCCGTCGCCACGGTCGATCAAACTGGGAAAGTGACGGCCGTTTCTTGTGGAACTGCTACTATTACGGCGACAGCCAACAGCGACAGCAGCGTGTCTGCGAGTTGTTCTGTCTATGTGATTCAATCTTCTGGTGTTGTTGACTTGGGTTTGAGCGTCAAATGGGCCGCCTCCAACCTTTCTGAATCCGGTTTCGTCAGTTCTCCCGAGATGTACGGCGATTATTACGCCTGGGGTGAGACGGAGCCTTATTACGAGGCTGGTTATGCCCAGTCTAAAAGTCCCGTTTGGAAAAGTCAAAAGACGACCGGATATAATTGGGCTTCCTACAAGTGGTGCAATGGTTCGTACAATGGTTTGTACAATTCCCTCACCAAGTATAATACCCGCAGTAGTCATGGTAGTTCAGTCGACAATAAGACGGTCCTTGAAGCCGATGATGATGTTGCTCACGTTAAACTCGGTGGCAGTTGGCGTATGCCTACGGATGCAGAATGGACAGAGTTGAGAAATACCAGCAACTGCACATGGACCTGCATTACGCTAAACGGTATCTATGGCAGGTTGGTGACCAGCAAAAAGAACGGAGCCAACATCTTCCTTCCCGCCGCTGGCTTCCGGAGCGTTTCCGATCTCGACAATGTCGGTTCCGGCGGCTACTATTGGTCCTCTTCCCTCACTACGGACAACCCGGGCCGCGCGTACTACGTATACTTCAATTCAGACAATGTCCTCAGGTACTACATCCTCCGTTGCTACGGGCTCTCTGTCCGTCCCGTTTCAGAATAAATTTTGCTTGCAATAAAGGACGGCCAGGGCTTTGCCCAGCCGTCCGGCTGTTTGCGCATGCGAACAGCATAAAACTTTTAAATCTTGGGCGAAGCCCCCGAAACGGCCGCAGGCCGTCGAGATTTTTTAAGCGATGACCAAACTTGAGTGGCGTTTCTATAAAAACGGCGTGAAATATGCCGGTAGCATAAGGGTCTGTTCGTCTTTTCTGAGATCTCTGGTGTATATCAAGTAGCGTTCTTGGATTCTGTCTGAATATTTTTTGCAAAATGCGTCCAGGGATGCGTGTCGAATATGGCTAATAAAACGATAAATTTC
This sequence comes from uncultured Bacteroidia bacterium, assembly GCA_902784785.1. Classification (GTDB taxonomy): domain Bacteria; phylum Bacteroidota; class Bacteroidia; order Bacteroidales; family UBA932; genus Cryptobacteroides. Next base: position 12,765 of record CACZWF010000091.1, read on the forward strand.
AGGCAGTTAAGATAATGGTTTTTCCATTTCCCACAAATTTTATTTTATGAAATCGGCTATTTCCTACGGAATTTTTGCCTTGCAAAATCCTTGAAAACGCAAAGTGGATACTGATGAGTTTATTTTTTTAGTAAATTTGCAAACTTATGGCACATAGTGTAGTTTAATGGAAAGCCTGCTATGATAGACATTATTCCCGCGATAGATTTGATTGGAGGACGCTGCGTGCGCCTGACCAAGGGAGACTATGCCCAGACGAAAGTCTATGACGAGCGTCCGTTGGATATGGCCCTGCGTTATGCCGACTGCGGGGTCAAACGCATCCACATCGTGGATCTGGACGGGGCCAAGGTTTCCGAGCCCCGCAATTTGAAAGTGTTGGAAGAACTCGCGGGCCGGGTGTCCCTCGAAATCGAATGGGGCGGGGGAATTTCCTCTTCCCAGGCGCTTTCGTCGGTGTTGGACGCGGGGGCGACCTGCGCCATCATCGGCAGTGTGGCGGCCCTGAAACCCGCATTGTTCCAAGAGTGGCTGCGCACATACGGCCCGTCCCGGATGATACTGGGCGCCGATGTCAAGGAGGGTTTCATCGCGGTCAAAGGCTGGCAGGAGGGGACTTCCCTCAGCATCGAGGCGCTGGTGGACCAGTTTCTTCCCGACGGTCTTTCTCAGGTGGTCTGCACGGATATTTCCAAAGACGGAATGCTGCAAGGTCCTTCCACAAAATTGTATGTGGACCTGCAAACGCGCTATCCGGCGGTGGATTTCACGGTCAGCGGCGGCATCAGTTCGATGGACGACATCCGGGCGCTGGATTCCCTGGGCCTGCGGAAAGTGATTGCGGGGAAAGCAATATATGAAAACAAAATAAGTTTGGAGGAAATTCGCGCATGGTCGCAAAGAGGATAATCCCTTGCCTGGATGTCAAGGACGGCCAGGTGGTCAAGGGCATCAATTTCGTCGGTCTCAAACAAGTGGGCGACGCCGTCGAA
>CACZWF010000092.1 GCA_902784785.1 uncultured Bacteroidia bacterium
GCCCATAGTTCACCACTCTCAACTCGACGTCAAAGATACAACAAAGAACACCGTGACTCCATATCGAAATCACGGTGCAAATCTAAAAGAGGGGCCCACGAAGTGGGAGGGCCTTTTTGCGATCTCACCCTCTCCGAAAGCAGCCCTTTCTAAAAATACTTCCGTGCAGAGAACGACGTCCTACAGCGTCAGCGCTTTCTGGACCGTGCGGTCGATGGGGAGGTAGAGGCGGTAGAACGCGTTTTCTCCCAGCTGGGAATAGCGCCCGACCAGTGCGTTGAGCTGGGGCATCAGATAGGACTCGGTCAGCGCCCATTCGGTGGCGTTGCATTTCAGTCCGTCCCGGTTCTTGGCAAAACTCCGGAAGGCATTCTCCAGATTGTTTCTGCGGAAATAGGCCTCCAATTGGTCATAAGTCGTGATGTTGGCAATCTCCGCCTTGTGTTTGTCAAACCAATCTGATGCAAAACGCACTTGGGTAGCTTTCTTGTTGCAATCCAGATAGTACTGGGTGGCTCGTGTCATATCTACCGGAATAAAGATGTCCGGAATGATGCCGCCACCGCCATACACGACGCGTCCGCTCTTGGTGTAGTAGGTCAGGTCTTTGTTGGTCTTGATGCTGTCTGCGGAAGTCATCTCGCCCGTTGAATAGCGGTCGTACACATCGTAGGCATAACGCTCGCCGTAAGGCTTCTGGATGCAACGGCCCGAAGGGGTGTGGAAACGCGCCACGGTCAGCCGCATGCCGCTGCCATCGGTAAAATCAATGGGTTCCTGAACCAGTCCTTTCCCGAAGGAACGTACGCCGAGAATCGTGCCCCGGTCGTTATCCTGCATGGCTCCGGCAAAGATTTCGCTGGAAGATGCCGATTGTGCATCCTGCAGAATCACCAATTTGACATCTTTGTATTTGCCCCGGCCATCTGCCACCAGATCCTGCCGGTCGCGGTGCAGTCCTTCCATATAGACGACCATGTCGCCTTTCTCCAGGAACTCATTGCACAGGCGATAGGCCTGGTCCAGATAGCCGCCCGTATTGCCGCGCACATCGAAAATCAGTTTCTTCATTCCCTGATTGCGCAATTCCGCCGCCTGGGTGACAAATTCCTGATAGGTGCTCATCGAGAACTTGGACAGTTTCAGATAGGCCGTCGTGTCGTTGAGCATAAAGGCGGCGTCGATGCTGTGAAGAGGAATCTTGCCCCGCGTAATGTCGAATGCAATCTGTTCGCCGTTGCGCTCCACCAGAAGCTGAACCTTGGTCCCGGCCGTTCCCCGCATCCGACGTACCATGCTGTCCTGCGGTGTCTTCGTGCCGGCGATGACCTTTTCATCCACTTTCAGGATGCGGTCGCCGGTCAACAGACCCGCCTTTTCGGACGGACCGCCTGCAATGACTTGCAGGACCACCGCCGTGTCGTTGGGGACATTGAATTGAATCCCGATGCCCTCGAAGTTGCTCGCCAGATCCTCGTTGCTGGCCTTGAGTTCCACCGGGGGAAGGTAAACGCTGTGCGGATCCAGTTTCTCCAATGCGGCAGAAACGGCGGCGTCCGTCATTTCCTTGACATTGATGGTGTCCACATAATTCTTTTCCACTTCATCCAGAATCAGCGAGAGTTTCCTCCACTCGCCGTATTTCCAGTTTTTCCCGCGATTGCTTTCTTGAATCTGCTGCACCAGCAGCGTGCCTGCCACGCCCAGTCCGATGCTGAGCAGGGAGATGATAATGATATGGTTTCTAGTCTTCATCGCTATTAGGAATTTGTTCAACTTCAATACCGGCCCGACGGAGCAGGTCGATGCCATCCGTGATGCGGTATGCATCCCGATAGACCACCCGGCGAATGCCCGACTGGATGATGAGTTTCGCGCACTCGACGCAAGGGGAGGCCGTCACATAGAGGGTCGCTCCTTCGCTGCTGTTGCCGGATTTCGCCACTTTGGTGATGGCGTTGGCCTCGGCGTGCAGCACATATACCTTCGTGACGCCGTTCTCGTCTTCACACTGATTCTCAAATCCGGACGGCGTACCGTTGTAGCCGTCGGAAATAATCATCTTGTCCTTGACGATCAAGGCGCCTACCTGACGACGTTTGCAATAGGAATTCTTCGCCCAGATGCCCGCCATCTGCAGATATCGTTTATCGAATTTTTGCATTATCGTTGATAAATATAACGTTTGATGCTCTTTTTGGGCGTACGCTCGAAATCATCCACAAGGAACTCGATATGATGAATCTTCGAATAGGCGGGCAGGGATGCACCGGCCTCTTTGACCAATTTCTCGATCATCGCCTTCATATTCTCTTCCGCCAGCCCTTCGCGCTCGGCCCGTTGGAAATCGGGATATATCAGAGCCACCAGATTGCCCTGGTCTTCAATCACCAGGCTTTCCACCACGTAGTCCAACGCATTGAGCACACATTCAATTTCTTCGGGATAGATATTCTGTCCGGAAGGTCCCAGAATCATACATTTGGAACGTCCTTTCAGGAAGAGGAAACCCTCTTTGTCCAGAATACCCATATCACCCGTACGGAACCATCCTTCCCGGTTGAAACTCATTTCCGTAGCCTCCGGGTTGTCGTAATAACCGAGAAAGACGTTGGGGCCTTTGAGCAGCACCTCGCCCGGGATCTTGTCCGGTTGGGGGGAGTTGATGCAAATCTGCATCCCGACCGCCGCCTGACCGCAGGAATACAATTTGGTCTTGTCCCAGGCGCTGTAGGTAATAATCGGTCCGCATTCCGTCATGCCATAGCCCACGGTGAAGGGGAAATGGATGCGCCGCAGAAACTTCTCCACCTCTTTGTTGAAGGCAGCCCCGCCGATAATCACTTCTCTGAAACGGCCTCCGAAGGCGTCCACCAGCTGTTTGCGGATTTTGTATTTCACATATTTTCCAAGCAGCGGGATATTGAGCAGCCAGCGGAACCACCACTTGTCCAGTCGGGGTTTGATGCTGTTCTTATAGACTTTTTCAATAATCAAAGGAACGGCAATCACAATGGAAGGCCGGATCTGTGCCATCGCGTTGAGCAGGATTTTCGGGCTCGGGATGCGCGTAAGGAAGTGGATGTGGGCACCAATGGAGAGTTCGTACAAAATCTCGAAAGCCAGTCCGTACATATGGGCGGACGGCAGCATGGCCACCACTTCTGAGTTTTCATTCATCTGCGGTTCCGCAATGCGTGCGAGGGCGATATTGCCCAGCAGCGAACGATAGGGAATCATTACGCCTTTGGAGAAACCGGATGTGCCCGAGGTGTAATTCAGCACCGCCAGGTCATCGGGATTTTCCTGCGCATATTGGATGCAATCGGGCGTAAAGCCTTTGGGATATGCGGCGTCAAAGGCCTGGTCTCCGTGCAGAAAGGTTTCTTTGAAGGAACCGCGGGAGGCGGCGACCTCGAAGGGATTGATGCGGATGATGCCCATCAAATCCGGCATCTGTTCAAAATCCAGGTTGTCGAGTATGCCCGTGTCCGCAAACAGAATCTTCGTGCCGGAGTGATTGACCAGATGATGGATGTTGGCGGGCTTGAATTCGTGCAGCAGGGGAACGACCACGGCACCGTAGGTGATGATGGAGAAGAAACTCACACACCAGTTGGCCTGGTTACGGGAGCAGATGGCAATCTTGTCTCCCTTGACGATACCGCACTCGTGGAAAAAAGTATGGAACCAAGCTATTTTCTTGGCTACATCCTTATAATATAGCGTCACGCCCTGGTAGTTGGACAGGGCTGGACGCTCCCAATGCGTTTTAAAGCTGTCAGCGTATATTTGGTTAAAGGTTTCCATACCTTGCTAAAAGCTCACGTCGCCGGGATTCGTATCCGCCGGATAGGTTTTAAGCGGGGTTCCTCCCATAAACGCGTAAAGATAGCAATTTTTTTCCGTACTTAGCCACCAAAAGCTTTTTCCTTTTCGAATTATGTATCGGGGAAGGTTGTGAATCGGCTCCGTTGTCGTGATTCCTTCCCATTTGGCAGGCTTCTTTCCCTGCAGGTTATACATATCGATGGTGTTGTCTTTGTTCAAGGTCAGAATGTTGTATTTCTTCTTCCCGGAGAAATCATAAATCGCCGGTCCGATGCGCACCGGCTTATCCAGTTTCTTGCGTACTTCCGTCACTTCCTTGCCTTTGCGGTCGAAGAGCCGGATCTCATCGTTCGAGATGAACAGGAATTGCAGACGACCGTTGGCATAGTAGTCGATGGTGCCGGCCATGGAGCACAGCGGGGTGTCGAAGGGGATGCTCCACAGTACGGCTCCTTTTTCGTCCGTCAGACTCAACATTCCGTTCTTACGTTGCAGGGAATTGACCTTGCCCGTAGAACTGTTGAGTACGCTGAACGGTCCGTCCGTATTGGGATCTGCCACTTCTTTTTTCTTCTGTACCGCAACGGTATCTTTCTTGACCTCTTCATCCTGGTCGGCCAGCAGGCTCTCGATCTGGCCATCCCGGTTTTTGACAGGCGGTTCCGGAGCGTCTTTATACAAATACATCAAGGCAACGGCCGTCGCCGCCGTCATGACGCAAAGTGCGCTGCAATAAAGGATAAGGGTTTTCGTTTTCATTATTGGGCGACAAAACTATAACAAATGGTGCCGTATTGTTTGTGCGGAGCCGTGGAGGAAGCAGAGAAAAGGGAGGCTTTGGCCGCCCGCAGGGCATATTCGCGCAGGCAATGGTCTTCTGAGGATTCTCCGTTGGAGATTTTGGCTTCCACCACTTTGCCGGAGGTGTTGACCCCGATGATGACCATTACGATGCCCCCGCCGAAGCATTGATAGGCGGGAATCTTCAGATGGCTGGCTTTGCGTCCGTCCAAATGGTAACTGAGTACGCTGGGGCCGCTGTAATGGCTTTCCTCCTGCTTCTTTTCTTTCTTTGGGGACTCTTCCAGGGCCAGCGACTGGTCATCCCATTCTTTAATCTGCTGGTTTTCCCGGATTTCCTGCTGCAGGCGTTCCGCTTGCTGATACAATTCGTCCGTCTTGGCATCGCGCTTGGTCGCCGACTGATCGACGGCAACATTGCGAATCTCTTGCGAACGCGCACGAATCATTTCTTCCAGCCGTTCGCGGATATCTTCCTTGAACACTCTTTCCTCTTCGAGGCGCTCCTGTTCTTCTTGTTTGGTAAAATCCATCACGAAGGTGTTCTCGGCCGCCACTTCTTTGCCTATCTGCCAAAGCAGCAAGACGATAATCACCAATAAATGGATAATTATCGTCAGGTACAAGCCAGCCTTGTCTTCGCTATGAATTCGGGGTATTCTCAATATTCAGCGTTTTTGGGCGTGCGGGGGAAGGGGATGACATCACGGATGTTCTGCATACCGGTCACAAAGAGCAGCAGGCGCTCGAAACCCAGTCCGAAACCGCTGTGCGGACAAGTACCGAAGCGGCGGGTATCCACATACCATTCGAGGTTGGTGCGGCTCATACCCAGTTCCGTAATGCGCTGTTCGAGTTTCTCCAAAGAGGCTTCGCGTTCCGAACCGCCGATGATTTCTCCGATTTTCGGGAACAAGACATCCATTGCGCGGACGGTCTTGCCATCTTCGTTCTGCTTCATATAGAAGGCCTTGATGTCCTTGGGATAATCCGTCAGGATGACCGGTTTCTGGAAATGCTTCTCGACGAGGTAACGCTCGTGTTCGCTCTGCAAATCCACACCCCAACTGACGGGATACTCGAATTGGACGCCATTGGCAACGGCCTCCTCCAGAATCTTGATACCGTCGCCATAGGAGAGGCGGACAAATTCCGTTTCGCATACGCTCTCCAGGCGGGCTACAAGTTCTTCGTCATATTTGGCCGACAGCCATTCGATGTCTTCGCGGCAATGCTCGAGGGCATAGCGGACGAGGCTCTTGATGAAGTCCTCGGCCAAGTCCATATTGTCCTTGATGTCGTAGAACGCCATTTCCGGCTCGATCATCCAGAACTCCGCCAAATGGCGCGGGGTGTTGGAGTTTTCCGCCCGGAAGGTGGGACCGAAGGTGTAGATTTCGCCCACGGCCGTCGCGCCGAGCTCTCCTTCGAGCTGACCGCTGACCGTCAGGCTGGTCTGTTTGCCGAAGAAATCTTTGGTGTAATCGATGCCGCCCTTCTTGTTGCGGGGGATGTTGTTCAGGTCCAGGGTGGTTACCTGAAACATCTGGCCGGCGCCTTCCGCATCGGAGGCGGTGATGAGGGGTGTGTGCAGATAGACGACACCCTTGTTGTTGATATACTGATGGATGGCGTTGGCCATATGGCTGCTGATGCGCAGGATGGCACCGAAG
>CACZWF010000093.1 GCA_902784785.1 uncultured Bacteroidia bacterium
AGGAGTAGAATTGTGATGAGAAACGAATTGGATATCAGTCTGGAGAAACGCTACGTCAAAGAAGAAGCGTTCAAGGAAGGCCGTAAAGAAGGACGTGAAGAGGGCCTGGCGGAAGGCGAAGCCAAAGGTGAAGCCAAAGGACGCAAAGATGTTGCCCGTAAACTGCGTGAGATGGGTATGTCAGCCGAGGATATCTTGAAAGCTACAGGAGTAGAATTGTGATGAGAAACGAATTGGATATCAGTCTGGAGAAACGCTACGTCAAAGAAGAAGCGTTCAAGGAAGGCCTGGCCGAAGGCGAAGCCAAGGGGAAAGTAGAAGGAAGTAATGCCCGTTCGGAAGAAATCGCCCGGAAGATGCAGGCGGCCGGGATGGACTCGGACCTTATTAAGCAAATGACCGGCGTTGAACTATAACGGCTGGGATTTACTTTTCTTGCAATTGACGAACGTCTTTCACTCTCCGTGGAAGGTGTTTTCTTTGCGGAAGACTTCGGGGATGGAGGAGTAGGCGTGGGTGAGCAGGGCGGGGATGTCCTGCGGGGATACCCAGGTGGCGGTGGTGATGCCTTCTTCGGTCTGGGGGGTCAGGGCCGGTGAGTCCAGCGAAGCGCCCATCGGATTGCCGGCTGCGGCTGTCAGTTCCATCGCATACCACCAGGTGTGTTTCAAATGCCATATTCCATCCCGCTTGTAGCAGTGATCCGTAATGCAGATGAGCCCGGGCTCGCTCGCAATCTGCAACCGCTCAAGCGGGATGCCGGTCTCTTCGCTGACCTCGCGCAGGGCGGTGGCGCGGATATCTTCTCCCGGCTCCTGATGCCCTTTCGGTAGGTCCCACAGGCCGTTTCGCTGGATAAACAGGTAGCGGGCCTCCTTCTGGCTGCCCGTCGATGCTCCCGTCAAGGTTCCTGCTGTGGCCATTACCAGCCCTCCGGCCGCGTTGACCTCGCGGAATTCGCGGCAGAACGCCTCGTACGCGCGTTGGTTCGAGATGCAGATGAGTTTGTCGTCGACGAAAATCTTGTACATAATCTATTCTACGACTTCTTCTTCTCCCGGGCTTACTGTTCCGGTATAAAGCGGACTGACGTAAGTGTGGCTGCGGAGCACAAAAACAATACCGCTATTCACGTGCGTGCCGTTCTCGGCGGTATAGGTATATCCCTTCAGCCGGTCAATTCCCCAAGCCGATTTGACCGTTTCGTAATTGCAGAAAGGCACGACTTCGTCGCGCCGTGCGTGAAAAAACAAGAATGAAGGCTGCGTCGTTTGAGCAGGCTTCCAGTTGCCGTAGGTGAGACTGTTTTTCTCCAAAGCGGATTTCAACGCTCTGAGTTTATCCCCGGCGATACCGGCGGGCGCTGTGCCGTCTTTGAAAAAATCGATGGTCGCCTTGTTGAAGCATTGGTCGGCCGTGCAATAACTCATCGCCTCTCCTGCCGCCAACTTCCACTGACTGTCTTGGGGATATTTGGTGGTATTCTCGGCGTTGTAAGGAAGGAATGATTGGGTATCCGTGTTATAAACCATCATCGAGAAATTGTCGTGCGACTTGGAATAGTCCAACAGTTGCACGTGAATAGCGTCCGTATTTTTTTCTTTCTGACCCAGGGTTTCGAAAATACCCGTGGCGATAAAGCCTTCCGACACAAAATCGGCGTAAGTGCAACCGAGCGCCTTTGTTTCAGGGTTTGTGTCCACCAATCCTTTCACGACCAGCGCGGCGGAAACAGGCATATAGAGTTTGTCGTCGCTGATGTATTGATGGAGCGTGGCCAGCGGGTCGTAGGGTCCGTCTCCGCAGGAAGCGGCTATCAAATTGAGCCCGTCCAGTTGGTTCTCCTGATAGTATCGAACCACGCCGGCCGCCACGGCGCCGCCCTGGGAATACCCGAAAGCAACCGATTTCCAATGATTTGCCAACGATTTATTCTTTTCCTTCTGTAACCATTCCAAGGCCGCTTTGGCACCGGCAATCACCTGGCGGGCCGTAAGTTCCCGTTGCAGGTAAGGATGCGGGTTTCCGGCCGTGGAACCATAACCTTCGTAATCGGGAAAGACAACTAATTTGTTCGAACCGATCAACATGGTGGAACTGACCCAAACATCCGTCTTAAATCCCAGATTCTTGTAATTTGAAGGACGTTCGGCATCGCTGGTGATGGTGATGTGGCAACCTATGGCCAGGCCGTCCGCTGTCTTGTCGTCGCTTAAATCCGGAAATCGCACCAGAGCGGACAGTTCCTTGATGGTCCCGTCCGCTCCCATACCCGTATAGAGGATAGTGGCCCAATCATTCCCGGACTCAAGCGTGCGAAGATATTTGCCCTCCAGACTCGTGAACGGAGGATCGGGAGGGATGGGAGCAGGGGTGTCTTGCTTGTTGCATGCCGCAAATACAGTACCGCAGAGCAATGCGGCAATCAGGATCCATAGAAAATGTCGTTTCATACTTTTATCGTTTCTCTGTCGGCGCTAAGAAAGAAGAGCAGGGCCGAATTAGCGGACAAATATAAGGAAAATGTTGCGCTTTTTGTTCCCGACTTGTTCGCAAATGTGAAAAAAATTGTGTATGTTTGCCCTATAAACGATAAAATTATGGTCGAGTACAACAGCAAACACGGTCAGGTGCGGAAATCTCCCATCGAGCTCTATATGATGTTCGTCGATATGCGCAATTTCGTCATGATGTTGCCGGAAGACAAAAAAGAGATGGTCAAAGCGGATTATGATTCGATACTCGTGTCCGTCCAAGGCTACGAAATCGGAGCGAAAGTACTCACGCGTACGCCTTACAGCCGTATTGAACTGGTGGATTACGGGGCTCCGTTTGCCTTCAAACTCAGCCTGAGTTTCGACGCTACGCCTAATCCCGGCGTGACGGACTTTTCCATTAAGCTGGAGGCCGACCTGAATTTCATGATGAAAATGATGATTGGCAGCAAGTTGCAGGAGTCGATGGATAAAATCGTGGATGCGCTGGTGGCCGTCAGTGAAGGTCGTACGCCCGAAGGCGTCGATCCGGATATGCTCAAAAAGTTCAAGTTCTGATGTTGCTGCCGGACGCTTTCTGGGAGTCGCTGCGCGAAGCCGTCGCTTCTGCCTCATCGGGCGCGGGGGCTTCTCGGGGGGAATCGTTGCCGGCAGAAGAACTTCTCGCCCGTTTTTCGGCGGCGATGGAGGAAGAATCTCCCGCTTGCGTGCGGCTTAATCCTTGGAAGAAAGCTCATTTGCCAATCCTTGAGGGCGCGGCGCAAGTCCCTTGGTCCGAAGAGGGCTGGCGTCTGCTCAAACGACCCGTCTATACCTTGCATCCGCTTTTTCACGCCGGCGCCTATTATGTGCAGGATGCCTCTTCGATGTTCGTGGGAGCAGTGCTGCGTCGTGTGCTGCAACGTCCGGAAATACAAGATATCGCTTCTATGCGTCCCGTTCGTGTGCTGGATTTATGCGCGGCACCTGGGGGAAAGACCACCGATGCGGCCGCGTCACTGCGTAAGGCTTTCGGGGATGGTTTTGAACTGCTGGCCAACGAGTACAATCCCCATCGCTTCGCCATTTTGAAGGATAATGTGGAAATCTGGGGCGACCCGCAGGTGGCGGTGTGCAACACGCAGGCGGCCCGGCTGGGGCAAATGACCGCCTATTTTGACATTATCATCGTGGATGCGCCTTGCTCGGGCGAGGGGATGTTCCGCAAAGAGCCGCAGGCGGTCGAGCAGTGGTCGCCGAAGAAGGTGGAGGAGTGCGCCGCGTTGCAGCGGAGCATTCTGGATGATGTCGCTCCGGCGCTCGCTCCGGGTGGATATTTAATTTATTCGACTTGTACTTATAATATAAAGGAGAATGAGGGAAGTGTGAAGCATTTGCTGGACAACGGAGCATTTGCGGCCGTCGATTTAAAGACCTTGATGGCTCAGGAGGCTTCCGCTGCTGAAACCGCCGGCGAAACTTTGCTTTGGAGCCCCCTGAGCGCGGCTGCTGCCTCGGACGCCGCGGCTCCTGCGGGAGCCCATGCTGCCGACGCTGACGCCGCCCCGGTCCACGCCGTCCGCCTGATTCCCGGACTCGTCCACGGCGAAGGGCAGTTCTGCGCGCTATTGCATCAAATAGCAACACCCGATGCTGCAGCAACCGCAGGAGAGAGCGTGAGCCTGGAGGAAGCGCGGAATGGGATGATGGGGAGAGAAAGGCGTGTCGCCCGCGACACCGTGAGCGGCGCGCGCGTTTATGCCCCCGCTGCATCGCAAGACTGCCCGACGAGTTATGCGCTGGACCGCAGCCTTTGGCCGAACGTGCCCGTCGACAAGCAGACCGCGCTCAACTTTCTGCATGGAGACAGCCTCGTCCTGCCGGATGCTCCAAAGGGTGTTTTGCTGCTGACCTACAAGGACATTCCGCTAGGATTTGTCAAAAATATCGGAGCCCGTTGCAACAACCTCTATCCCAAATCGAGACGGATTAAAATGGATGTCAAACTATGAGCGCTCCCTCCTTCATCGCCGCAAAACTTCGCTTCAAAGGACGCATGCCCCTGATTTGCATCGCCCTGAGTTTTTTTATCATTGTGCTGGCCGTTGCGATTTCGGCCGGATTCCGAAGGGAGATTCGCACAGGCGTTTCGTCGATATCCGGCGATATTCAGATTATTCCCCAGCAGCGTTTCCTTTCCGATGAGGAGCAACCGATTCCGTTACACCCGGCTTACGAAGAGCCCATCCGGGCCCTCGACGAGGTAAAAGCCTTCATCCCTGTCATCTCCCGCGTGGGGATTATCAAGACCCCCGATGCGATCCAAGGCGTGCTGTTCAAGGGAGTTCCCGGCGGAGCCGACAGTACGGGCTATGCCCGCATTCCCCGCAAACTATCTCGCTTGCTCCAAATCCGGGAGGGCGATAAGTTCACCGTCTATTTTCTGGGTGAAAAAACCAAAGCCCGCCGCCTTACCGTGGAAAATGTTTACGAAGGCATTCTCGATACCGAAGATAAATTGGTGGTTTATCTGCCTTTGGAAGATATGCAGCGGGGCGCGGGCTGGACAAGCGAGCAGGCCGGCGCCTTTGAGATTCTGCTCAAGCACCCCGAGCGGGCGGCAGAAATGAAAGAAGATATCGGTGGCTTGGTCTTCTGCCATACTACTGAAGAGGACACGCCCGTTTATTGCCAATCGGTCACGGAACGCTATCCCCAGATTTTCGACTGGCTCAATCTGATTGACTCCAATGTCATCTTCATCCTGATTCTGATGATTATCGTCGCGGGATTCAATATGATTTCCGGACTGCTCATCCTGCTGTTCGAGAGCATTTCCACCATCGGTGCGCTCAAGGCCTTCGGAATGACAGACCGGCAGCTGCGACGCGTCTATCTGCGTCTTTCCTCCGGCGTCGTGTGCAAAGGACTGCTCTGGGGGAATGCCCTTGCCATCATTTTGTGTTTGATTCAGGATCATTTCCACCTGTTCAAGCTGGACCCCGCCAGTTACTTCGTCTCCTATGTCCCTGCGCAGATCGACTGGACGCTGTTGCTGGGTTTTGACGCGATCGCTTTTGCGTCCATCATCCTCATTCTTCAGATTCCGCTGCTTTTCATCTCGCGGATAGACCCCGCCTCCACGATGCGGATGGAGTGAGATGTGACAATGTATGGAAAAATTACGTACCTTTGCAATCCTGTAATTGACCAGACGTATGTTGGAGGATATCGCTTATTGCTCGGACAAGTACCAGTACACGATGGGAAAGTCTTTCTTCGATTGCGGAAAGACGGACCAGATGGCCGTTTTCAATCTCTTTTACCGCAAGGCTCCCGAAAATAACAACTGGGCTGTCGTGAGCGGCACCGACGAGGTGTTGGAAATGATTGCCGGACTGGGCGGAAAAAGCGAGGAATGGTTTGAGAAATTCCTGCCGGGAGAGGCTTACAAGTCCTTCCGTCAGTATCTGGCGGGGATGAAATTCACCGGAAATGTGTATGCGATGCGGGAAGGGGAAATCGCTTTCCCGTCACAGCCTATCATCATCGTCGAGGCCCCGCTGATCGAGGCGCAAGTCCTGGAAACTCCGATGCTCTGCATCATGAACCACCAGATGGCCGTCGCCACCAAGGCCTCCCGCGTCTGCCGGGCCACCAACCGGCCCGTCAGCGAGTTCGGTTCCCGTCGGGCCCACGGCCCCTGGGCCGCCATCTACGGCGCCAAGGCCGCTATCATCGCGGGTTGCGCCAACACCTCCAATATCCTTACGGGAATA
>CACZWF010000094.1 GCA_902784785.1 uncultured Bacteroidia bacterium
CACCACCGGCGACACGGCCCTGCGCAGCGCCCGCCTGATTATCGGTGATTTCCTGGGGCTGAACCAAAAGCCCATCAAGAACCGTCTGGCCATCAGCATTCCCATTTTTGCCGCGACCATTCTGCTGCTTTGGTACAATATGGCCGATGCCCAGGGCTTCAACAAAATCTGGCGCTATTTCGGTTGGATCAACCAGTCGCTGGCCTGCTTCACGCTGTGGGCGCTGACCCAGTGGCTCTTCACCCACACCAAGACCCCGCATTACCTCATCACGATGATTCCGGCCCTCTTTATGTCGACCGTCTGCATCAGTTTCATCCTTGTCGACAAGACGGGCTTCGGACTCCCCTCGACGGTCACCCCCTGGGTCTCCGCCGCCACCGTCCTCATCGGGGCCTTCCTCTTCAAGTTCCTCAACCGGAACACGGAACAATTCCAGAAACTGTAAAGTCAGTCCTTGCCCTGGCTTGCTGATGTATGGAAAAATATACGATTTATCAGGTGCTGCCCCGGCTTTGGGGAAAAGGAAAGTTCTCCGATTGGGACAAGGACGCCTTCGACTATCTGAAAGGAATGGGTGTCAGCCACATCTGGTACACGGGTGTGCTGCGGCACGCGCGGGGCAAGGCTTTCGTCAAAGGCGAGCCCGGTTCCCCATACGCCATCACCGACTATTACGATGTCAATCCCTATCTGGCGGACGAGGAAAACGACCGGATGTCGGAATTTGAGGAGCTGATTCACAGAACCCACGAGGCCGGGCTGAAAGTCATCCTGGATTTCGTGCCCAACCACGTGGCCCGGGACTATCATTCCTACTGTGCGCCAGAAGGCGTCCGGGACTTGGGGGCCGATGACGACACGAGCGTGCACTGGCGTCAGGAAAACGACTTCTTCTATTATCCCGGCATCCCTTTCAAACTACCCGAGGGTATTGACGAATGGCGGAAACAAGCGAAACTCCCCACGCCGGAGCCTTACGAGGAAAATCCGGCCAAAGCCAGCGGCAACTGCTTCACCCCTCACCCGTCCAAAGACGACTGGTACGAGACCGTTCGTCTCAACTACTGCACCTTCCACACGGAAACCTGGGACAAGATGCTTGACATCGTTCGTTTCTGGGCGGCCAAAGGCGTGGACGGCTTCCGCTGCGACATGGTGGAACTGGTCCCTCCCCCGTTTTTCAAATGGATGATTGCCGCCGTCAAGAAAGATTTTCCCCAAGTGAGCTTCATCGCGGAAGTGTATGAACGCGAATGTTACCGGATGTATTTGGAAGATATCGGTTTCGACCTGCTCTATCACAAAACGGGCTTCTACGACACCCTGCGCACCATCACGGAGGGACGAGGTTCGGCTACCGCCTTGACCGCAGACTGGCAGTGCGTGGGCAACATCCAGGACCGTCTGCTCAATTTCTTGGAAAACCACGACGAGCAGCGTGTCGCATCCGACTTTTACGCCGGCAACGGCAGACGCGGCCTCGCGGCCCTGGGTTTCAGCCTGCTGTTCAACCGGGCGCCGTTCATGCTCTATTTCGGGCAGGAAATCGGTGAGCGCGGAATGGAGACGGAAGGCTTCAGCGGACGGGACGGCCGCACCACCATTTTCGATTTCTGGAGCATCGACAGCATCCAACGGCTGCAAGCCGTCATCCAACGACACGCATGGGAAAATGGAAGCATCAACGAGCTCTGCGAAGCGGGACTTTCAGTGCGTGAAGCGGAACTCCTGCTCCGCTACCGCCAGACAATGAGCCTGGCCCTTACAGAACCTTTCCTCAGCGGCGACAACTACGACCTGAATTGGTGCCAGGACTTCAACAGGGACGAACTTTTCGCCTTCCTGCGTTGCCTGCGCTCGGAAAGCCAAGTCTCTCTGTTGGTTTGCAACTTCAGCGACCGACGCCAGAACGTCACCTTACGCATCCCCGAGGATGCCCGCGCGTATTGCCATCGCCCCGATTTGCCCGAAACTTTGCGCGTGGAAATTCCGCCATTTGATTACATTCTCCTGCCCCTATAATCGAATTTCGGCCTCCGGCTTGGTCGTATATTCCCGCTTCGCAGGTTTATACTTACGCCTCGGAAATACAAAGATGTAAAATTATTTGTTTTTCTCTCGGCTTGGTCGTATATTTGTACAAATATACATTTTTGAAAAAACTATGGCAGTAGAAATCAAAGAAGTTGTCTCCGCAAGGGACATGAAGGAGTTCATCCGCTTCCCCGAAAAACTCTACAAAGACAACCCCTACTATGTCCCTGCGCTCGAATACGACGTGCAAGACACGTTGAGCCGCAAGAGCAATCCCGCCTACGAATTTTGCGACGCCAAGATGTACCTCGCCCTGAAGGACGGCGAGACAGTCGGACGCGTCGCGGCCATCATCAACTTCCGGGCCAACGAAGAATGGAACCACAAAGAGGTCCGTTTCGGCTGGTACGACTTCATCGACGACAAGGAGGTTTCCCAAGCCTTGATGGACAAGGTGGTGGAATTCGGCCGCCAGCACGCGATGGACACCATCGTCGGCCCCCTCGGCTTTACGGATTTCGACCCCGAAGGCCTGCTGGTCGAAGGCTACGACCGGATGAGCACGATGGCCCTCATCTACAATCACCCCTACTATGTCGAGCACATCGAAGGAATGGGTTTCGAGAAAGACAACGACTGGATTGAATACCGTGTGGACGCCACCAACGGACTTCCCGACAAAATCGTCCGCGTGGCCGGCATCGTCGAGAAACGCAGCAAATGCCACGTCCGCCCGCTGACCAAGAAGATGCTCAAGGAAGAAAAGTACGGCTACAAGATTTTCTACCTCATCAACGAGTGCTACAAAGACCTGTACAACTTCACCATCCTCACCGACAAGATGATCAAGAAATATATGGATTTCTACCTCGGCCTGCTGCCGCTGAAATATATTTCCTGCATCGAGAACGAGAATGGCGAACTGGTCGCTTTCGGCATCGTGATGCCTTCCCTCGCCAAAGCCCTCCAGAAAACGCGCGGCCGCCTGCTGCCGTTCGGATGGTTCACCCTCGCCAAGGCGATGTACTGGAAATACGACGACACCCTGGAGATGCTGCTGGTTGGCGTGCGTCCCGACTACCGCGACTCCGGCATCAACTCGCTGCTGTTCACCAACCTGTTCCAACGGGCGATGGAGGACGGATTCAAGTTCGCCGAGACCAACGCCATTATGGAGACCAACTCCAAGAACATCGCGCAATGGTCCATCTTCCCGGGAGAGTGCAAGAAACGCCGCCGTTCCTATTGCAAGAAACTGGAATAAATGAACATTCGAAAGCAAGGCATACTGCGACTGGTACGCATCGGGTTGGCCGGATTCTTCTTCATCGGCATCAACCTGCTCCTGCTGGACTACAGCGGGCTGCTGGTCCGTTACCTGGGCTGGATGGCCCAGATTCAATTCCTGCCTGCCGTGCTCACCCTCAATTTCGGGGTTTTCATCACGATTTTCATCCTGACGCTGGTGTTCGGCCGCTTCTACTGCTCCACCATCTGCCCGCTGGGCGTGTGGCAGGATATCGTTTCGCACGTGGCCGCCAAATCGAAACCCCAGCGTTTTTCCTACAAGCACAAGCACCGCATCCTGCGGATTCTGTTCATCGGGGTTGCCATCGCCGGCGTCGCCACGACCATGAATCTGCTGATTGCGCTCATCGCGCCTTTCAGCACCTGGAGCCGCATCGTCGTCAATCTGGTCCAACCCCTGTGGGGCTTTGTATTGAACGGCATCTCCGCCCTCGAAGAGCATTTCGGCATCTACAACACCTTCCCGGTGGATGTATGGTTCAAGAGTTTCGCCGGCCTGTGGCTGTCCATTCTTTCCTTGGTTGCTGTCAGCGTCATCGCCTGGTTCAAGGGACGCTTGTGGTGCAACACCGTATGCCCCGTCGGCACCATTCTGGGCTTCGCGTCGAAACGGGCCTTGTTCCGGCCGACCATCGACTACGACAAATGCATCCGCTGCAAGAAATGCGAGAAAAACTGCAAGTCTTCCTGCATCAACATCCGGCACCACCGCATCGACTACAGCCGCTGCGTGGATTGCTTCGACTGCATCGCGGGATGCCCGGTGGACGCCATTTCCTATTTCCCGCCCAAGGAAGAGCCGAAGGACAACAGCAATGGCGGCCACCGCCATCATCACCACCATCACGGAAAGAATACCGACACCCCCAAACATTATCGGACGGTGGCTGACCAACTCGCCGAGCAGGCGGAAGCCAAGGCTTCGTCCGAGAAAGCCTCCCAAGAACAGGTGGATACAGGCCGCCGGGCGCTGATTGGCACCCTGGCCCTCGCCCTTCCGATGGAAGCGCTGGCCCAGAAAGCTGAAAGTAGCATCTCCCCCATTCAGATACGTCGGCAAACGCGCCGTTCCGTCCCCCTGGCCCCGGCCGGCTCCTTCAGCGTGGATAATTTCATGGCCCGCTGCACTGCCTGCGGCCTTTGCATCAGCAAGTGCCCTGAAAACGTGCTGCGTCCTTCGATGAGTATGTCCTGCCTGCTGCAAGCGACGATGTCCTTTGAGAGAGGCTGGTGCCGTCCCGAATGTACGCTTTGCTCCGAGGTGTGCCCCACCGGCGCCATCACCCGGATTACCCCCGAAGAAAAAACCGCCATAAGCATCGGCCATGCCGTGTGGATGAAAGATTTCTGCCTGCCTTTCAAGGAAGGCATCGACTGCGGCAACTGCGCCCGCCACTGCCCTTCCGGCGCCATCAAGATGGTGCGCGTCAGCGATACGGAACTCACGGACAAAGGGGCTGTCAACCCGATGATGCGCATTCCTCTGATTGACGAGAACCGCTGCATCGGCTGCGGGGCCTGCGAACATTATTGTCCTTCCCAACCGATGTCTGCCATCTACATTGAAGCACATTCCAGACACAACGCACACTGATATGGACCGCAGAGATTTCTTACGCACGCTGGGCGTGGCCGCCGCAGTCGCCGGGACCGGCCTGGGCGGCACGCCTCTTCCGGGGCGGACCAAGGAGAAGGACCCTGACCCGGATCCGGGCCTGCACCTGCGTTTCCTCGGCACGGGTGCCGCCGACTGGCACGGACCGGACGCACGCGGGGAGCACCGCCGTTTTTCCAGCGTGCTGCTGGACGGGAGGATCCTCATCGACTATACGCCCAGCAATGCCGACATGCTGCCCGGGGGATGCAAGCCTGAATGCGTCTTCTACACGCATTCCCACGGCGACCACTACAACCCCAGGGCGCTCGTCGAGCTGGGCGTGCCCGTGGCTTACCTGAACTGGAGCTGGTTCGACCGGGCCCGGGGCAATTTTGCCGACGCCTCAGCCCAGACCGGGCTCCCCGCGCCGGTGCTGTTCCCCCTGCAGATCGCAGACAAGACCGTGCTCGGCGACATCACCATCACCGCCCTGCCGGCGAACCACGCCGTCAACCTGACCGAGCAGACGATGATCTACCTGATCGAGAAAGGACCGGTGCGCCTGTTGTATGCCACGGACACGGGCGGCATTCCGGCCCTGGCGGCACGTCTGGTCGGGATCGACTCCCACGACAGAGAGGCAAGGCCGATCACCGGCCTGATCATGGAAGCCACCATGGGGATGGGGGACGAAGGGGACGAGGATTTCCGCCTCTTCACCCACTCCAGCGTCAACACCGTGCGGCACACGGTCAACATGCTGCTCAAGCACAAGCGCTACCGCCCCCAGGAAGGGCAGCCGGTCTACGTGACGCATTTCGCCAGGACCCTTCAGCCCGTCCAGGCCGTGCTGGACGCCACGCTCCCCGCCCCCCTGAAAGCCGCCTACGACGGCCTGGAAGTGGTATTCAGGGCCTGACCGGGGTCAGCCCTCCAGGATCTGGGCCGCAGCGTTCCTGGTATCGACCTTCTCGATGATGCGCTCAAGGATGCCGTCTTCGTCGAAGATGAAAGTGCGGCGCAGCGTGCCTTCGGTCGTCTTGCCGTACATCTTTTTCTCGCCCCAGGCGCCGAAGTCTTTCAGCATCTGCAGCGAAGTGTCGGCAAGCAGGCGGAACGGGAGCTCGTACCTGGCCCGGAAACCGCTGTGGGACTTGGCGCTGTCCCGGCTCACGCCGACGACGTTGTAGCCGGCCTCTGTCAGCGCAGCATAGTTGTCACGGAAGGAGCAGGCCTCCGCCGTGCAGCCCGAGGTGTTGTCCTTGGGATAGAAATCGACGATGGTCTTGCGACCCTTCCCG
>CACZWF010000095.1 GCA_902784785.1 uncultured Bacteroidia bacterium
TTCCCTGCGTTCCTCGTCGGAAATACGGGCGATGACCCTCACCTCCGGATGGGACAGGGCCAGCAACAGCGCGAGTTCACCATATCCTTCGTCTTCAAACTCCACGCACGCACTCCCCTTCAGTTCCCGTCCGATGATTTCAGGCCCGCGGACCCGCAGGTTGCGGCGCACACAACGCTCGACTTCTATACCTTTATATATATAGCGTCCTTCCACGCGGGCCGTCCAGTCCGTCGGCTCGCCCCGCAACAGGCGGGACAAGGTGAGGGGGTACAAACGGGGCCGTCCGTTCTTCGTGGTCATCCACTTGAAGAGCAGCGGAGGAATCAGATAGGCCATCAGCACCACCGAAGACATACCGATGATGGTGACTTCCGCCAGAGAACGCATCGCCGGATGCCGGGCCACGATCAAGGTTCCGATGCCGACGAACATAATGGCGGCCGACTGCAAAATGCTACTCTTGTAGGAGGCGAGAATGGGTTGTCTGCGGGCATACTCATATTGGCAACCTTCCGTCATAAAGATGGTGTAATCGTCCCCTTGACCGAAAATAAAGGTGGCCAGAATGATGTTGACGATGTTGAACGGAATACCGAGCAACGCCATCAGCCCCAGGATCCACACCCAGCTGACGGCCATCGGAATAAAGGAGATGGCGGCCAGTTCGATGCGTCGGAAGGAGAACCAGAGGAAGAAAAACACAATCAACGAACAGGCCCAACCGATATAATTGAAGTTATCGGAAAGGCTGCTCGTCATCGTCCGGTTGATGCCGGCGATTTCAAAACAATGGTCGCCGAAGGCACCTTTCGCGGCCTCCAAGTCCTCGGGCTCCACATTCACCGCGCTGACCACATACGACTTTTTCCCGTCCTCCGAGACCGCGAAACACTGGCTGAAAACGCTTTCCCGCAAAAGGGAGAAGTAAGCGAAATCCTGCGGCTCCCAGGAATTTTCGCTCATTAATTTTTCAAAGCCGGCGAAAGCACCGGGAGCAAAACCCGTCCGGGCGGACTCCGCTTTCAAACGCGGCAGCAAATCTTCCGAATGCCGCTCACGGAACGCGTTCCAACGGGCCAAGCGCCGCTCCTGTTCCGGCCTGGAGGCGAAAAACAGCAGCGCCTCGTTCTGCCGGACTATTTTTCCGCACGAAGACAAACTGTCCATCCGGGGCTGTTGACCGGAGATATCCTGCAACGCCTCCTCGAAATCGGCGCCGCTACCGTACACATAGAGACTCTGGGCCGTATGGGTGGTATCGCGTGTGAGCAAATCCTCAAAATACTGCATATCACGCCGCTGGCTGTCGGTCATATAGTTGATATGCGACATATTGGAATCGAACGCCACATCGAAGCTGAAGAACAGCAACACGGCGGTCAACACCAGCGTTCCGGCGACCAGCCAGCGATGGTTTTCCGGAGAGAAGGCGGACAAACGGTCCAATACACGATTCTCCCGCTTCCGGTCTTTGTGATTGGCGATATAATGCGGCAGATACAAAAGCACGAACACAATCGTTCCCACCAGGAGCAGGGAGGCGAAGAGTCCCAAATCCCGCAGCGCCGTGGACTGCAAAGGAACCAGGGCCATAAAGGCGCCGACTGTCGTCACATTTCCGATAACGAGGGGAGAGACAATCTCCTGAAGGGCCTTCCGACGATCGGGCTGGTGCGCCGTATGGGAAATCAGGTGCAAAGGATAGTTGATGGCGATGCCCAGAATCACGCTGGCGATGCCGATGACGATGATGGACACGCTGTCGCAGAAGAGAGCCATTCCGCCGAGCGCGAAGAGCAGGCCCCAACCCACCGTCAGGAATATCAGCAGGATATTCTTCAGCGAATTGAAGGAATAGAGCAACAGCAGAACGATGAGAACGGCCGACAGCGAAATCGCCAGGATGCTGTCTTTCTTGATGCGGGAAGCGTTCCCCACGGCAATCGCCGGCCCGCCGATGAAGTCCACCCCCACGCGGGGATATTCGGCCTGCATTTTTTGAGCGACTCCGTCCAGATACGCCATCAGGCGGGCGTTGTGACTGGTCTCACTGCTTCCGAACGGAGAATCCAGCACAACGATGGCCCGGCTCATATCCGGGGTGAAGATACAGTTGTTATACAACTCGAAGCCCTGCGTATCATAGGAAGACTGAAGGCGGGACAGCACCGGAGAGAAAAGTCCGACGGGGTCGTAGGTGATACGCTGGGAGACCAGCGGAGAAGCGGGGAACAGCAACGACTGTTTGTCACCGGCCAACGCCGTCCGGATGGCGCCGAGGTCCGCCAGCAGGCTGTCCATCCGCGCGATATCCGCTTCGGTCAGGAAATAAGGGATGTTCTTATAGACAAAGTCCGCCACCTGAACGATGGCGTCCATATCCACCGAAGCAGCCAGATGCCCGTACTGATGGGTCGAGTCCCCTTCTTCAGCCAGTTGCACGAAGGATTCCACTGCCTCCGCCGTCTCGTCCGCATCCCCGGGATTGGAGAAAAGGACAAAGATTTTCTGGGCGCCGGAAATATTCTGATAAATGGACAATTGTTCTCTTTCGCGGGTTCCGAGCGGCAGGAAATCACTGATATCTTCGCTGAAATGCAGCGTCAGCACCAGCCCGGCCAGCAGGACGGTGAGCAGGAGCAGCGAGCCGCCCCGCCACTTCCGATGCGTCGAAAAGAAATCAAAGAGTCCGCCGATTTTCATTACTTTCCCTTTTTCTCGGAGCCGCCCAGGCCGTTGATTTTGTTCAAGATATAGTTTCGGCCCAATATCGCCTCGCTGGTGACAATGGCGGTCAACGCCACCCCGCAGAAACCGTGAAGGTTGCAATTCTGCCCGGTCAGGTAGAGATTCGGGACCTTCGTGACCACGGGGACCTGCGACAGGACGATGTTGTTGCAGTCTTTGGAAAAGCCGTACATCGAGCCTTCTTTGATGCCGTAGAAATCCCGTATGGTCAGCGGAGAGGCCGCATTGACGGCTTCGATGCATTCCCGGATATTCGGATGAATCTCCTCCATACAATCCAGCAGTTTCTCCGCGCACTCGTTTTTCCAAGCCTCATAGTCGGAACCCCTTTGGCCCACCGTGGTGTTTTCCCAGCGTTTGACATAATCCCAGGCCATCGGAGCCGTGACAATCATTTTGCGGGCATACTCACCCTGTTCGATTTCCGGCGGCGTCACAAAAAGGAAGCCGTTGGGCCACACCTTCGTCTCGCCGAAGCGCCACATCTCGTCGTAACGCGACATATAGTACATCGTGTAGTTGAAGAATTTGAAGGTATTCGGCTTGAGCTTGAGATTCAGGGTAAAGGCAGAGTATGCGTTGGGCAGGTCGTTCAAACGGGTCCGGTAGGGCTTGGGAAGCACTTTTTCATCTTCCAGCAAAGCGAACAACGAGCAGGGATGAATGGCGGAAATATAATAATCCGCAGAAAAAGTCTTCCCGCTCGCCGTGGTCACGCCGGTGATTTCGCGCTCCCGGCTCTGTACCGACACGACGGCGTCCCCTGCATAAACCTTTCCACCATTTTCTTCAATCACATCCCGCAAAGTCTCGGCGAACAAGAGGCTGCCGCCGGCAAAACGGCTGGAACCGTCGATATACAACACGGAAATCAAGGCGTGGATATAGGCAGGTGTCACATTATCCCGGCCTCCGTACAAAGGGTTCAGGTACGCGACGACACTCCGCAGATGCTTATTCGGAATATACTTGGCGATAAAATCCGTCGCCGACATCTGGAAGTCGTCCGAATGCACTTGCAAATATTCCGGGGAAGGTCGCAGATAGAACAGGTCCACCTCATCGGCCACGCGGTAAACAGCCTCGATATAGGCCTGCAGATGGTCTCTCTGATCGGGGAAGGCCTCGCTCAGGGCCTCGACGAAACGGGTCTTTCCCTGGGCAATGCGATAGGTTCTCTTGTCCTCTGCAAAGTAGATGCTGTCCATCTTGTCCGGGTCGGTGTCCCGCAAGTGGACGCGGTCCCAAATACCCAGATACTCGCAGAGCCGGCGGATATTTCCGCCTTCCTGCATCCCGCCTATAATGTGCATCCCCGTATCGAACAACACGCCGAAACGCTTGAAACTCTGGAGGCCGCCGCCGATAATCACATTCTTTTCGAGCACGGTGACCTGAATCCCCTCTTTGGAAAGGATGGCGCCCGTGAACAGGCCGCCCAGGCCGCCGCCGATGATGACCGCACTTTTTTTCATACCCGTTTCTGTTCGATTTGGTCCGCAATTTCCGAATAGCGGGACTGGTAATACTTTCTGAGGGAAGAGGCCTGCGCCTTGTAATTGTCCCCATATTGAAGCAGCTCCTGACGGGAAATCCTCGGGTCCACCACCGTACGGATAGGCCACGAACGGATGATGCGTCCGTGTTTGGGAAGAGCCTTGCCGGGCCCGTAAAGCAGCACGGGAAGGATGTCTATGCCCAATCGTTCGGAAAGATAGAAGGCCCCCTGGTGAAAACGGCCGATGCGGCCCTCCGTGGAGCGGGTGCTTTCCGGGAACACCACCACGCTATAGCCCTTGTCCACCAATTCCTGCAGACGTGGAGCGATGGTGTCCAGGCCTTTGGAGGCTGGCAGGAAATCCGCCGCGCGGATTATAAAACCATACAAGGGATTATGCTGCACCCAATCAGCAGTGAGGATGACCAATTTGGGCGTCAGGGAAAGCATAGCCAGCAAATCCAGTTGCGACTGATGGTTGCAGATGATGACCGCCGGACGGCTGAAATCTTCTTCCGTTCTCCTAGACACGCTGAAAGGATTCCCGAAAAAGCCCAGAAAAGAGGTCGCCATTCGGATAATCCGATAAATCATATCGTGCAATTTGTCTTTCTTTTTTTCGGTGACTTTGCCGCATTTCAGATAGAGGAAGACGCAAGGCACCACCAGCAAGGCCATCACCAGCAAATAGGAAAGCAGAATCACCCAGGTCTTGAGGAAGCGGAACAAGCCGCGCAACAGGGTTCTGGGCCAGCCATAGACAAGCGCCAGCGTACACAAAATCACATTGAGTACCGAAATACGGCCAAAATCCGGCAACGGGCGGAAATGCGAGACGCGTTCTTCCGCCGAAGGATAATAGACACGCACCTCCTGATTGACGAGGGGAACGCCCCGCCAGGCCGAAAGGACCAACAGAGCCAGTTCCGCCTCATAACGCGAAGGAATCAGCGAGAGCGCGGGCAACGAGTGGAGCGGATACAGACGATAGCCCGTCTGCGTGTCGGCCAGGGGAATCCAGGTCTGAACGCAAAACCAGAAATTGCTGAACGCATTGGCGAACTTGCTCCCTTTGCTGCGGACCATCTTTTCCAATCCCTGACGCTTGCCGATAATGAGCGCGCCGGGATTCCGACGGTTCGCCTCCAGAAAAAGCGGAAGATCTTCCGGATAATGCTGCCCATCGGCATCCAAGGTAACCACATGGGTATATCCCAATTCCTTCGCTTTCAAAAAGCCCTGCTTGAGGGCATAACCTTTGCCCCGATTGACCGGATATGAAACGATTGTCAGATTCGCATCCGACATACCCTGTACCACTTCAAGCGTGCCATCCGAAGAACCATCCGCCACGACAATCACAGGCAGATAGGCCAATGTGCGAGAGACAACATCACGAATGGTGCTGACATTATTATATGTAGGTATGAGGGCACAAGTCTTCATGTATATAATCCGCCGTTAATACTGATACATTCACCCGTGATATAGGATGCATCCTTCGAAGCCAAGAAAGCCACCACAGATGCCACTTCCTCCGGTTCTGCAAAACGCTGCATAGGTATCTGTTTTGCAAGCGCCACTTCGTCCAGCCCCTCTACCATATCGGTACGGACAAAGCCCGGCGCAACGGCATTAACCGTTATCTTGCGTTTTGCCACCTCCTGCGCAAGCGCTTTGGTGGCAGCAATAAGTCCGCCCTTAGAGGCCGAATAATTGACCTGCCCTGGCAAGCCTTTCAGTCCGGACAGCGAAGCCACGTTGACAATACGTCCATACCGGCGACGAATCATATCCGGCAACAATGCACGAGTGACATAAAAGAAAGAGAACAGATTTCTATAGGTAAGATGCCTGTAATCAGGAATGAGACAGATCTTACCGACTTTGTAAGACT
>CACZWF010000096.1 GCA_902784785.1 uncultured Bacteroidia bacterium
GCGAACGAAGTGAGCGGAGTCCTCGAAGAGGCAAGCTGCCGCCGCAGCGGAGCCTGGCGAAAACAAAAAGAGGCCGACCCTTTTTAGTCGACCTCTTTTGTTCAACATTTTGATAATTTGCAAAATGTTTATACCTTTGCATCGGAAGGGGAGAGAGTGTATGAGTTCGCCCCATTCTCTCTCCTCAAACCTTCCTAAAATGACCACCCCTCGATCGGGGTGGCTTTTTTATTCAAATCTGCCACCAGGCGATCTTGAACAACAATCATTAGTCTTTTTTAGTTTCATTTGTTTTTCATCGTGCATCCCCGAGCGGAATAGCCGGATGCCTTCGTTTACCCGAAACGAAGAATATAGCTCCTCTTGCGGGAAAAACAGCACGACAATCTGTGCGTTTTGCCTCTCTGCCTGACAGAGTTTTGTGCAAACCGACCATATGCCCGAACCTTCAATCGTTTTAATCTCCATCGGAACATCATCCAGAAATCCGTCAAAGGATTTAGTCCCTGGTATATTCTTCTCCGCACCCAA
The DNA here is from genome assembly GCA_902784785.1 of uncultured Bacteroidia bacterium. GTDB lineage: Bacteria > Bacteroidota > Bacteroidia > Bacteroidales > UBA932 > Cryptobacteroides. Next base: position 532 of record CACZWF010000096.1, read on the forward strand.
TATTATTCTGTAGCCCGTTTACACCTTTCTGTTTTGCAAACTTATGCTGTTTATGCACCGCGCTGACCCCGCCCGACGCCTCATCAAGAAGAACATCCGTGTAATTATCATCCTGCAACAAGCGAAAATACTCGCTAAAATTTTCTTCACGATTATAATAGGTCGTTTCCATCTTTCATCTTCAAAATTTAGAAATCGACATTGAGTTGGAGGCGGAGGGTGAGGGTTTGGTGACGGGTGGATTTGTAGGTGAAGTCCTGGTAATCGAGACCGAGGTAGTATTTGAAGCGGGGGGAAAAATGGAGTGCAGGAGAAGCGGAGGCGGCAGAGGAAGCAGAAGATGCTGGGAGTGTAGAAGGGATGAGGCCGCTGAAATAGAGGTGGAGGAACCAGCCTTGGCCGTATCTGGCGGGGACGCGGAAGGTGCCGGGGGCGTTGCGTTCGTAGAGGTAGAGACGGTCGTCCCACTGGGGTGCGCGATGCCAGCCTTCTTGCAGGTAGAGGCTGCCCCAGGGCGTGTGTAAGGATTCTTCCAGATGAAGCAGTACTCCCCACGCTTTGCAATGGCACAACGCGGCGCCGCCGTTCATCTGTATATAATATAGATATTGGTCATCCGACGAAGACGAAACGGTGCTTTCCACCTCCGGATGGGAAGCAGAATGCCAGCGGAGAAAGGCGGGTTGCCAGGAAGCGGAGAGTTTGGCGTCGTATTTCTGACGGCGGTCGTAGTTACGGAAGCGGGCCGTGGCGCGGCCTTGCAGCGACCATTCTTTGTTGGGCGTGTAAACGCCGTCCGCCTGCGACTTGATCTGGGCTGTATGTTTGCGGGCGGCATCGCGGGTGCGGGGATGCAGACAGGCGTCGAGCGAAGCGGTCAGCGTCGCTTTGCGCCAACCTTTCCATTGCAGCCCGAAAGCGGCACCGGCCTCATTGGCACATTGGGTACCAGCCCGCACGGCACCGGTGTTCGTAGAGGTAAAATCCGGACTATAGTATCGCAGGGAAAGGCTCGCCTTGAAAGCATCGGCGAGCGGAAGGCAGGTGCCGGCCAGGGCCGCCCAGGCGGGCTTCGGCCCGCCGGCGGCCGCCGGGGCGCCCGACGAAGTCGACGCGCCCCGCTGCAGGCGCTCGCTGAGCGCCTGCAGGCCGGCACTGCCGTCAAAGCAAGCCTCCCCATACACGTCGAAACCTCCCCAACAGAAATGCCCGCCGAGCGAAACCTTGCCCGTTGAGACACCCGTCAAAGATAGATAGCCCCTGCGCGTATGCCAGTTCAGTTCGGCCGCCAGAAAATCATCCGTCAGCGAAAAACGCCCGCTATCCAGCAAGTTGGAAACATTCGCCGCCACAGACAAACGAAATGCGCTCCACTGGAACTGGGCCGCCACGCCCCTCAGAGCCGGCGTCTGGCTGAATGATCCGTAGGGACTGATGCCCGTGGAACGGCGGACAAAGGAGTCCGGCGCGGAAAAACCGCTGAGAGAGAAGCCGCTCCACAAACAGAGCCCTTGCGAAAAACGGAGCTGATAATCCCCGACTAGCACCTGCCCGAGCCACCGCCGACCATGCCAACTGAGATAGGGATGCAAAGCCCTCGCGTCCCACGAAAACTTCGACAAGGCCAGCCCTCCCCCCGACGAGGAGACAGTACCCGCAGAGGACGAAGCCCCAACCGACGAGGAGGCGGCTCCTCCCCCCGACGAAACAGTCCCGGCACGGGGAACAAAGGGCAGGGTAACGGAGCCGCCGAGGCCACACTGGAGACGGCCGCTCCAGTCCATCGCATACTTCAAGCCCGTCGCCAAGCGCAAAGAGCCCTTGTCAACCGCTCCCCCACCGCCGTCTGATGCACCAGTTTTTGAAGAAGCCGTCCCCACACCCGCAGCCAACGAGCCGGACGAACCACTCGCGACAGTCTCCTTCTCACAAGCCAGCTCCCCCGAAGCGCGCCAAGTCAAATTGTTTCGGATACGGCCGGAAGGAAGCGAGGAACGGCCCAGAAAAGCGGAGGAGGCCAGGCTGATAAAGGGACGCAGCGCCTGCGCCGTCTCGTGGGAAAAGCCGTCCAGCATCGCCAGTTCTTCAAAAGACAGAATATCCCCGTTCTGGATCCGCCACTCTTCTATGACAGCGCACTGATAGAAACTCAGCAGTCCCGACTCTTGCATCTTTGTCAAAGACGCGGTATTCAACGGCAAGGGATGCGTCAGGAAATCCTCCAGCCGCTCCGCCACCTCTTCATCCAACTCCTCCCATTCCGACACGCCCAGCAGCGTCATCGCCGCCTCCTGCCAAGATATCGAATCCGCATCCTCACCACCCACCTTCCCATTTGCCGCGGCCACTACGGCCGAGAGCAACAAAATAATCGGTCCAAGCATTTTTTCACAAAGATGCAGCAAGGAAAAAGAAAAAAGGGCTGGAAAAAGAAAAATAAAATTTGACTTTTTGAAATTCCGGAAAAACTTTTTCAGTTTTGTGAATTTGCAACAAATTCGAGGTGGGAAATGACAAAAATTTTATTAAATTTGTGGACTGAACAAAAGGATTTAGGCTTATGGAAAGAATTCAGTTACACGACAAAGTTTTTAAGAAATACATCCCCTACGATACCTTCATCAAGGATATCGACCGCGTGGCCGATGAGTTGAACCGTGACTTCAAAGACAAGAACGAGATTCCCATCGTCGTCTGCGTGCTCAATGGTTCCCTCCCCTTTACCGCCGAGATTCTGCGCCGTATGGATTTCCTCTGCGAACTCTCCAGTTTGAAAGTGTCCTCCTACAGCGGAATGAGCACCCAGGGGAACGTGGTTTTCAAACAGCCCCTCACCTGCGACGTCAAGGGACGCACGGTCATCATCGTGGAAGACATTGTCGATTCCGGCTATACGATGGACGCGCTCACCCGTTTCTTCAAGGAGCAGGGCGCGAAAGAGACCAAGATCTGCACCCTTTTCTTTAAGGAAGAAGCCTTTTTGTTCAAAGGGAAATTCAACATCGATTATATCGCCCGTCCCATCCAGAACCAATTCATCGTCGGCTTCGGACTGGATTACAACGAGTTGGGACGCAACCTCAAAGACATCTACATTTTGGATGAGAATCCGGCATAAATGCCCATCGAGATTAGACGATATTTGTAAAAAAGATTAGAAATAAACAATAAGAAATAAACGACCATGAAAATTTTATTGTCCAGCTCCCGCTTTCTTGCCGGAATGATGCTTGTCTCGAAAGCGATTCCTTCCAAGGCCACCAATCCCATTCTTGAGAACTTCCTCTGCGAAGTGTCGGATAGCGCCCTGACGCTTACCGCATCGGACGCGGAAGTGACGCTCAAGACCCGCGTCGAGGTGGACAGCGTCGAAGAAGAGGGCCGCATCGCCATTCCCGCCAAGCAGATCATGGACCTGCTCAAGGAACTCCCGGACCAGCCCATCACCATCAGCACCCTCGATGACAATTGCTTCCAGTGCCAGTGGAACAGCGGAAACTCCGTTCTGCCGTATGTCAACGCGGATGATTTTCCCGCCGTCGCACAGCCGGACGAGAGCGCCATCCACGTCAGCATGAGCGCCGACACCTTGATCGACGGCATCTCTGGCACCGTCTATGCCACTTCCGACGACGATATCCGCCCCGTGCTGAGCGCCATCCTGTTCGACATCGACACCGACCGCACCACGTTGGTCGCTTCGGATACGCACAAACTGATTTGCTATACGACTTCCGACATCAAAGCCAGGGAGAAAGCTTCTTTCATCCTGCACAAAAAACCGGCGAACATCCTCAAGAGCATCGTCAAGGACGAAGATGTGGACATCGCCTTCGACGGCAAGATCGCCTCGTTCCAGTTTGGCGAATCTTCCGCCACCTGTCAGTTGATGGTGGGCAAATACCCCAACTACCGCAACGTCATCCCGACGAACAACTCCAGCATCCTGAAAATCGACCGCGCGTTGTTGCTCAACACCGTCCGCCGCGTCGCCGTCTGCGCCAACAAGGCGTCCAACCATATCCGCGTGGACCTCGGAGAGGGATTCATCGAGATCACGGCCCAGGACACCGGCTTCAACACGAAGGCTTTCGAGCACATCAACTGCAGCTATGAGGGTGACGAAATCTCCATCGGGTTCAAATCCACCTTCCTCATTGAAATCTTGTCCAATATGAACTGCAACGAGGTGGAAATCAAATTCGCTGATGCTCGCAAGGCCGTCCTGATCAAACCTGTGGACGAGGAGATGGACAAAGAAAAGACGATGGGCATCCTGATGCCGATTATGTTCTAATGGAAATCAAGCTGAAACGTCCCCTGCTGTTTTTCGACATCGAAAGCACAGGTCTGGACATCATCGCGGACAGCATTATCGAACTGAGTTTCGTAAAGATATTCCCTTCAGGCGAGGAGCGCATCCAAACCTGGAGGGTTTGTCCTTGGGACTATGAGCGAAATGCTCAGCGCCCCATCACTCCGGGAGCCGCCCGGGTGCACGGGATCAAGGACGAAGAACTCAAAGACTGCCCGCGTTTCTTCGAACTGGCTCCCGAAGTCTGTTCCTGGTTGGAAGATTGCGATCTGGCAGGGTACAATTCGCACAAGTTCGACCTGCCGATGCTGGCGGAAGAATTGGAGCGCGCCTACCTGTACAAAAAGGCGAAATGCCCCATCAATCTGCACGAAAAGAAGATGATTGACGTACAGACCATCTTTCACAAGATGGAGCCCCGCAACCTCAAAGCCGCTTACCGCTTCTATTGCGGAGGAGAAGATTTCGAGAATGCGCACGCCGCCCAGGCTGACACGTTGGCGACCTATGCCGTGCTCAAGGGGCAATTGGACCGTTACCCTGAGAACGAACTGAAAAACGACGTCGATTGGCTGGCCGCATTCACAACCATCGGAAAAGTCGTCGATTATGCCGGCCGCCTGGTAGAAAACGACAAGGGTGAGGCCGTCATCAACTTCGGGAAACACAAAGGCAAGACGGCACGCGAGGTCTATCGCAAAGAGCCCTCCTATTTCGACTGGATTGACAAGAACGATTTTGCACTGGACACCAAGCGCCAGTTCCGCCTGCTCAAGGAACAGTTCAAAAAAGAAGAAAAAAAGCCGCTGGAGGACAACGAGGTGGAAGATGCCGCTGCTGCCCTCAGCGCACATTTTGGGTGCAAATGAAAATTTTTGCTAAATTTGCATACTGATTCGAAACAGAAAATTTTAAAACCATAAAGTATATGAATCTTAGAGTTATTAAAAAGGATATCGATTTCTTCGTGAGCGAATTTATCGATGACTGCACTTTGTGCATGGCCCTCAACGACGATTGCGACGAGGCGAAGATCAACGAGATTATCGACGACGCGGTCGACTTGTACAACGAGCTGAAATACAAGGTCAATCATCCGGCGGAAGGACAGAGCAAGAAAGCCTACTACGACGCGGTCATCAAGGAGATGTTCGAGAAGCTCGACGGGCTTTGCGAGAAACTTTCCGGAGCCATCAGCAAAAAGTAACGCCGCATTCCGGCACTGGCGGTCTTGGACCGCATCTGCGGGCGTGTTGTAATTGGTAGCCAAGCCAGACTTAGGATCTGGTGCCGCAAGGCGTATGGGTTCGAGTCCCTTCGCCCGCACAATTTCCACTATGAAAATCAGCAAAACATTCCTAAAAAAAGCCCTTCTGTGCCTCGTCATAGTAGTGGCTTTTTTCGCAGTATGCGACCTTGTATTGAGCCGCGTCGCAGCAAGCCAGCTGCGCACCGCCCTGGCCAACGTACCCGGTGTCCAAATTGAATTCAAACGCGTCAACCTCGCTTTACTGTCCGGAAATCTGGAGGTACGGGGTGTGGATATCACGCTCCAGGACAGCACGAAGCTCGGACCGGAACTCGAAGGACACATCGAGGCCATCAAATTGCAGAATCTATGCTTGTTCAGCCTGCTGAAGGGAGAAGCGCATGCCAGACGTCTGCTGATTCGCGGACCGCAGGCCAAACTGGTTCTGCCCTCCGTGAAAGCCTCAAAGGCTAAAAAAGCAAAGAAGGCCAAAAAGGCAGAGAAACCCGACACGG
>CACZWF010000097.1 GCA_902784785.1 uncultured Bacteroidia bacterium
GATCCCAAACGGGGCTATTCTCTTTTCCAACCTTCACTGCTTCATCCCAAGACCGTCATCGAAGGCGGCGTGCTGGCGGAAGAATGTTCCGCCCTGATGGTTGATTTCTTTAAGGAATTGCGCTGACAATGACAATCGGCGCTGAAAGGCGTGCTGTGCGAATGAGCACCGCGCTGGTTACCACTGCAACGATTCCAACACGCGGGCCAGCTGGTCCGGGCAGGAAGTGCCTCTGCGGCCGCAGGGGAGTCCTCTGAATTTCGCGATGACATCTTGTATGCTCATTCCGGTCGTCAGCAGGGCTACGGCTCTGGCGTTGCCGGGACATCCTCCCGCGAAATGAAATCCCTTGATGGTGCGGTCTTTGACGAAAATGTCCAGTTCCAATTGCGAGGGGCAGACTTTCTGCGACGGGGTGACGACGAGGCTGCGAACCCCATCTTTCGTTTCATCCGAAACAATGGACCAATCTTCCGGTTTTGCGGAACTCTTGTTGGAGGCGATGCCTTGTGCGTGGGAAGCTGTTTCTCCCAAAGCCAAGGCGCCCAGGCCTATCAGGCTGTTTTGAATAAATTTTCTTCTGTCCATAGACGGCATTGAATTGCAAAAACCGAACCGTCAGAATCCGATGAAAATCAACTGCACGATGATAAATACAGGCAGCAGGATGCAGAGGGAGAACTTCGCCATATAGGCAAAGAAACTCGGCATCTCGACGCCTTCCTGTTCGGCGATAGCCTTGACCATGAAGTTGGGGCCGTTGCCTATATAGGTCAGAGAACCGAAGAGGACGGCTCCCAGAGAAATCGCTTCCAAAATGACGGGGGAGATACCTGCGACGGTGGCCGCTCCGTCAACGGGCGCAATGCCGGTAGCCACTTCGTAGAAAGCGACGGCGGTGGGCGAGTTATCCAGGAAGGAGCTCAGCAGACCGGTGGCATAGAAGAATTCCCAAGGTTGGTCGATGCCCAGACTCGAAGCGTGAACGTTTAGGTAAATCATCGCAGGCGTCATCGTGACGAAGATGCCGATAAAGAGGATGGCGACTTCCAGAATGGGTTCCCAGGAGAAATTGTTCAACTGACGGATGGTGGAAGACGTCGTCTTGAGGGAAAGGAGAATGACCGCTGCGAAAATAAACTCGCGCAGGAAACGGAGCACTCCTCCTTTCATCGCCGGAATGTAGCCTTCATTGATGAACATCACGGAGAGAATGATGATGGCAAGGTAGAGGAAATTGATTTTCCCTTTGAAACGGATGGGAGAGATTTCTTGCAGGTCGCGCTTCTTGTTTGCCAAGGGTTCCTTTTTATAATAGTAACGGTCAATCCGGTTATAAAGGGCCAGCAGAATCAGTCCGGTAACCAGCCATTGCGGGAAAAGATGCGTGAACCAGAGGAACGGCGCACCGCGAAGGTACAGCAAAAAGAGCGGGGGATCTCCCAGCGGGGTGAGGATGCCGCCGCAGTTGGCTACCATCGCGATGAAAAACAGGACGGTATGCGTGCGGTATTTGCGCTGGCGGTTGGTTTCCAGCAGGAAACGAATCAGCAGCATCGCCGCCCCGGTCGTCCCCATCAAGGATGCGAGAAGATAGCCCATCGCGAGAATGCCGCCGTTGATGCCGGGCGTCGCCGTCAGGTCGCCCTTCAAATGGATGCCCCCCGTCACGACGAAGAGTGTGAGCAGGAGCATGATGAAGGGGATGTAGTCGAAGGCTACCTGATGAAGAACCGCGTGGCCCAATCCCAGCACAATCAGCATGATGGCAGCAGGAACCGTGATGACGGCGGTTGCGATGAGTTTGTTTTTGTTGCTTTCCCAGAAATGCGGGAATAAAAGGGGCGCTACAGCGATAAGTAGCAACATCAAGGCGAAAGGAATCGCCATCCAGAGTTGAACTTCCATAGGACTGAAGATTGTTGAGATAAGAGGATTCGAACCTCTACAGACAGAACCAAAATCTGTAGTGCTACCATTACACCATATCTCAATTCCAAACCTTTATCAAAGGCGATGCAAAGTTAAAAAATATTCTTATAAATCCCAATTCTTTTCTAACTTTGCGGAACTTTTATAACCGTACCGATGAGAAAATTATTTCCCTTTCTCTTGATCCTCTGTGGTCTGGCGCAGAACGTCCGTGCCGAGAAACCGGCTTCCGCCCTCTCTTTCGATTATGAATTGCTGAGCAACACCTATTTCGACAATCGTGAGAACGATATGGCCTCCACGCCGTTCACACCTTCGTCCACCCTTTTCGGCGAGCAACTGACGCCCCAGGTGGGCCTGCGTGTGAAGGGGGATTCTACGGTGAACCATCGCTTTATGGTGGGCTTGGACGCCACTTTCTATTTCGGTTTGAAGGACAAGCCTTTCGGTCAGATCGACAAGGTGCTGGCTTATTATAAGTTGGATAAAAAGTTCAAGGGCGGCCGTCAGTTCACGGCGCTGGGAGGTGTGTTCCCGAAGACATATTATAGGGGCGCGTACACACGCGCGTTCGTGAGCGACTCCTTGCGTTTTACGGGACGTAATTGCCAGGGCCTGTTGCTTTCCTACGAGTCGCCGCAATTCTATGGCGAGGTCATCTGCAACTGGATCGGCATCAAGAAGGGGACGACCCGCGAGCGTTTCCAGATCTGGGGTTCCGTGCAGTACGATTTCCTGCCCTGGCTGCGGTTGGGCGCTGCTTTCACGATGGACCATTACGCTTGCAGCGATGTGGCTCTTAACGTGGTGGATAACATTCTGCTGCGGCCTTACCTGGGCTTCGATCTTTCATCTCTCGTCCCGATGCAGCGCTTGTATGTGGATGTGGGCGGTTATGCATCCTATCAGCGGGACCGCCGTTTCGAGCAGGCGTATTATCCGGGCGGTGTGGAAATCAATGCGGAAATCCGTCACTGGAATGTGGGCATCCGCAATACCTTGTATGTGGGAACGAACCTGGAGCCGCTCGGGGAAATGATTGATCCGGCGGGTACGCGTTATGGCCACCGTCTGTATTTGAGCGAGCATTATTACCGCGTGCGGATGGACGGAAGCGCTGACCGTACGATGATGCCGTACGACCGTCTGGAGATTTTCTACGAACCGGGTTTGTGGCCAGGTGTCAAGTTGGATATCCGCTGCGTGTTCCATTTCAACGGACCGCTCAGCGGAACCCAGCAAATCATCGGTCTGAAAGCCGACCTTCAAAAGATTCTGAAGAAATGATCGATACCGTCGTTTTTGATTATGGTGCGGTCCTGGTCGATTGGAATCCGCACTATGTCTATGATCCGTGGTTCAAGGGCGATGTGGCCAAGGCGGATTGGTTTCTCAAAAACATCTGTACGATGGATTGGAACGTGCAGATGGATGCGGGGAAACCCTTCTCTGAAGGTGTGGCCGAACTCTCTGCCCGATACCCGGAGTGGAAGACGGAAATCGAACTGTATTTCGACCATTGGTTCGATATGATCAACCCCGTTCCCATCCCCGGGATGACCGAATATGTCAAGGAACTGAAAGCACGGGGTGTCAAACTCTATGGCTTGTCCAACTGGTCATCGGAGACTTTCCCGCGGGTGCGTCATCTATTCGAGGTGTTCGATGTGCTGGACGGAATGGTTGTGTCCGGCTACGAGGGATTCATCAAGCCCGACCCGCGTCTTTTCCAGATTTTGTTCGACCGTTTCCACCTCAATCCGGCGGAATGCGTGTTTATCGACGATAATCTGAAAAATGTAGAAGGGGCCCGCGCCGTCGGGATGAACGCCATCCAATTTACAACAAAAGAGGACCTTGTGGGCCCTCTTGAGTCTTTGTTGTCGGCGGGGAAATAATTGTCTATTTTTTGATATTCTCGATATAGTCCAGCACCTGACCGACCGTCTCGAAGGGTGCCTGGTTCTGCTCGAAGCGGAAGGCGAATTTCTCTTCAATCGCCAGGCTCATAAACATCATCGAAAGGGAGTCGATGCCCAGATCGTGCACCAGGCGCGTGCTGTCCTGAATGTTGGACAAATCGGTTTTCGGGCGGATGACGCCAAGGACTTCTTTGAGTCCCGCCAGGATTTCTTCGCGTGTCATATCAGTTCTGGTTGCGGGCTACTTTCATACTGCCGGTACGTTTGAAATCCTCCTTGCGGACGGAAATCTTCGCCACACGCTCATAGGAAGGAAGTTTCTCGTTGACCTGATGGACAATCTCTTCCATCGTGGCGACCACTTCTTCCCAAGGCTTTCCGTCGAAGGCGGCCATTTGCGGCAGAATGTCGATGGCGATGCAGGGGGTGCCGTCTTGTTCGCCTTCGCTTACCAGACAGTCGCGAACGAGCGGATTCTGGTAGAAGAGTTCCTCGATGCTCTCGGGGGAGACGTTCTCGCCGTTGCTGAGAATGATGAGATTCTTGATACGGCCGACGATGTAGTAGAAGCCGTCTTCGTCCACTCTGGCGAGGTCGCCGGTCTTGATCCAACCGTCTTCCGTGAGGGTGGCCTTGGTGTTGGCTTCATCTTTATAATAACCCAGGAAGAGGTTGTCTCCCTTGATCCAGAGTTCGCCGTCCACGATTTTGGCTTCCTGACCGGGATAGAGTTTGCCGATGGAGGTGGGTTTTTCCTTGACATTGGCATTGGCCGTGGTCAGGTTGGCGGTTTCGGTCATTCCGTAGCCGGCGCAGAGGTTGACGCCGAGTTTCTCGAATTCCACTTGCAGCCGGGGAGGAACGTTGGCCGCGCCGGAAATAATCGTCTTGAGGGAGCCGCCCAGGAACTGGGGACCGTACATTTTCGTCAGGCCGATGAGCACTTCGCAAAGTCCGGGAACCAACACCAGGCAGGTGGGACGCATCATAGGAATCTTGCCGATGGTGGCTTTCATGTCCTCGCAGGTGAAGAGCAGACCGCCTTTGTAGAAAAGACCCATCGTTCCGCGAATCAGGCCGAATACGTGGCTGAGGGGGAGGATGGCGATTTCACGCTGGATGCCCAGCTGGGGACCGGGAGCAAAGATGCCGTTGAATCCGCCTCTCATCAATGCGCGGTGGGGGAGGACAACGCCTTTGGGGGTGCCGGTGGTGCCGCCGGTGAAGAAAATGGCGGCGGGCTCGTCCTTGTCAACCTTGGCGACGGGCGCTTTTTCGTCGGCGATGCTGTCGGCAGGGAGAATGGGGATTTTCAGTCCTTCGGTGAGGGGCTTGAATTCATCGCGGACAAACAGAACTTCGACGTCGAACTTCATGCAGCTGCCCACGACGGCGGGAGCGGGGAGGGTAGCGGGCAAGATGATGCCCACATAGCCGGCGGAGGTGATGGCGAAGAACAGTTCGATGGCGTTCTGGCTGTTGCGGTCGAAAATGGCGATATGGGCGCCTTTCTTCAGGCCGAGGCCGTTGATGAAGGCCCTGCGGCGGGCGATGCGGTCGGCCATTTCCTGATAGGTGATGGTGTTTCCGTTCTCGCTGAGGGCGGGGAGGGAGCCGTATTGCTGGGGCAACCATTCCATCCATTCCGGAATGGTGGGGATGTATTTTACTCTTTCGAATTCCTCTTTGGGGATTAGATCATAAATGTAAGTGTCCATAATAATAAAGTAAAGGTTTTAGTCTGTACTAATGTCAGCCGTTTTTGTCACGGCAATCATACAAAGGTAGGGAAATAATCTGGAATATTCAAATATCCTTTCACTTTCCGCGTCCTGCCCGGCCGACCGGGCATCTGTGTGAAAAAACTTCAAAAAATATTTGCTAGTTCAAAAAAGTTGCGTATCTTTGCAGCCCGTTTGGGAAAAACGCGAGTGAATCCCCGACGGAAAAAAGGAAAAGATCATTGACAAGACTGTTAAAATCGCCATAGAGAATATGGCGAGACAAGTACAAGCAAGTACCGAACCAAGTACTATTGTAATGATAGTTCGAAAAATTCGAGAAGCGTTAATTCTTTTAATATGGAATTAATAAGGGTCAAGGTCAGGCTAATCATTTTGCACTCACAGAGATGTGAGTTGCAGGAAAAATAATTATACAATGAAGAGTTTGATCCTGGCTCAGGATGAACGCTAGCGGCAGGCTTAACACATGCAAGTCGAGGGGCAGCA
>CACZWF010000098.1 GCA_902784785.1 uncultured Bacteroidia bacterium
AAAACGGGACGGGCGTGTTTTTCATTGTTGATGCAACGGGCCATCAAAGGGCTCTGGGTGGCGTGGAAGCCGCTGATGGCTCCGCACGCGACCGTCACGAACAGGCAGGGGAACAAATCCTGTCCTACCACGCCCACGCTGGCGGAACGGTTGCCCAGCCCCTCCCATAATTCGGGGATGGTGGGCCAGTGCGCCAGTAAAGCGACAAAGAGACCGACGGCCATAAAGAGGATGCAGACGGCGAAGAACGGATAGATCTTGCCGATAATCTTGTCAATGGGCAGCAGGGAAGCGATGAGGTAATAGATGAAAATCACCACCACCCAGAACATCATCGAGGTGGAAGAAACCAAATTGCTCAGGATGATGGCCGGACTGTATACGAACACCGCACCGACAAGCAGCAGCAGAATCGTCACCAGCACGGTCACAACCGCGCGGGCCTTCTTTCCGAAGATATAGCCTATCATCTCGTTGTAGGAGAAGCCGTCCTTACGCACCATGATGATGCCGCTCACATAATCGTGCACGGCTCCCGCGAAGATGCAGCCGAAGACAATCCACAGGAAGCAGGCGGGGCCGAACTTGGCGCCCATGATGGCGCCGAAGATGGGGCCGGTTCCCGCGATGTTGAGGAACTGGATCATAAACACCTTCCAGGTGGGCATCTTGATGTAATCCACTCCGTCGGCGTGAAGCGTAGCCGGAGTGGGACGGTTCGGGTCCGCATAGACCACACGGGCGACATAGCGTCCGTATAAAACATAGCCGAGAATCAGCGCAACTATGCTGACTAGAAAGGATAACATAGCAGCTTATTGTTCGTCAACTTGATTCTGGGGTTCCTCGGGCATTACGAGCCAGGCAATGGCATACAGCAACAAACCGGCGCCGCAGAAGAGGCAGCAAGCCACCCAAACCAGTCGGATAATGGTCGCGTCGACGTTCAGATATTGGGCCAGTCCGCCGCAGACACCGGCGATTTTTTTGTCAGTTAAGCTTCTATACAACTTTTTCATAATAGATAAATATTAAAATTGAGTGCGAATTTACGAAATTATGCGATTGTATCAAAACGGATAGCCGATGCCGAAATGTATCGCAGCCCCGTTTTTCGAAAACATACGTTTGAATTCGACCCATCTTTTTTCATATTGCGGGTCGTGGAAACGCAGGCCGGCGTCCACCCGGATGATGATAAAGTCCAGATTCAGACGGAGCCCCACGCCCCAGTTGGCGGCCAGCGATTCGAGATGGTCGAAGGAGAAGGCGGATTTGTATTCGTCGGCTGCGTAATCGGTGTTCCTGAAAAAGTTGTAGATGTTGCCCACGTCCACAAACGCGGCTCCTTCGATTTTCCAGAACATCGGGAAACGGTATTCTATGTTGAATTCGAATTTGGCGTCCGCCACCTGGCTGGGAATGACGAAATAGTCATACATCGGTCCAGCGCCCGGCCCGAGCGTACGCGCTTGCCAACCCCGCATGCTGTTCGAACCGCCTGCGTAAAACAATTTTTCAAAGGGCATGGAAATCGCGTTCCCGTATCCGATACCGGCTCCGATCAGCAGACGGAAGACCAGCGACTGCCGTTCGTCCTTCCCCAGGCGCAGCGTCTCCACCAGACTGAGTTCCCCACGGGCATATTGATAGTAGGGCAAGCCGAACAGCAGGTGCGTGCTGCTTCCGTCGATATCGGAGTATTTGACCGGAAGTACCTTGTTGAACAGAGATATCAGATTACCCGACAAGTCCAGTTGGAAGCGCGAGTAAAAGTAGGATTCCTTGGGAACGGCCTGCGGCGAAGTCTTGAAGAAAAGGATTCCGTTGATGCCCGCATCCACGTGTTCGTCAAACGAATTGAGCAGGAAGGGGTTGTCCGTCATGTTCCACAGGAAGTTCTGGTCAATATAGGGAATGCGGACGACACCCAGGGAAATGGGGTAGAACTGGTAGGAAAGCAGGTTGTTGAAGTTTCCCACATAGCCGAAGGCGCCCGTGACCAGGAAACGCCGGAATTCCGGACGGTGCTGGAAGGTGAAGGTCCCTTTGATTTCGGTGTGGGGCATCTGGCGGGGGAATGCGCTGTAGGGAAGCAGGAGGAATTTGGGGAAACGCAGACTGACGGAGGCACCGACCTCGTTGCTGGACAGCTTGTTGCCAATCATGAATTGGTGATTGGTCCGTACGCTGACATTCAACAGTTCTCCACCGCCGAAAATGTTTTTGTGGAAATACGAAATCTGCGGGGTGATGGCAAACAGCCAGTTGGTGTTGGTGGATATCTGAAAGTTGAGTTTAAATCCTTGTAATCTGGATTGCGAGAGGCGGATGGCGCTGTGCACGCGCTGGTCGTCTCCCACGGAGGTCTCCACGCTTACGCTGCTGAACAGGGGCAGTTGTGACAGGCGGGAATAGGTGTTGTTGACGACATCTTCGCTGTAGGTCGTTCCGGGGCGGATGGTGTTGAGCCCGCGCAGGACTTTCTCATTGAATTTCAACGGGGCGGGATAATCGATGGTGACTTCGCCGAAATCCCGCTTCTCGACCGAGTTGGCCACCTTGACGGTCAGGATGGTTTTCCCGGGTTGGCTGAGGGTGTCGGCTTCGTAGGCGAAATGGGCTTTCGACCAGCCGTAATAGCCTTTGTTGCGCAGATAGGTGCTGGAACGGTCCGCTTCGGCGTCCAAGGCTTTTTCCGACAGCCAACTTCCTTTGCGGACGGTGCTGTTGACGGTGTCGGCGCAGAAGATGGCCCGGAGCGTAGAGTCGGTCGGCAATTGATAGACCAGCGAGTCGATGCGCCGTCGTGTGCCGGGTTGGATATAGTAGGTGACCGTCACTTCTTTGGGCTTCTTGCGAACCACCTCGCTGCTGACCTTGGAATGGTAGTAGCCGGTGTAATCCAAGTGGCTCAGCAAACTCTTTTCAGAACTGCTGACTTGTCCTTCTTCGAAGATGACCGGGGGGTCGCCGATTTTTTGGACAAACTTGTCCCAGCCTTTGCCTTTTCCGTCCTGCCAGTTGTACACGTAGAGGAAGGGAGGTGTTCTCTTTTTGCTTGAGATAGGGCTGCAATTCGCGGCCGTTGTATTGCTTGTCACCCTTGACGACGATTTTGTTCTTGGCCAGCCACTCCTGGTCTTCGGAAAGCACCCGCGTCGTACTGCAGGAGACCAGCCCGATCAATGCCAGCAGCCCGGAGAGCATACCGAGCCGGCGTTTTCCCCACGCTCCCCATATATGACCGAAACTCCCGCTCATCGGCTACCAACTTCCGTTCTTGATATCCAAAATATAGAGACCTCCTTGGTCGGAGACGGAGAGGACTTCAGGGTCGGAGCAGGGCGCGGCGCAAATCTGGCGCGTGTCCTTGTGCAGGGAGAGAATGCGTTGCAGGCTGTCGGCTCCGGCGCATTGAGAAAGGGGGAGATGCGTGCATAGGACGACCCGCTGTTGTTGCGGCGCGTTCTTGAGGATGTTTTCCAGCCAGGCCTTCTGTCCTTCATTGAGTCCGCCCACATATTTGTTTCCCGTCGTGCGGATGTTGTTCAGGATGATCCAGCGGATCTCAAAGGCTATCCAAGAACTGTCCATGGCCGGCATCACGGTCCGCCAGGTCGCAAAATCCCGGTCCCTGGACGGCAGATTTCCGCCCGGTCGGGTGGAGGTGGCGGGACGATAGAAATCCCGGTCCTTGTCTCCCGGAACACAGAACCAAGGGACGGAGATCGAGTCCAAAGTCTGGGCTGTAGGGGCGAGCAGGGACGCATTGTCAGAGACCATATCGCCCATAAAGATGATTTGCCCCCAATCCGTCCTTTCCCGAAGCGAACGGTAGAGTCCCTTCCGTGCCTTATCCAGTTGCTGCCGGTTCTCTACGGCCGGGCCGCAAACCAGAGCCACGCGATGGCTGCGGCTTGCGAACAACCCGCCCATCGCCAGGCTTAGCAACAGAAAGACAGACAGGGGACGCAACATGCTATTTAAACCATTTGTCGACCGCAGGAGTGGTCCCGGGGGTGCTGAATACAATCACGCGGTCGTAGGTCTTGATCTGGGTGCTGCCGACCGCGATAAAGGCTTCCGTGCCCCGGATGACGCCGCCGATGATGGCGCCGGAGGGGAAATCGATGTCTTTGAGCGTCTTTCCGGCAATCTCCGAGCCGTCGGCCACCACATATTCCAGTACCTCGGCATTCGTTCCGTTCATATACTGGATGGACTTCACCTTGTCGCTCAAGGTGAGGCGGAAAATCTTGGCCGCCGCAATCAGTTTGCGGTTGATGGTGGAGTCGATGCCCATTTCTTCGGCCAGGCGCAGGTATTCGATATTTTCTACGTCCGCGATGACTTTCGGAACTCCCAGGCTCTTGGCGGCGACGCAGGAGAGAATGTTGGTCTCGGCGTTGTCCGTGACGGCAATCACGACGTCGCAGTTGGTGATACCTTCCTCCATCAGCAGATCCGTATTGCGCGCATCTCCGTTGATGATTTTGATAGAGGAGGGAAGTTCTTCGGACAGGGCCAGGCACACATCCCGGTTTTTGTCGATGATTTTGACTTCCTGGGTGGAGGAGGCAATCATACGGGCTACCATGCTGCCGATGTTGCTGCCGCCCAGAATCATTACGCGGCGGGCCTGCAGCATGGTGACGCCAAGTGAACGGAGCAAGGGCTCGAGCGATTCGCGGAGGGTGACCAGGTAGATGGTGTCTTTCTCCTTGAATTTGAAATCCGGGCCCGGAATAATGGTTTCGCCCATCCGTGATACCGCTACGATGCGGAAATGAATGTCGAACTTGGCGGCGATGTCCCGGCTGAAGTCGATGAGTTTGGCGTCCAGAACAGGGGAAGTGGCATCCAGTTTGACCACCGACAGCTGGAGGCGTCCCCGGGCGAAGTCGAGGCTTTCGGAGGCACCGGCGTTTTTCAGCGAACTGGCAATTTCCTGGGCGGCAACCAATTCGGGATAGAACAGCAAATCCACGCCCAAATCCGTGAACAGGATGCGGTTGTCGTAAGACAGGTATTCTTCGTTGCTGACACGGGCCACGACTTTGGGGCAGCCGAGTTTCTTGGCCAGTAGGGCACTCGCCAGATTGAGGTGCTGCTGGCTGGCGGGGTGAACGGCTACGAACAGATCAACCTTGGAAATACCCGCTTCCTGCAAGGTCTTGATGGAAGACGAGTCTCCGCAGATGGTGATGATGTCCGCCGTCTCCGCAACGCTTTCCAGACGCTCTTCCTCAGGGTCGATGAGCGTGATTTCGTTGCCGCCCGATGCGGCAAGCAGTTTAGCCAAGTGCGAGCCAACCTCGCCGGCTCCGGCAATGATGATCTTCATAATCTGATCTCCTTGTTGATGGTTTCGTGTGCATTTTCTTTTTCGCGCAGGGCGGTCGGAATCATCCAGCCGTTGTAGCGGGCTTTTAGCCCGATTTCCAAGCCGGAATCTTCGTCATATTCCAGATAGAGCATTTTTTCGGCATCCCCTTTGTCGACCCGGTCGAGCAGCCATTCGGAAATGGATTCCCGGGTGTCTTGCTGACCTTCTTCGCGGAGGACCTTGAACTCTTTGTGGGCTTCCCAGACGGCTTTGAAACGGTCTTTCTGTCCCTTGACGAGATAGACGAGGGCGGACAGTCCATCCAATATCATCCTTCTCCATACCAGGGTATTGCGCCGGGCCAGGCCCAGCATCGCCGCTTTGCTGCTCAAATTGGCAAGGAACGCGCGGTCCTGGATTTCCAGCCATAACTTGTAGATCGTCCATCCGCTGAAGTCGTCGGTTTCCGAACGAATCAGTTCCGTCACCGCCTCGTAAAAAAACAGCAACGACTGGGTGCGGGCCTCGTTCTTCCAGAGGGTAAGCAGATTGTTGCGGTAGTTGAGCTTGAGTTTCCAGGGGGAGTCGGAGGGCAGGGTACCTCCTCCGATATGCCAGACGGAGCTCCGGGGGACATAGGAGATACGCCATCCCGCCAGTCTGGCCCGCCAGCAGAAATCGATTTCCTCGAAGTGCGCGAAATAGCGCTCGTCGAATCCGCCCAATTCCTTCCACGCTGAAGCGCGGACCATCAGGCAGGCCCCGCTGCACCAGAATACGTCTTGCGGCAGGTCATATTGTCCCTCGTCTTTTTCCGTGTAGGAGAGGATGCGTCCCCGGCAGAAAGAGTAGCCGTATTTGTCGAGCAGACCGCCCGCAGCTCCCGCATATTCGAAGCGGTCGCGCTCCTGGTAGCTGAGAATCTTGGGTCCGCAGGCCGCACAGTCTTCGTGCAGGTCCATCCATTCCTCCAGCGCATAGAGCCAGTCTCCTTCGACCAGCACGTCCGAGTTGAGCAGGAGGTAATACTGGGCGTCCAGCGAAGCGAGCGCCCGGTTGTATCCTTCGGCGAAGCCATAGTTTTTGGGAAAACAAAGCACTTGCACACGTTCCTCAAACGTATTTTCCACATAACTGATGGATCCGTCGATAGAGTTGTTGTCGGCAATCATCACCCGGGCATCATAGTTTCTGATGCTATGCAACAGGGGGGCGAGAAAGCGCTTGAGGTGCTTCTCCCCGTTCCAGTTGAGGATGACGATGGCCGTTTTCATTTATTTCTTGCAGTGACCTTTGCCTTTTCCGCAACATTCACCGTCTTTTTTCTCCTCGCCGCAACCACCGTGGCATCCGCCGCAGTTGCCGCCGCAATTAGATTGGACGTATTCTCCGTGCAGGCCTTCTTTCAGTTCTTTTTCCGTAGCCTCGCGGATGGAAACGACCGAACCGGTGAAGTGAAGCGTCTTGCCGGCCATCGGGGAATTGAGGTCCACTTTGACCGTCGCTTCACCGACTTCCAGCACGACGCCCGGAATCATCTGTCCGGCGGAGTTGACCAAGGGAACACGGGCGCCGACGCGCATGAATTGCTCGATGTATTTTCCGTCCGGTCCTTTGAACATGTCTTTGGGCAGGTCGAGGATGCGCTCGGGGTCGGATTCTCCGTATCCTTCCGCAGGGGTGAGCGTGAATTCAAATGTGTCTCCGACGGCTTTCCCTTCCAGGTTCTGCTCGAATTTTTCCAACAGATTGTGGTTGCCGTGGATGTATTCCAAGGGTCTTTCGCTCGTGGCGCGGTCAGCAATCTGACCTTCCACTTCCAGTTCGTAGGTGATGGCTACGACTTTGTCTTTACTGATTGTCATTTCTATTCTTTGGTTAATTATAAACTTACAAAGTTATCGATTTTTTCCGACTGTGCAAGCGGGGTGCTTTTCCTGGAGCAGGCGAGGGCCCCCAATGTTACTTGGCAGGGATGTCGCTGATCGGCTTGAAGGCCAGCTCCCGGATGGTACTGTAGGTGGTTTCGTCCAGGATTTCCGGCGCCTCGTTTTTGTTGCCCCGGGCTACAATGCGCTCGGGCGGCGTGGAGTTGTCAAGCAGGATCCAATGGTCACAGAACGGGATGTATTCGGTGAAGAAGTAATGCAGGCCGACATAGTAGCGGCGCCGTACGGTCTCTTCGTCGATATAATGCCCGCCGGTGGCTACGCGTGCTTTGACGCGCTCGATAGCCATCTCCGGGGTGCGGAGCCAGAAATAGAGGATGGTCACCTCGTAGCCTTGTTTCTGGGCTTTATGCGCCATGTTCAGCAGGGTCTTGGTGGCCAGGGTGGTCTCGATGCCGAAATTCATCTGCTTGCCGAAGAGATAGTGGAACTTCATCAGCATGAAACGGCTGGCGCGGATGGCAGCTGCCTCGGGGTTGAAGGGACTGAAACTCTTGGCGAACTCGTCCGAGTTGATGAACTGGCTGCATTCGAGCATGCCGGGCAGTACCGTGTAGGAGGCTGTGGTTTTTCCGGCGCCGTTGCAACCGGATATGATATACATTTGGGGCATAGGCTATAGAGGATCGACGTTGATGCTGAGGTTATATGCGTATTTTTCTTCGCGGGCGAAGGCGTCCAGGCTCCGGGACAGGTCTTGTTTCCGCCGGGGATAATCCCTGTTCTTGGGAAAACTGATGCGCAGGCAGAGGGCGTAGCGGCCGGCTGTTTTTCCGCTTCCTCGGGCGAAAGGACCGAGGCAGTCGAACCCCCCGGCACAGAGCCGGGCGGCCAGTCGGGCGGCTTTCTCCCGCATACGGGCTTCGTTGAAATCTTCCAGCGTGATGTCCACCAGACGGGTGTAGGGCGGATAGGAGAAGTCCTTGCGCTCGTTCATCTGTTGGTCTTGGTGGAGGGCGATTCCGTCCTGCAGGCTGTCGAAAACGGGATGTGCGTTTTGGCGGGTCTGGATGATGAACAGGCCTTTTTCATCGCGACGGGAGCAGCGTCCGCGCAGTTGTTCGAGGGTCTGGAGCGCTTTCTCGTCGGCCCGGAAGTCGTCCAAAGAGAGCAGGGCGTCCGCGTCAATCACCGCCACGACTTTCAGTCCCGGGAAGTCAAATCCTTTGCTGACCATCTGGGTGCCGATGAGGAGGTCGGTCTCACCCCGGCTGAACGCTTCGATGATTTCTCGCTCCTTGATGACGCTGCGGGCGGCATCCGAATCGAGGCGGCTGATGTGGGCCTCCGGGAACAGGGCGGCGGCTTCCTCCTCGATTTTCTGCGTGCCGGCGCCCATCGACAGCAAGGGGCCGCCACATTCGGGGCAGATGGCCTCGTAACGCATTTTCTTGCCGCAATGGTGGCAGGCCAGCTTTCCGTCCGCTTTGTTGTAGGAAAGGGGGAGGTTGCAGCGTTTGCATTTGGGAATGTGGCCGCATTGACCGCATTGCACATAGGTCGAATAGGCCTTGCGGGAGCGCAGGATAATGGCCTGTTTCCCTTCTTGCAGGCACGACTGGAGAATCTCGATCAGTTTGCGGGAAAAATTTCCGACCATTCCTTTCTTGCGGGCTTCTTCCGCCGTGTTGATAAAGACGATGTCGGCGGGCTCGGCCCGGTGA